>NZ_JBYOKU010000027.1:0-87600 GCF_057799175.1 Pseudomonas sp. 14P5.3.2 | reverse complement strand
TCAGCTCCTACCTCCCCCCCCCCCCCCCCCCTTCTCCCCCCCCCCCCCCCCCCCCCCCCCACCCCCGCTCCCACAAGGGGTTCTGTGGTGTCTGTCAGATCCCGGCCAATGCCAGATCCATCGCAAAGTAGGTGAAGATCAGATCCGCACCCGCGCGCTTGATCGCGCCCAGGCTTTCACGCACCACACGGTCCTCGTCGATCGCACCGGCCTGCGCGCCGAACTTGATCATCGCGTACTCGCCGCTGACCTGATACGCCGACAGCGGCAGGTTCGAGGCTTCACGAATGTCGCGGATGATGTCGAGGTAAGCACCGGCCGGTTTGACCATCAGCGCGTCGGCGCCTTCCTGCTCGTCGAGCAGCGATTCACGCAGGGCTTCGCGGCGGTTCATCGGGTTCATCTGATAGCTTTTGCGGTCGCCCTTCAGCGCACTGCCACCGGCCTCGCGGAACGGGCCGTACAGCGCCGAGGCGAATTTGGTCGAATAAGCCATGATCGGAATCTGGGTGAAACCCGCGTCATCCAGCGCGCGGCGAATCGCCCGCACCTGACCGTCCATCGCCGCCGACGGGGCAATCACGTCAGCGCCGGCACGCGCCGCGGCCACCGCCTGTTTACCAAGGTTGATCAGGGTCTGGTCGTTGTCGACCTCGTGGTTGTGCATCACACCGCAGTGGCCGTGATCGGTGTATTCGCAGAAGCAGGTGTCAGACATCACGATCATTTCCGGCACCGCGTCCTTGGCAATCCGCGACATGCGCGAAACCAGGCCGTTTTCGCGCCAGGTGTCGCTGCCGTTGGCGTCCAGATGATGGGACACGCCAAAGGTCATCACCGACTTGATGCCGGCACGGGCATAACGCTCGATTTCGCTGGCCAGCTTGCGCTCGGGAATGCGCATCACCCCCGGCATGCTCTTGATCGGCACGAAGTCATCGATCTCTTCTTCGACGAAAATCGGCAGCACCAGATCATTCAGGCTGAACTCGGTTTCCTGGAACAGACTGCGCAGGCTCGCATTGCGGCGCAGACGGCGGGGACGTGCTTCGGGGAACTGGCTGGACATGGATCTTCCTGAAAACGGCAGATGAGACGAAAGTCGTAGGGGGCGAAGCTTATGCCTTCGGTGGGCACAGGTACAAACCTGGATCAATCAAGAGTGCATTACCGAGGACGCAATAATCTGCGGGCGTCATCACTATTCCTGTGGGAGCGGGCTTGCTCGCGAAGGAGGTGTATCAGAAAAAGACGTGTTGACTGACACGACGCCTTCGCGAGCAAGCCCGCTCCCACAGGGTTATGTGTGGCCTCAGGAAGGAATGGTCAGCCCCCGAACAACCGCCGGCCGTGCCAGAAAGCGCTCCAGCACCCGGGTCACGTTCGGGAAATTATTGATCCCGACCAGATCCCCTGCCTCATAGAACCCGATCAGGTTACGCACCCACGGGAACGTGGCGATGTCGGCGATGGTGTAGCGCTCGCCCATGATCCAGTCGCGACCTTCCAGGCGTTTATCCAGCACGCTGAGCAGGCGTCTGCTCTCCTCGACATAGCGATCACGCGGACGCTTGTCCTCGTAGTCCTTGCCGGCGAATTTGTTGAAGAAACCGAGCTGGCCGAACATCGGGCCGATACCGCCCATCTGGAACATCAGCCACTGAATCGTCTCGTAGCGCAGCGCGCCTTCCTGCGCCAGCAACTGGCCGCTCTTGTCGGCGAGGTAGATCAGGATCGCGCCGGACTCGAACAGCGGCAGCGGCTGGTCTTGCGGGCCGTGGGGATCGAGGATCGCCGGGATCTTGTTGTTGGGGTTCAGCGACAGGAACTCGGGAGACAGCTGATCCTGCGTGTCGAAGCCCACGCGGTGCGGCTCGTAGGGCAGGCCGATCTCTTCGAGCATGATCGAGACCTTGACGCCGTTGGGGGTCGGCAGGGAATAGAGCTGAATCCAGTCAGGGTACTGCGCGGGCCATTTGTGGGTGATGGGGAACGCGGACAGATCGGTCATGGGAAGCATCCAGTCACATGGGAAGCAATGATCATAATGTAGGAGCTGCCGCAGGCTGCGATCTTTTGATCTGGCTTTAAAAACCAAGATCAAAAGATCGCAGCCTGCGGCAGCTCCTACACGAACCGTAACATCCTGCGGGTAAGGTGCCTGAACCAAACCGGCCTCAGAGGACTCTGAGCTATGCCTTTCGCACAGGAAGCGCAACACACGACATGGACAACATCCGGTGCTGGGAGCCCGCGGTGTAAGGGTTGGTCAACCCCAACCGAATCTGCTGAAGAATCCTTTATTCGATGACGAACCTCATGAGTTTCGCCAAACGCTTCAAACATCGCGCCTACGTGGCCCTGCCCTCCCTGCTGGCGGTCAGTGCGCTGACCTTGTCGCTCGAATCGAGCCAGATTCGCGCGCAACCGGTGGACGGCACCCAGACCCTGATTTTCCTGCGCCACGCGGAAAAGCCCGCCGGCGGTCTCGGCCAGCTCAACTGCCAGGGCCTGAACCGGGCGATCGAACTGTCGACCCTGCTGCCGGAAAAATTCGGCAAGGCCGATTACGTGTTTGCCGCCAACCCGACACGCAATGTCGAGGAAGGCGAACAAGACAACTCCTACAGCTACATCCGCCCGTTGATGACCATCAGTCCCGCGGCGATCAAGCTCGGCCTGCCGGTGAACATCGAGTTCTCCGCCAACGACACCAGTGACCTGGCGCGCGAGTTGACCGAAGACAAATATCACAACGCAACGATCTACACCGCGTGGTCGCACGGCTATCTGCCGGAGCTGATCAACAAGGTTGCCGGCAAGGCCGTCGGCGAAAAGCAGACCATCACCGATGACTGGGCGGCTGGCGATTTCGATTCGCTGTATGTGCTGACCCTGACCTGGCACAACGGCAAGGCCAGCCTGCAGAGCCACAGCTACAAGCAGGGGCTGGATAACGGCAAGGTGACTTGTCCGACTTGATTCGTGCGGTGCCTGTGCCGGCCCTTTCGCGAGCAAGCCCGCTCCCACACTGGATCTTCACTAGGCAGAAATTTTGTGCCTGACGCAGATCCCCTGTGGGAGCGGGCTTGCTCGCGAAGAGGCCCGCAAGAACACCCTCAAACCTGCTGACTCACCCGCTCGCGCAAATACTCCAGCACCGCCCCGCGCTCCCCGGCAAACTCGATCCGTCCGCCCTTCTTCTCACGCTGGAACGCATACATCGGGTCGTAATACTCGCGCAGCAACCCTTCGATCCAGCCGCGATGCAAATCCACCGCCCCGCTACGCTCCTGCTCCGCCAGCGCATCCTCCATCAACAGCAACATCCGCCGATGCCGCTCGCCACCAAGGCGCTTCTGCACGTTGTTCAGACTGTCCAGCAAGCGCTCCGCGAACAAGGTGAAACTGTCCTCGCCATGCACCGCCGCAAACTCGGCCGACAGGTCCACCACGTAATCGCGCAGGATCCGCTCTACGCGATCCTCGAAACGGTCTTCCAGCCAGACCATCGGGTACTGCTGCATGCCCTGATACAGCGGCAGCGGCAGCGCACAACTGCCCACCACCCGACTCTCGTCTTCCAGCACAAATTGTTCGATACCTGCATCGCGCTTTTTAAGGATGTCGATGGCCAGACGGTTTTCAAAATCTATATTCGACGGTTGGCCAGTGGCGCGCTTGCCGAAACTGGAACCGCGATGATTGGCATGACCTTCCAGGTCCAGACTGTTACGCAGCTGCACCAACACTTCGGTCTTGCCGGTGCCGGTCATGCCCCCCAACAACACAAAATCACACTGGCCGATCGCTTGCTCAAGCGTGTCGATCAGAAAGTTGCGCATTGCCTTGTAACCGCCGCCGACCCGCGGATAGTCGATCCCCGCCTCGCTACGCAACCACTGCTGCGCGATCTGCGAGCGCAAGCCGCCACGAAAACAATAGAGATAACCTTCAGGGTGGGCCCGGGCGAAATCGGCCCAGGCCTGAATGCGCTCGGCCTTCACCGCGCCGGACACCAGTTGATGGCCCAATTCGATGGCGGCTTGCTGACCGTGCTGCTTGTAGCAGGTGCCGACCTTCTGCCGTTCGGTGTCGTTCATCAGCGGCAGGTTGACCACGCCGGGAAACGCGCCGTGGGCAAACTCGACCGGCGCACGGGCATCCATCATCGGCCGGTCGTTGAGGAAAATGTCGCGGTAATCGGTGCAGTCGAGTGTCATCAATTCACCTCGACTGCGTGGGTCTGTCGCTCGACCAGCTCGCCGATCGGCGCCAGGTTCAGGCCCAGTTCGGCAGCCACGGCAAGGAATTCGTCGTTGCCTTCGGGGGTGACGGCAATCAGCAGACCGCCGCTGGTCTGCGGGTCGCACAGCACGCGCTTGTGCAGCTCCTGCAGACGGCCAAGCTTGCTCGAATAACTGTCGAAGTTGCGCAGGGTACCGCCGGGCACGCAGCCCTGTTCGAGGTAGTATTCGACGCTGTCCAGACGCGGCACGTGGTTGTAGCCGATGCGTGCGGTCAGGTGGCTGCCATCGGCCATTTCCACCAGATGCCCGAGCAGACCGAAACCGGTGACGTCAGTCATCGCGGCGACCCCGGCGAGTTTGCCGAAACGGCTGCCGGGCTTGTTCAGGGTGCACATCCAGTCGCGGGCCACACCAATGTCGCCGGGGCGCAATTTGCCCTTTTTCTCGGCGGTGGTAAGGATGCCGATGCCCAGCGGTTTGGTCAGGTACAGCAGGCAACCGGCGCTGGCGGTGTCGTTGCGCTTCATGTGGCGCTTTTCCACCAGACCGGTCACGGCCAGGCCGAAGATCGGCTCCGGCGCATCAATCGAATGCCCACCGGCCAGCGGAATGCCGGCGGCGTCACACACCGCCCGTCCACCGCGAATCACTTCCCGCGCCACTTCCGGCGCCAGCACATTCACCGGCCAGCCGAGGATTGCGATCGCCATCAGCGGATCGCCGCCCATCGCATAGATGTCGCTGATCGCGTTGGTCGCGGCGATACGGCCGAAGTCGAACGGGTCGTCGACAATCGGCATGAAGAAGTCCGTGGTCGACACCACACCGCGCTCGGCATCGATCTCGTACACCGCCGCATCATCACGCGAGGCATTGCCGACCCACAGTTTCGGGTCAAGGTTCTGCGCACCGCTACCGGCCAGAATCACTTCCAGCACCTGCGGGGAAATCTTGCAGCCACAACCGGCACCGTGGCTGTATTGGGTCAGGCGAATCGGCTCGCTCATGGGAGAGTCTCTGGCAGTTGATGGGGCGGATTCTAGCAGAGCGCGGGCCGGCTGATTTTTGCGCTGACTGTCCGGCCCCCTTCGCGAGCAAGCCCGCTCCCCACATTTGATCGCGACCATCCGCAAATCCTGCTTTTACTGAAGATCCCCTGTGGGAGCGGGCTTGCTCGCGAAAGCTATCGACGGGTCACCACGATTTCACGAGCGAACATTCTGTCCGGACCAAAAAAAACCGCCCTTTCGGGCGGCTAAAGTACTTCGACCATGATTCAGAAGCTTTGACTGAAGCTGATGTTGAACGCGCTGTCGTTGTTGTCGCTCGACACCTGGCCCGAGTAGCCGATGCCCAGCTTGCCGGTCGGGGTGACCTGGAAGTCGATGCCGGCTTCGAGCAATGCGCTGTCCTTGGCAATCGGCACGCCCTGGGTGCTGAACGAGGCGCCGCCGTCGATGAAGGTCAGGTCGGCGTCAGGTTTGGTGTCACCGTAGGCATGTCGCCAGCCGATGGCCGCACGTGGCGTCAGTTGGCTGCCGTTGGCCAGGGTCACCAACTTGCCGACGCGTACCCCGAGGGTCGAGTAGGTGATGTCCTGATCGGCGTCGGCCTTCAGGCGCCCCACTCCACCTTTTTCCTTGCCGGTGTCGCTGTCGTAGTTGACGTAGGCAAGCCCTGCGAACGGTTCGATGGCAACGCCTGCCGCGTTGATCGCGTAACCCACTTCACCGAACACCTGCGCACTGCGTGCGTCGTAATCGGCCTTCAGGCGATCGTTGTAAGTACCGACGCTGACATCGCGTTTGGTCTCGATGCTGTGCCAGCTGTAAGCCGCGCCGAGGCGCACCGCCAGTGCATCGAATTGCGAGTTCAGATAACCGGCCAAGTGGTAGCTGTCGACCTTGGCATCCGAGTTGCGATCGTGCGCATTGAGGTTGCTGCGGGTGTAGCCGGCCGCCATCCCGGCACGCCAGGTGTCATCCAGGGCCTTGTCGGTGCCGAGCATGAAACCGCCGAGGTTACGATCGACTTTCGCCGTGTTGCTGTCGCCGCCCATGTCGCCCCAGGCACCGATAGCCCGGATCCAGCCGACCATTTCACCGTGGCAGCCGTTGCTGCTCAGTTGCGTGTCGCTCGGTGCCAGGGTTTTGCGCGGATCATCCGCGGCGCTGCACGATGGCTGGCGCATGCGGTCATTGACCGCCTCGCGGATGAAGCGCGAATCCTCCAGCATCGCGCTGGCGGTGCTGGCGTGGATTTCTCCGGAGAGGCTGTCGAACGCATTGCGCGCACCGGCCACGCTGAGGTTGACGATCTGGTTCTGCAACGCCGCGCCGGCCGCACCGTTATTGGACAGTGCCGTGGCGGTGCCGCGCTGGTTGCCCGTGGCAGCGACATCGGCGAACGAGTTGCCGTTGCGGCTCACGGCCAGGGTCACCGAGTCGGCACCGTAGACCAGCGAGCTGTCGAGGAACGCGTACTGCGGCAGATCGGCGGCACTGAAGGTACCGGTCACCCCACCGCCCGCTGTAATCAGCGAGTAAGTGGTGTTGCCGGTGAACGGCGCCAGGCTGCTGACCACCAGACCGCCACCCAGGGCTGCCGTGCCACCCACCGCCAGTGGCGTGGCGGTTGGCGAGCTGACGGTCAGCGCCAGCACACCATCACTGCTGTTGGTCAGGTTGCCGGCCACGCTCAAGGTGCCGTCCGCGCCACCGGAAGCCACCACACCGTGGTTGACCACTGAGCCGACGCTGCCATTACCGCTCAGGCCTGCGCCGTTGGCGACCGTGACTTGTGCACCCAACGAAGCCCGGGCCGCACGGCTGCCGACTTGCAACACGCCTTGATCGACCGAGACGGTGCCGCTGAACGGCTGATTGCCCGTCAGCAACAGCGTGCCGGCGCCGCGTTTGGCCATCGCCCCGAGTCCGCTGAGGACACCGTTGAATTGGCCATTGGCGTTCTGCTGGAACACCAGCGTGGCGTTGTCGGTGATGTTGCCTTGCAGACTCGTGGTGTTACCGATCAGCGTACCGCCGCTGACGGTGGTACCCCCGCTGTAGGTGTTGGCGCCACTGAGCACCAATGTGCCGGAGTCAAGTTTCTCGATCCCCCCCGTGCCTACCAGCGGTACGGAAATTTCCGCACTGGCCCCGGCATTGACCCGCACCGGCGCCAGACTGCCGTCGGCACCGTTGACCGGCGTCAGCGTACCGCCAGCCCCCGGAACCAGACTGTAGCCGCTGGTGAGGAACTGCAGGCCAGTGAAGTTTTGATTGCCCTGCACAGTGACGGTACCGGCCTGGCCGCTGAACACGGCAAACTGACCATTTGAAGCCTGGGCCTGAGTACCGCTCGGATCGGTCCAGTTGGTGCCCGGGCCCCACACGCCGCTACCGCCACCAATGCTGCCGTCAGGATTGGTGGTGCCGCCGTTCCAGAACTGCACTTCACCCGGTGTGCCCTGCACCAGCAGGTTGACCTGATTGGCGATCGCGGTTTGCAGGGTCAGGTTGGCCGCCGATACCGGCAGGCTGCCGTAGACCAGACCGTTGTCGGTCAGGCTGCCGCCGTAGCGGAACAGTTGATAGACCCCGGTACCAAAGCCGCCGGCATTGCTGATATTCAGCGTGCCGTCGAGGGTCAGGTTGCCGGCGACGTTGACCACGGTGGTTGAGCTGGTGGCCGAGCCGAGACTGAAGTCCAGGTTGGTGCCCGAGGACAACGCCAGCGAACCGACCGACAACGGTGTGGCACTGCCGCCACCGATCAGCGTCGCACCACTGGCCAGTTGCACGTTGCCGCCCAGTTGCCCGCTGCCGCCGACTTTCGCGCCGCTGGCAACGCTGACGTTGGCGCTGTTGAACACGCCGTTGACGATCAGATTGCCAGCCTGCACCGAAGTGTTGCCGGTGAAGGTGTTGTTGTCGGTCAGGAGCAATTGGCCGGTGCCGGTTTTGTTCAGCGTGCCGGCGCCGGTGAGGTTACCGGTATAGCTGCCGTCGGCGTTCTGCGCGAAGGTCAACGCCGCGTTGTTGACGATCGCGCCTTGCAGGCTGCTGGTGTCGCCAGTGGTCGTGCCACCGTTCAGCGTGGTCCCGCCGCTGTAGGTATTGGCGCCACTCAGCACAAGATCACCGCTGCCGTTTTTCACCAGACTGCCAGTGCCGGTGACGGCGCCAAGCAGTGTGGTGTTCTGGTTACCGGCCAGGGTCAACTGCGAACCGAGATTGATCGCGTTGGCCAGTTGCAGCGCCGAAGTGCTGTCGAGGGTGCCGTTGCCGGTCACGTTGAGTGCACCGCTACTGATTGCGCTGTTGTTGCCCAGCACCAGCGTGCCGCCTGCGAGTTGAGTGCCGCCGCTATAGGTGTTGCTGCCGTTGAGCGTCAGGCTCGACGCCCCGGTCTTGATCAGACTGCCGCTGCCGCTGACTACACCACCGAGGGTCAAGGCGTTGCTGCCGGCGACGGTCAGGCCACCGTTGAGTACCACGTTGTTGGCCAGGCTGACCGCGGCGTTGCTGTCCAGTGCGGTACCGTCCGCAGCGGTCAACACACCGCTGCCGAGCGCGGCATTGTTGCCGACCACGATCTTGCCGCCATTGAGCGCGGTGCCACCGGTGTAGCCGTTGGCGGCGTTGAGCACCAGCGTACCGGTGTCGTATTTGCCGAGGGTGCCGCTGCCGTTGAGCGCGACGCCGACGGTCGCGGTGGCGTTCGGATCGACGCGTACCGAGGCATTGCCCAGCGAACCGTTGACCAGGTTCAGCGAACCCGCCGTGCCGTTCTGCAGGCTGTAGCCGTCGGTGACGAACTGCATGCCGGTGATGGTTTGCGCACCGTTGACGGTCACAGTGCCCGCCGTTCCCTGGAACACCGCGAAGTTGCTGGTCCAGGCCTGATTGGTGATGCCGTTGACGTCGGTCCAGTTGGTGGTACCGGTGCCCCAGGTGCCGCTGCCGCCATCGACCGAGCCGTTGGCGATCAGTTGATTGCCGTCCCAGAACTGCACGGTGACGCCCGGTGCACTCACCAGCAGATTGATCTGGTTGGCCAGCGCCGTTTGCAAGGTCAGATCGCCCGGGGTCACGCTGCCCGGCACCGTGCCGATCAGCATGCCGTTGTCAGTGAGGCCGCCGGTGTAGTTGATCAGGCGATACACACCGCTACCGAAGCCGCCGATATCGCTGACATTCAAGGTGCCGTCGAGGGTCAGGTTGCCGCCGACATTCACCAGCGCATTACCGCCACCGGAGACCGGTGCACCCAGGCCGACATCGAAGTTGGCGTTGCCGTTGAACACCAGCGAATCCACCGACAGCGTGCTGCCGGTGACAGCTGCCAGATGCCCGCCATCGGCCACGGTCACGGCGCCGGTCAAGGTGCCGCTGCCGCCGAGAGTGCCGCCACTGTTGACCAGCACGTTGCCGCTGGCCAGCGAACCGTTGACCTGCAGGGTGCCGGCGTTGACGTTGGTATCGCCGGTCAGGTCGCTGATGCCGCTGAGCGTCAGCGTGCCAGTGCCGAGTTTGGTCAGGCCGCCGTCGCCGCTGAGGACACCGGCGAAGGTGCTGCTGACGTTGTTGCCACCGAGGCTCAAGGTGCTGCCGGTGCCGATCAACGCGGTACCGCTGCCGGTCAGGCTGGCGAGGCTGCCCGAAGCGCCGAGATTCAGCGCCGCGCCGCCCGCGAGATTGACCGTGGCGTTGTTGCCCAGCGCCGAATTGCTCAGGGTGGTCAGGCTGCCGGACAGCACATCGAAGGTGCCGCTGAAGGTGTTGTTGCCCGACAGCGTTACATCGGCCAGACCGTTTTTGGTCAGGGTGCCGGCCCCGGCGATCACACCGCCGAGGGTCAGGTTGTTGTTGCCGGTCAGACCGAGGTTGGCATTGAGGTTGATGTTGTTCGCCAGCACCAGCGGGGAGCTGCTGTCGAGACTTGAAGCGCCCGCCACTGTCAACGCACCGCCGCCCAGTGCTGCGCCAGTGCCAAGGGTCAGCGTACCGGCATTCAGCGTGGTGCCACCGGTGTAAGTGTTGATACCGTTGAGCGTCAGGTTCGACGTGCCGTTTTTGATCAGCCCGCCGGTGCCGCTGACCACGCCGCTGAGCGCTACGTCGCTGCTGCCGGTATTGGTCAGATTGGCGTTGAGCACCACGTTGTTGCCCAGCGACACCGAGGTGTTGCTGTCCAGCGCCGAGACACCGGCCACGGTCAGGTTACCCAGACCGAGTGCGCCGTTGCTGCCGGCGGTCAGTGTGCCGGCGTTGAGAGTGACGCCGCCGAGGAAATTGTTAGCCCCGCTCAGGATCAGGTTGGCCGCGCCGTTCTTGGTCAGGCTGCCGGCGCCATTGATCGCGCCGCTCAGTGTCAGATCGTTGCTGCCGACGACACCAAGGTTGCCCGCCAGATTGATCGCGTTACCCGCCGTAAAGGCGCCGCTGGCATCCAGTGTGGTGCCGCTCGCCGCGTTCAGAGTGGCCGAGCCCAGCGCGCTGTTCGACGCCAGAATCAAGCCGCCCGCATTCAACGCCACTGGCCCGAGGAAGGCGTTGTTGCCACCAAGGGTCAGGCTCGCCGCGCCATTTTTGATCAGCCCGCCGGTACCGCCGATCACCCCGTTGAGGGTCAGCGCATTACTGCCGACCAGAGTCAGATTGCCGTTGAGCGTTGCCGCGTTAGCCAAAGTGACCGCTGTGTTGCTATCCAGTTGAGTGCCAGCGTTGGCGGTCAGCGTGCCGCTGCCCAGCGCGGTATTGCTGCCGACGATGATCTTGCCGCCGTCCAGTTGCGTACCGCCGCTGTAGGTGTTGGCGCCATTGAGCACCAGGGTACCGGCGTCGAGCTTATTGAGGATGCCACTGCCGTTGATGCTGGCGCCGATGGTCGCGGTCACACCCGGATCGACCCGCACCGCCGTGGTCCCACCACTGCCATTGACGGCGGTCAGTTGTCCCGCCGCGCCGTTCACCAGGTTGTAGCCGTCGGTGAGGAACTGCATGCCAGTGAACAGCTGCGTGCCATTCACGGTCACAGTGCCGGCGGTGCCCTGGAACACCGCGAAGTCGCCGGCCCAAGGTTGGTTGACCAGGCCGTTGGCATCGGTCCAGTTGGTGCCGACCGCGTTCCACGTGCCGGTGCCGCCGTCGACCACGCCGTTGGCAATGGTCTGGCTGCCATCCCAGTAACGGATGTTGCTGTTCGGGGCCGACACTTGAATGTTGATCTGATTGGCCACACTGGTCTGCACCAGCAGATCGCCGAGAGCGTAACCGACCGGCACGCTGGCGACGTCCAGCCCCAGATCCGTCAGGGCACCGGTGTAGTTGAACAGACGATAGACACCGACGCCGAAACCACCGGCATCAGTGACATTGAGATTGCCGTTGAGGGTCAGGTTGCCGCCGACGTTCATCAGCGACGTGGTCGACGGTGTCGCCAGCGCCACATCAACGTTGCTGCCCGCACCGAGGGTCAGATTACTCGCCGACAGGGTGTTGCCCGACGACAGCGCCAGATGGCCGCCGTTGTTGATGTTCACCGTGCCGATCGCCGAGCCGGTACCGGTCAAGGTGCCAGTATTGTTGACGTTGAGCTGTGTACTGTTCAGCGATCCTGTGAGGTTGAGGACACCGCCATTGACCGTGGTGTTGCCGGTAAGCCCGCTGATCCCGGTGAGGTTCAGGGTGCCGGTGCCGATTTTGGTCAGGCCACCGCTGCCGCTGAGATCACCGTCGAAGGTGCTGCTGGTGCTGACCCCGCCCACGGTCAAGGTGTTGCTGCCGGTGAGTTGCACACTGCCGCTGCCGGACAACCCGGCCAGGCTGGCATCGCTGCCCAGATTGAGACCGGCGCCGGCGCTGATGTTCACGCCGGAGGTATTGCCCAGTGCAGCGCTGTTCAGCGTGGTAACGCTGCCGGAGATGATATTCACGGCGCCGGTAAAGGTGTTGCTGCCGGCCAGCGTCAGGTCCGACAAACCGTTTTTGGTCAGGCTGCCGGCACCGTCGATGATGCCGTTGAGGGCCAGGTCGTTATTGCCGGCCACCGTCAACCCGGCGTTCAAGGTGATCGCATTGCCGATGCCGAACGAGGCGCTGTTATCCAGGGTCGCCGCGCCGCCGACGGTCAAGCCGCCGCTGCCCAGACCGTTGGCATTGCCCAGGGTCAGGGTGCCGGCGTTGAGGGTGGTGCCGCCACTGAAAGTGTTGTTGCCGTTGAGCGTCAGGTTGGCCGCGCCGTTCTTGATCAACTGACCGCTGCCGCTGGTGACACCGCTGAGGCTCAGGTTCTGCGTACCGCCGATGGTCAGCGCAGCAGTGAGGCCGATGCCGTTGGTGAGGTTGACCAGCGGCGAGTTGCTGTCCAGCGTCGCCGCGCCAGCCACCGTCACGGCGCCGCTACCGAGTGCCGAACTGTTGCCAACGGTCACGGTGCCGGCATTCAGCGTGGTGCCGCCGCCGTAACTGTTGGCCGCATTGAGAATCAGATTGGCCGTGCCGTTTTTCACCAGACTGCCGGCGCCGCTGACCAGACCGGTCAGGGTCAGATCTGCCGTGCCGCCGATGTTCAAGGCACCGGCCAGCGCCACCGCGTTGTTCAGGCTGACCGCGGTGTTGGCATCCAGCGTGGTGTTGGCCGCCGCGTTCAGCGTACCGGCGCCCAGCGCAGTGTTACTGCCGACAATCAACTTGCCGGTGTTCAATGCGGTGTTGCCAAAATAGGTGTTGGCGCCATTGAGGGTCAGGTCGGCGGCGCCGTTCTTGACCAGACCACCGATGCCGGCAACAACGCCGCCAAGGGTCAGCGCATTGCTCCCGCCCAAGGTCAGATTACCGCCGAGGTTGATATTGTTCGCCAGGGTCGCCGCCGTGCCGGCATCCAGCGTGGTGCCGTTCGACGCGTTCAGCGCGCCAGTGCCGAGTGCGGTATTGGAGCCGACGATCAACGAACCGGCCGTCAAAGCGGTAGTGCCGGTGTAGGTGTTGTTGCCGTTGAGGGTCAGGCTCGACGCACCGGTCTTGATCAATCCGTTGACGCCGCTGATCACCCCGCCGAGGGTCAGCGCGTTGGCGCCGCCAGCGGTGAGGTTGGCATTGAGAGTGATCGCATTGTTCAGCGTTACCGCCGAGCTGCTGTTGAGTGTTCCTGCCCCGGCCACGGTCAGGGCGCCCGAGCCCAGCGCAGCGCCGTTGCCGACGGTCAGGCTGCCGGCATTGAGCGTGGTACCGCCGCTGTAGGTGTTACTGCCGTTGAGCGTGAGATTGGCGGTGCCGTTTTTCACCAGTTGGCTGGTACCGCTGATCACGCCGCCGAGGGTCAGCGCGTTGCTGCCGCCAATCCCCAGGCTGTTGTTGAGAATGACGTTGTTGTTCAGCGTTACCGCCGCATTGCTGTCGAGCGTCGCCACGCCGCCGACGGTGATGTCGCCGCTGCCGAGCGCCGCATTGGCGCCCGCCGTGAGGGTGCCGGCGTTCAACGCGATGGGACCGAGGAAGGTATTGGCGCCATTGAGAATCAGGTTGGCCGCGCCGTTTTTGGTCAGTCCGCCGCTGCCGCTGACGATGCCGCCCAGGGTCAGGTCGGCGCTGCCGCCGATGTTCAGGTTGCCGCCGAGACTGACGGAGTTGGTCAGCGCTACGGCAGTGCTGCTGTCGAGGGTGGTGCCTGCCGCCGTGGTCAATGCGCCAGTGCCCAGCGCGGTGTTGCTGCCGACAATCAGCGTACCGGCGTTAAGCGCGGTGCCGCCGGAGAAGGTGTTGTTGCCGCTGAGACTCAGGTTCGCGGTGCCATTCTTGATCAGGTTACCGGTGCCGCTGACGACGCCGCTCAGGCCCAGTGCCTGGGTGCCGCCGATGGTCACTCCTCCCGCCAGCGCGACGGCGTTGGCCAGGGTCACCGCGGTGGTCGCATCCAGCGTAGTGCCGGCCGCCGCGCTCAGCGCACCGGTCCCCAGCGCGGTGTTGCTGCCAACGAACAGGCTACCGGCGTTAAGCGCCGTACTGCCGCTGTTGGTGTTGTTACCGGTCAGGGTCAGGCTCGCGGTGCCAGACTTGGTGATGCCGCCAGTGCCGGACAACACGCCGCCCAGGGTCAGGGCGTTGCTGCCGAGCACGTTGAGCGCGCCGGTCATGCCGATGTTGTTGGCCAGCGTAACGTTGGCGGTGCTGTCGAGGCTGGTGCCGGCGGCGGTGTTCAGCGCGCCGCTGCCGAGTGAGTTGTTGTTGGTCACCAGCAAGCTGCCGGCGCTCAGGGTGGTGGTGCCGGTGTAACCGCTGTTGGCACCGCTGAGGGTCAGGCTGCCGCTGCCAGTCTTGGTCAAGCCGCTGCTGCCGGTGATCAGGCCGCCGAGCGTCAGTGCGCCGGTGCCGCCGGCCGTCAATGTGCTGCCGAGGCTGATGGCGTTGCTCAGATTGATCGTGCCGGGTGCGCTCAAAGTTGTCGCGCCGGTGACGTTGAGGGTACCGGTGCTCAGCGCCAGATTGTTGCCCAACTGCACGGTGCCGCCGTTGAGCGTGGTGTTGCCCAGATAGGTGTTGGCGGCGCTGAGGCTCAGCTGTCCGGAACCGACCTTGGTCAGGCCGCCACTGCCGGAAATCACCCCGCTCAGGGTCGTGGCGTTGGTGCCCTGCACGGTCACGCCACCGGCGCCGAGGGAGATCAGATTGCTGATGTTCAACCCGGCGTTGCTGGCCTGCAGGATCCCGCCGTTGGAGGTGAGCACCCCGCTGCCGAACGTGGCGTTGTTGTTGAACTGGGCGACACCGCCATTGAGCGTGGTCGCACCGCTGACCAATGGTCCCTGCAAGGTCCAGGTGCCGCTGTTGATGGTCAGGTTGTTGAAGTTGACGTAGGTGGCGCTCGACGCCGTGCCGACCCCGGTGGTGCCGCCGCCGACGCCAAGCGGGTTCTGCAGAATCAGACTGTTGGTGCCGCCCGCGCCGCCGTCGACAGTACCGGTCGGGGCGAAGGTCAGGTTGATGCCGATCAGCCCGCCGAGACCGACGCTGATCTGTACACCGTCACCGACCTGCACCGAAGAACCCGTCACTGCCGTAAAGGTGTTGGTGCTGGCAGCGCCCATCGACACGCCACCGGTGATCGCGCCGGCGTTGGTGAACGTGTTACCCGCCGCCGAGGTTTCGAAGGCGACGCGGCCAGTAATGGTGCCGGTGCTGCTGTTGGTCATGTTGACCTGCGAACCGCCGTAGACGCCGACCACCGGAGTATCCGCCAGGGTGATGCCGCCGACCGAGAGACCGGTGGAGGTGATGGTGCCGTTGTTGGTGATGCTGGTAGTGCCGGCTGCAGCGTTGTTCACCGCGATGCCCAAGCCGTCGATGCTGGTCAGGTTGAGCCCGAGCAGCATGCCAGTGCCGCGAATGATCCCGCTGGCGTTGTTGAGCACACTGACCGTACTGGTCGCACCGGTGCCAATGAACGCACCGCCGCTCAAGACCGACACAAGCCCGATAAAGGCAGGGTCAATGGTGCCGGAGTTGTTCAGAGTGATGTTGACCCCGGTCAGGTCCATCACATGGCCGCCGAGGGTCGCATTCATTGCCGCCCCCGAGTTGACATTGACCGTCAGACCGTTGGTGGCACTGGCGAAATTGTTGAGAAACAGCGGCAGCGTCGGCACCCCGGTACAGGTCACCGTGGAACCGGCCGTGGAGCAGGTGGCCAGTGCAGGCGCGCTGACGCCGCCGAACAACAGTCCGGCGACGCTCAGGTGCACAGCAAGGGAAAGTGGGGAAAAACGCGAAACGAGGGCGACACCAAACCTTGCTTCCACGGGCTACTCCTTGTCGTGGCCAAATTCTTCCTTGAAGGCGTGGGGAAACGTGCTTATTCCACACGCGAATCAAGACTGCGACGGTCATCACAAACCGCCTCTTGGCTGACAAGCTAGTAGACGCCCCGCGATGGGGCACTGATTAAATGGTGTTAATACTTTAATACTAGACCCGTCTGAACGAGGGTTTCGGCCCGTAAACACTGGATTCGACGACAACTGACCACCCCTGTGGGAGCGGGCTTGCTCGCGAAGGCGTCGTGTCAGACAGCGCTGTTTCAACTGACACACCGCTTTCGCGAGCAAGCCCGCTCCCACAAGGGGAAATGGGTATATCGGGAAAACTGGTACGCCTTGTGCAAACGTTTGCGACCTGCCTGTAACGGCTTTTTCGTAACAAAAACGTACAGACCCGCAGAAACCGGGCCTCGATCCGCAAAAAAGGACTTTGAATGCACGCCGCTTCCCTTCTCCGCGCCCCATTTGCGCGCACGTTCGCTGTTTCCCTGCTACTGACCGGCGTTACCGGAGTTCTCAGCCATTCCGCACTGGCGCAACCGGTCCTGCCCGAAGAGTCCGCTCAGGGCGAAGCCCTCAGCCCGGAAGCTGCCCCGCCGAAAAAAGGCGCTTATCTGTCGGACTGGTACAACCAGGACCTGACGCTGATCGGCAGCAAGGACATCAGTTTCGGGCCGCAGCCGGCCGACGATATCTATCTGGAATACGAATACTTCGGGCGCAAGGGGCCGTTCGAGCTGTACGGCTACATAGACATTCCGAAGATCTTCAACATCGGCAACAGCCACGACAAAGGTGTGTGGGATCACGGCTCACCAGTGTTCATGGAACACGAGCCGCGCATCTCCATCGACTACCTCGCCGGCCGCAGCCTGGCCATCGGCCCGTTCAAGGAATGGTACGTGGCGTTCGACTGGATCTACGATCACGGCAGCCGCAAGGAGAACCGCGCCAACACGCTGTACAGCGGCTTCGGCACCGACATCGACACCCATTCGCGGGTCAACCTGTCGGCCAACCTGTACGGGCGCTACCAGTGGGAAAACTATGGCGCGAGCAATGAGTATTCGTGGGACGGCTACCGCGCGCAGCTCAAGTACATCGTGCCCATCGACAAATTCAGCAACGGCGCGTCGCTGACCTACATCGGTTTCACCAACTTCGATTTCGGCTCGGACATTCACAAGGACAATCCGGCGCGCACCGCCAATGCCACGGTGGCGACCAACGTGTTGCTGTATTCGTTCACCCACTTGCGTTTCACCCTGGTCGGTCGCTATTTCCACAACGGCGGCAACTGGGAAGACGGCAGCGAGCTGAACTTCGGCGACGGCAATTTCCGCGCGCGCTCCAACGGTTGGGGCTACTACGCCGGCATTGGCTACCAGTTCTGAATCAAGGAGATTTTCATGCAAGCAATGACGCGTCTGACCCTGGCCGCTGCGGCCCTGCTCTCTTCCACTGCTTGGGCGGCTGAAGCGCCGATCCAGCCGAAAGTGGTGCTGATCACCATGTTCGCCCCCGAGGCGCAGAACTGGATCGAGCGCCTCGACCTGAAACAGGAAATCCGCGTGCCGGGGCTGTCCGCCGAGTACCCGAGCATTCGCTGCAACAGCCAGCAGGTGTGCCTGCTGACCACCGGCATGGGCCAGACAAACGCCGCGGCTTCGACCCTGGCCCTGGCGCTGTCGCCGAAATTCGACCTGCGCAAAAGCTGGTTCCTGATCGCCGGGATCGCCGGGATCAGCCCGAAACACGGGACCATCGGCACCGCGGCGTGGGCGCATTATCTGGTGGAATTCGGTACGCAATGGGAGCTGGATTCGCGCGATGCGCCGTCGAGCTGGCCGACCGGTTACCTCGGCATCAACACCAAAGGCCCGAACGAAAAACCGCCGTTGGACTACAAGACCGAAGTCTTCGAACTCAACCCGAAACTACAGGCCAAAGCCTTCGCCCTGAGCCACAAGGTCGAGCTGAGCGAGAGCAAGGAATCAGCGGCCTGGCGCCTGAAATACCCGTCCGCCCCGGCCAACCAGCCGCCGGTCGTTACGCGCTGCGACACGCTGGCGGGCAACACCTGGTTCTCCGGTACACGCCTGAGCGAACGCGCCGAGGTCTGGACCAAACTGCTGACCGACAACCAGGGTGAATACTGCACGACGCAACAGGAAGACAACTCGACCTACGAGGCCTTGTTACGCGCCAGTCGTGAAGGTCTGGTGGATGTGCAGCGTCTGGCCGTGGTGCGTGCCGGTTCCGACTTCGATCGCCCGGCGCCGGGCGGCAGTGAGGTGGACAATCTGCTGAAATACGCCGATCAGGGCGGCTTCGTGCCGGCGCTGGAAAACCTCTATCGCGCCGGCAATCCGCTGGTGCAGGACATCCTGAAAAACTGGTCGGCGTGGGAAAACGGCGTCCCGCAATCCTGAAACCTGCGCCAATCAATTGTAGGAGTGAGCCTGCTCGCGATGGCGGTTATTCAGCCGCCGAATTTGTCGACTGAATTGACGCTATCGCGAGCAGGCTCACTCCTACAGGGTTTGTGGCTGAGTCAGGGGATAAGAATAATCTTGTCGCCGCTGCCCTGATTCACCTGCGCATAGCGCTGCACCCCCTCCGCCAGCGGCACCTCCACCAGGCCTTGTGGCAACGGCAGCCGATCTTCATCGAAGAAGCGTCCGAACTGCTCGAGCATCGCCGCACAGGCTTGCACGCTGTACAGCAGCGAGTTGATCCCGACCACCGAACCACCCTTGCGGTACAGCGCCAGCGCTGGCAATTGCACATGGCCGTCGACCGGTGCGGCAATGATCGCAATGCGCCCGAACGGTGCCAATGCCGCTACCGAGGCCGGCAGCCAGAAACCGGTGGTATCGAAGATCACGTCGGCGCCGCCGCTGTATACCGCGTTGACCTGCGCGCCGAGGTCTTCGGGTTTATCCAGCTGAATCGTCGAATAACCCTGCGCCTGCAACTCCTTGACCTGCTCCGGCCGCCGCGCGGCCGCCAGAATCTGCGCCCCCCGCACCTTGGCCAGCGCCAACGCCGCCGTGGCCACCGCACCGCCGCCGATCACCAGCAAACGTGTTTCGCCAGTCACCCGGCTACGCTCCAGCGCATCCCACGCCGTGGTGTACGGCACGCCGAGGCTCGCAGCCTGGGCGAAACTCAGATGCGCCGGTTTGGCTGCCACTCCAGTGGCCGGCAGTTTGACGAACTGCGCATGGGAGCCATCGGCAAAAAAACCCAGGTCGCGCCCGGTGCCCCAGACCTCCCGACCGATCAACGCTTGCGGCCCTTGCACCACTACGCCTGCAAAATCACGACCGGGAATCCGCGGCAATGTGGTGTACGGAAAACGCCCGAGCACGTTCTTCACATCGCTGGGGTTCAGGCCGGCGGCCTTGATCTCGACCAGCACTTCATCAGCGCCAGGCACCGGGGTCGGCACGTCAACGAAACGCAAGGAAGACAGGTCGCCGGTTTTATCGAATTGCAGTGCTTTCATGAGGACATCCACCAAAGGAAAAAAGGACAGTTCAGGACAACCAACCGGCGACCAGTTGCCGGCCCATCGGCCACAACTGCTCACCCGCGAGCATGCCCAGCAGCCCCACCAGCGCAATGGCCGGTGGCGCCGGGGAACGGAAATTCAGCGCGCCATAGAGCAGGCCGACACCCAGACCGATGGCCAGCGAAATCAGGTAGTTCATGGAGGAAACTCCGCCGCGTTAAAGGGAATGGGCAGAGTCTAGGGAAGGATGGACAGAGGCGTCGGCCAAGGACTTCTGAATTTCGGCCAAATCCTTGAGTTCACTGCAGTCCCCTGTGGGAGCGGGCTTGCTCGCGAAGGCGGCGGGTCAGTCTCTAATTCTTCACAGACATACCGCTTTCGCGAGCAACCCCGCTCCCACAAGAGTTGCGCTCAGGTGGTCATAAATTGCGAAGGCGCCACACCCAGCTCGCGCCGGAACATGTCACTGAAACTGCTCGGCGAATACCCCAGCTCCCGAGCAATTGCACTCACTGGCACGCCCTGAATCAACTCGGCCACCGCCGTCGCCAGTTGCACCTGCCGCCGCCATTCGGCGAAGCCCATGCCCAGGCTGTCCTTGAACAACCGCGCCAGCGTGCGCACACTCGCCCCGGCATTTTCCGCATGCTGTTCGAAAGAAATGTCCAGCGACGGTGCGGCCATCACCGCCTGGCACAGGTTCATCAGACGCCGGTCGGAATCGTCCGGCAGCGGGATCTTCAGTTGCGAGCGCCGGGCGCGCTTGAGTTCCAGTAGCGCCAGCCCGACCAAGGCCTCGTAATAGGCCGGCTCGCCGCTGTCGCCCTGCTCCACCAGCCCGACGATCAACTCACGCAACAGCCCACCGACCTCGATCACCTGCACGGTCGAGTCCAGCGTCGCCGCCAGCACCGGTCGCAGATAAATGTTGCGCATCTGCAAGTCCGACACCACACGAATCCCATGCGGCACCCCGGGCGGCAACCACACCGCCCGCTGCGGCGGCACCACCAGCGCCTCATGCGGCGTCTCGACCCACATCACCCCGCTCATCGCATACAGCAACTGCCCCCAGACATGCTCGTGCGGCTCGATGAACAAGCCACGCGGATACGTGCGCGCCAGCGGCTGCACCGGGACATCGGTATCACTCAAATCAGGGGGTGCGGCGAGGGCCATGGCGAGCAATCATTGGGGGTTGGCGGAGCGGCCATGTTAACCACTGCGCCCATGCGTCGCCAACGATAGATACCGTCGGACAATCCGAGTGAATTTTCCCGGTGCGCGGTGATCCTTCTAATACCACAGGGAGGATTACGGGCTTTATGAACAACGCAAAACTGTTTGTCATCGACTACACCCTTCACGGCACGCCCAAGTCGTTCATTATCCGTTCGGACAAAATGGACAACGCCGAGGCGTGGCACTGGGCAAGCTGCGACGCCGGCGTGGGTCGCATCCCGCGCTTCGGCCGGGAAAAGGTACAAAAGACCAGCAAACCGATGGCGGAGAAATTCGGCGTGGAAAACGTCACATGGCGACCGGCGAGCTAGACTCTCGCCAGGCAATGGGGACTCTTTGGGGGCGTACACAATGACCAGCATCTTCAGCCCGGCGCATCTGGATTACGGTCTTGACACTCTGTTCGGTCGTATTACCAAAAGCGTGGACTGTCAGGTGGGTCTTGAGGCTGTCGAAGACGACCCCTATAGCTTCGCCCTGCGCGTGCCGGCGCCGTTACCGGAAGATCTCGACCAGGCGAAAACCGTGGTGGTCAGGGTCGACGGTCGACGACTGCAAGGCACGGTACGCCGTACCGAACGGCTGGATGATGAAAGCCTGAAACTGCGAGTGGAGCCTGATTAGGCTCCACTTTTTTTGCGCGGGATTATTTGGGGTGGGCGCAATGGCAGCCTTTGCTTGAACATTCTTCACCGCCCTTGTGGTGGTGCGCGCAGGCCTCGCAGCAGTAGTGTTTGCCGTGTACGGCGTAAGAGTGGTCGCCTTCTTTGATGGTGCATTTGCAGTTGGGGCAGTCGCATTTTCTATCGGGCATGGGGGCAGACTCCTTTTTTGGTGGTTGTCTGGGCTTTTGGGATAAGCCGTAAATACCAGTGTAGGAGCTGCCGCAGACTGCGATCTTTTGATTTTGCCTGGGTGCGATTTGGATACTTGGTTTTTGGGTGTATATCCGTTTTTTCGGGTGCTGCCGCTGGCGGTTTCGCTCTTACAGCGAGTCACCTTTTCCAAACGCCGAAAAGGTAACCCAAAAGGCTTTGCCCCGGCGTACGGCACTTCGCTTAGGCTCAGTGTTCCCTCGCTACGGTGTCCATCCGGGGGCATCGCCTCCGGTTTGCTTCGCTGCACCTCCTCTCGATGGATGCGGCTTCGCCGCATGGCGCTGCGCGCCTATCCCCCGGATGAACACCTCCGCTCGGCCTGCCGAAGGGGCAGAAGATCAAAAGCCACATCAAAAGCCACATCAAAAGCCAAAGCCAAAGCCAAAGCCAAAGCCAAAGCCAAAGCAGATCAAAGGATCACAGCCTTCGGCAGTTCCTACATGGGATTGGGTGTATTCAGTTGGAGATTGGTCGGCTGACAGGCCTTCTTCGCGAGCAAGCCCGCTCCCACAGTTGGGCCGGGTGCATCCGCAAGAGATTGGTCGGCTCGTAGGCCGCCATCGCCAGCAGGCTGGCTCCTACAATTTAGAAAGCGTGCCCCGCATGCGGCGAAGCCGCCCCACTCAACACAATGAGCGTTAGCTCGAGTAAAGCTTTTGATCTCAGGGCCCGTCGGCAGGCTGAGTGGAGGGATTTATCCGGGGGTGGGAGCGCAGCGACCGTTTGGCGCAGCCAAACACAGCGAGAGGAGGTGCAGCGAAGCAAACCGTAGGCGCTGCCCCCCGGATGAATCCCGGAGCGAAGGAACCCGAGCCCAGGCGAGGGCCGAACGTCAGGGCACAGACCTTTTGGTTACTTTTGGGGCGTTTGCCAAAAGTGACCCGCCGTAAGGGCGGAACCCTAATCAGCCTTCACCAAAAAAACGGATATACACCCAAAACTCAATCAGAACCGCGAACACTACTCCGATACATAAAGACCAAAGCCAACCCCAGACAAACCATCGCCAACACCCGAGAAGACGAAAGCTCGATCGCCGGATTCCCCAACCAGCCAAAATTATCAATCAACATCCCCATCCCAAGTTGACCAACAATCACCGCAACAGTCGCCACCGCCGTCCCGACAACAGGCACCGCGCCGACCATGACCATCATGTAAACCACCCCAAACAGCGCCCCGCAGACCTGCCACTTCGGCACATCGAGCAAACTCACCGCATGGGCCGGCTCAAAAAACACAATCAACAACCCGGTGATCACCGCCCCGACGAAAAACGTCAGCAAACTGCTGCGCAACACCCCGACGCTTTCACCGAGGCGTCCATTGATCGCCGCCTGGACACTCAACACCGCGCCCGCCAACACCACCACTGCCAACAAAATAACCAGACTCATCTTCAACCCCGCGCAATCAGAACCAATGCCACCACAATCAACCCCAATGCCAGCCACCGCTCGGCATTGACCTTCTTGCGCGTCGCGCCGAACCAGCCGAAATGGTCGATCAGCACACTCTTGCCGACCTGCCCGGACAAAATCGCGATCATCGTCATGGCAATCCCGATATGCGGTGTCGCCAGGGTCAGCACCACCACATAGATCGGCCCGAGGAGTCCGCCGATCAACTGCCAGCGCGGCAGGTCAGTCAGCGCCGGGCCTTTCTGCGGGCCGGCGAACAACAGCAGCAAAAACAGAATCGCCGAACCCACGCCGAAGATGCTCAAAGTCGCCCACAGATGCCCGACCTGCTCCCCCAACGGCCCCAGCAACCCGGCCTCCATCGACAGGCCCATGCCGGCCAGAATCACCAGCGGCAGCAACAACAGGCGCAACCCCGGCCGGGTCGCCGGCGCCGCCACACTCACTTCTTCCAACGTCTGCATCATCCAAACCCACGCAAGTAAACGATGGCGCGGATTATCGGCTGGCGCCGCTGTGCGATAAATGGGAGCATCCAGACAACACTTTTGCGCAACTCGCACAGCAGGACGATTCATGCACGGGCTTAACGAACTGGGCTTCAAGGCACTCAGGCTGTTTGTGGCGGTGCTCGATCACGGCAGTTTTTCCGAAGTCGCCCGGCGCGAGGGCGTGGCGCCCTCTTCGATCTCGCGGCAGATCCAGTTGATGGAGCAGGCGCTGAACCAGCAACTGCTCTACCGCCACACCCGCGCCGTGACGCCGACCGAGGCCGGGCGCATGCTCGGCCACCATGCGCGGCTGGTGCTGGTGCAACTGGAAGAGGCCGAGCAGGCGTTGCAGGAACAGCAAAGCGAACCCACCGGGCTGGTGCGGATCAACGCGCCGGTGGTGTTCGGCCAACGCCATCTGACGCCGTGGCTCGGTCAGTTGTGCGCGCGCTATTCGAAGCTGCAACTGGACATCCAGCAGACTGACCATTACGTCGACCCGTTGCAGGAAGGCGCCGACCTGCTGTTCCGCATCGGCCCGATGCACGACTCGAGCATGCAGGCGCGGATTCTCGCGCCGCACCGTTTCCAGGTCGCGGCCAGCCCGACTTATCTGAAGCGCCACGGCACACCGCAACACCCGGAAGATCTGGCGCAGCACCAATGCCTGGCCTACAAAGGCGCGACCGGTCAGCAACGCTGGTTTTTCCGGCGGGATCAGGGCGACTGGACGCCCTACTCGGTCAAAGGCCCGATCACCGGCAACCACGCCGACACCCTCACCCAAGCGGCCGAGCAAGGCCTCGGGTTAGTGATGTTTCCGTCATGGCTGATTGGTGAAGCGGTGCGCGAAGGCAGGCTGGTGCCGGTGCTGGGGGACTATCAGGTGTCGAACAGCCTCGAACCGCAGCAGATCGCGGTGCTGTGGCCGGGGAGTCGGCGGCTGTCGGTGAAGGTGCGGACGGTGATTGATTTCTTCGTCGAGTGCTTCGGCGAAGTGCCGTACTGGGACCGCCCCTGAGCCTTGCACAAAACCCAATGTGGGAGCGGGCTTGCTCGCGAAGGCGTCGTGTCAGTCAACGATTCTGTATCTGACACACCGCATTCGCGAGCAAGCCCGCTCCCACAAAGTTTTTGCAGCAACCTTAAATACGGAACTGGCCCACCAGTTTGCCCAATCGCTGGCCAAGTTCGGCCAGGCTGCGCGAAGTCTGCGCGCCCAACTGGGTCTCATCCGCCACGCTGTCCACCGCCACCGCGATCTGATGCACGCTGCGGTTGATCTCTTCGGCCACCGCGGTTTGTTCCTCGGCTGCGCTGGCGATCTGCGCGTTCATCGAGTTGATGGTCGCGATCAGGTCAGCCATCGCGTCCAGCGACGCGCCGGCCTGATTGGCCTGCGCCGAGGTGCCATCGCCCGCTTCACTGGAACGGCGCATCGCCTCGACCGCCGACTGCGTGCCGGCCTGCAGGCGATCGATCATGCCTTGAATTTCCTGGGTGCTGATCTGCGTGCGGCTGGCCAGTGCCCGCACTTCGTCCGCCACCACCGCAAAGCCGCGTCCGGCCTCCCCGGCGCGCGCCGCTTCAATCGCCGCGTTCAGCGCCAGCAGGTTAGTCTGCTCGGCAATCGAGCGGATCACCCCGAGCACGCCGACAATCGACGACACGTCCTGCTGCAGGCTGTCGAGCGACACGCCGCTGCTGCGAATGTCATCCACCAGCGCATGAATCTGTTTGATGCTGCCAGCCACCACGCGTTTGGCGCTCTGGCCTTCTTCATCGGTCTGCTGCGCGGCGACGGCGGCGTTCTGCGCGCTCTTGGCAACTTCCTGAGCAGCGGCGGACATCTCGTTGATCGCCGTGGCGACCTGATCGGTCTCGTGGCGCTGACGCTCCATCGCCTGATCGGAACGCTGAGCCTGATCGGAAACCTGGGTCACCAGGCCGGTCAGTTGCGTGGTCATCTCGGTGATCTGCCGCACCAGACCGTGGATCTTGTCGACGAAACGGTTGAACGAGCCAGCCAGTTCGCCGAGTTCGTCCTGGCTGGTGATGTTCAGCCGGCGGGTCAGATCGCCCTCGCCCGCCGCGATGTCGTCGAGATTGGCTTTCATCAGGTTCAGCGGCCGCAGAATGGTATTGGCCAGCAGCATCCCGGCGATGGCAATCACCAACAACACCACCAGCGCCACACCAACGATGCTGAGGATCACCCCCTCCATGCGCTCCTGCACTTGCGCCTGCACTACCGCGACTTGCGCTTCGATGCCGTCGAGGTTGACCGACGTACCGACCGCCATGTCCCATTTCGCCAGGTACTCGGTGTAGCCGAGTTTTGGCACCAGCACGTTGGCATTGCCCGGCAGCGGCGAGCTGTATTGCAGATAGTGGGTGCCGTCCTTCGCCACTTTCACCAGGCCGAGGTTGACGTAGACGCCATTCGGGTCACGGTTGTCCTTGAAACTTTTGCCCACGCCTTCGGGGTCGTTGGCCTTGAACAGGCGCACGGTCTCGGAGTCGTAGCCGAAGAAATAGCCGTCCTTGCCGTAGCGGATGCCCGACAGCAGCTTGATCGCCTGCGCCCGCGCCGCGTTGTCACCGGGGGCGGCAGCGTCGTACAGCGGCTTGATCGTGGTCATCGCCACGGCGACGTAACTTTGCAGCGTGGCCTTGGCGTCGGCGAGCAGGCGCTCGCGGGTCTGTTCGACTTCGGTGTGTGCCTGTTGCTGGAGGATGAACAGCGTGGTCAGGCTGATGACCAGCGCAAAGAGCAGCACCGGCAGGACGGCAAGGGACAGGACTTTGGCCTTGAGACTCAAGCGCATGGGGGGGCTCACTCTTTTGGTTTTATTGGCGTGGTTAAAGGCGTTAACGGCACGCGCAAGCAAAAGTTGAGCGGGGGATTCACCGCATTCCCCTGTGGGAGCGGGCTTGCTCGCGAAGGCGTCGTGTCAGTCAACATTTATGTTTCTGATACACCGCATTCGCGAGCAAGCCCGCTCCCACAGGTTTCAGCGTTTACAACACCATCGCGGCCACCCAGCCAAACGCCAGCAGCGGAAGGTTGTAGTGCAGGAAGGTCGGGACCACGGTGTCCCAGATGTGGTGATGCTGGCCATCGACGTTCAGCCCGGAGGTCGGGCCCAGTGTCGAGTCCGAGGCCGGCGAGCCGGTGTCGCCCAGCGCCCCCGCGGTGCCGACGATGCACACGATGGCCATCGGGCTGAAGCCCAGCTGCACGCACAGCGGCACGAAAATCGCTGCCAGAATCGGCACCGTGGAGAACGACGAGCCGATACCGATGGTCACCATCAGGCCCACCAGCAGCATCAACAGCGCGCCGATCGCCTGACTGTGATCGATCCACGCCGCCGCACTTTCGACCAGCGAGCGCACTTCGCCGGTAGCCTTGAGCACTTCGGCGAACCCCGAGGCGGAGATCATGATGAAGCCGATCATCGCCATCATTTTCATGCCTTCGGTGAACAGGTCATCGGTCTCGCGCCACTTGACGATGCCCGAGGCCGAGAAGATCAGGAACCCGGCCAGTGCGCCGATAATCATCGAATCCAGCAGCAACTGAATGATGAACGCGGCGGCAATCGCCAGACCGGCAATGCCAATGGTCTTCGGGTTGTAGGCGACGCTGACTTGCTCGACCTGCTCGATCTTCTCCAGATCGTAAACGCGCTTTTTCCGATAGCTGAAAAACACCGCCATCAACAGGCCGAAGACCATGCCCAGGGCCGGAATCGCCATGGCGTGCATGACGTTGATCTGGCTGATATCGACCCCGGCCTTGCTGACGTTGGCCAGCAGGATCTGGTTGAGGAAGATGTTGCCGAAACCCACCGGGAACACCATGTACGGGGTGATCAGGCCGAAGGTCATGACGCAGGCGATGAGCCGGCGATCCAGCTGCAACTTGGTCAGTACATAGAGCAGCGGCGGCACCAGCAGCGGGATGAACGCAATGTGGATCGGCAGGATGTTCTGCGAGGCAATCGCCACCACCCACAGCAGGCCGATCAGCAGCCACTTGACGCTGCCGCCGCCGGTCGAGTGTTGGCGGTCGACCATCGCCAGGGCCTTGTCGGCCAGCGCATGGGCCAGTCCGGACTTGGCAATCGCCACGGCGAAAGCGCCGAGCAATGCGTAGGACAACGCCACCGTCGCCCCGCCACCCAGGCCGCTGTTGAACGCCTTGAGTGTGGCGTCGATGCCCAGACCACCGGTCAGGCCACCGACCAGCGCACCGACGATCAGGGCGATCACCACGTGCACGCGGGACAGGCTGAGGATCAGCATGACGCCGACCGCAGCAATCACTGCATTCATTTCACTACCTCAAAAACACTGCGATGAAATCATCACCGCCAGACAGGATGAGTCCGCCAACGCTTGACCGGCGGATTTGCAAAGAGGGTCTTATTAGAAGGGCGCGCACTGTGCCGCAGAGTGGCGGCGGTGTCAAAGCGAGCGGCTGAACTGAAATGTAACTGACAATGCAGAACCCGGTGATGCGCAGGAGATCCCTGTGGCGAGGGAGCTTGCTCCCGCTCGGCTGCGCAGCAGTCGCAAACTCGGTAGACGCGTTATGCCTGAATGACCGCATTAGCAGGGTTTGGGGGCGCTACGCACCCCAGCGGGAGCAAGCTCCCTCGCCACAGGGGCCTAAATGTCACTCAGCTGCGGCAATTGGTCATATTGCGCCTGAACAATAAAGAAAGCCGAAACGCGGCCGTTACAGTGCAAAGTCTCAGATATTTATCGAATAAGGACGTCTCCATGTCGCTCAGACAACTTTCCATTCAATGGAAAATCACCCTGCTCGCCGGCCTGTGCCTGGCGGGCATCGTGACCCTGCTGGTGGGTCTTTCGCTGTATCGCATGGAGCACAGCTCCGAGCTGGTGAAAGCTTCGAGCATGGAGATGCTGACCGAGTCAGCCCAGGCGCGCATTGAATCCCAAGGCGAAGTGCAGGCGGCCGGGATTCGCCAGCAGTTCATGGACGCCTATCAATACGGTCACGGTTTCTCGCGGCAGGTGCTGTTCCTGCGCGAACAGGCCGAGAAGCGCTTCCTCGACGCCTTCGACCTGCGCGAAGACATGACCCGCCAAGTCAAGTCCGCCTTGCAAGCCAACCCGGATCTGCTCGGTCTGTCGCTGGTGTTCGAAGCCAACGCACTGGATGGCAAGGATGAATTGTTCGCCGGTCAGGCCGAACTGGGCAGCAACGACAAGGGCCGCTTCGCCCTGTACTGGTCGCAGCCGACTCCGGGTAAGGTCACCTCGATGGCCCTTCCGGAAAGCGACATGGCCGACACCAGCACCGGCCCCAGCGGTCAGGCCGCCAACGCCTGGTTCACCTGCCCGCGCACCACGCTCAAGCCGTGCGTGATCGAGCCGTACTTCTATGTGATCGACGGCCAGAACGTGCTGATGACCAGCATCGTCTTCCCGCTGATGGTCAACGGCAAAGTCATCGCCTCGCTGTCGGTAGACATCAACCTCAACAGCCTGCAAGCGATCAGCCAGGGCGCGAGCAAAAAGCTCTACGACGGCCAGACTGCCGTGAGCATCATCAGCCCCACCGGTCTGCTCGCCGGCTACAGCCCGGATGCGAGCAAACTGAGCAAGCGCCTGGATGCCGTGGATACCGTCAGCGGCGCCGAACTGCTGCGTCAACTCGCCGCCAGCAGCAGCGTCAGCAGCCTGCACAGCAACGGCCAGTTGAAAGTGTTGTCGCCGTTCCAGCCGATCCCCGGCGGCCCGTCGTGGGGCGTGTTGCTCGACGTGCCGGAAAAGGTGCTGGTCAGCCGCGCCGAAGCGCTCAAGCAGCAACTGGATGCGAGCAACAACTCCGGCACCCTGATCGAGCTGAGCCTCGGCGTGCTGGCGGCATTGGTCGGCCTGCTGCTGGTGTGGCTGATGGCGCGCAGCGTGACCAAACCGATCCTCGGCGTGGCGCATATGCTCGAAGACATCGCCAGTGGTGAAGGTGATCTGACCCGCCGTCTGGCCTATGACAAGCAGGATGAACTCGGTCAACTGGCCGGCTGGTTCAACAAGTTCCTCGACAAGTTGCAGCCGATCATCGCCGAAGTGAAACGCTCGGTGCAGGACGCGCGCAACACCGCCGACCAGTCCTCGGCCATCGCCACCCAGACCAGCGCCGGCATGGAACAGCAATACCGCCAGGTCGATCAGGTCGCCACTGCGTCCCACGAAATGAGCGCCACCGCGCAGGACGTCGCACGCAGTGCTGCGCAAGCCGCCGAAGCGGCGAAGGACGCCGACCGCGCCACCCGTCAGGGCCTGACCGTGATCGACCGCACCACCGCGAGCATCGACACCCTTGCCGCTGACATGAGCGCGGCGATGGTTCAAGTCGAAGGCCTGGCCGCCAACAGCGAGAAGATCGGCACCGTGCTGGAAACCATCCGCGCCATCGCCGAACAGACCAACCTGTTGGCGCTCAATGCGGCGATCGAAGCAGCGCGTGCCGGTGAAGCCGGGCGTGGTTTTGCCGTGGTCGCCGACGAAGTGCGCAACCTCGCCCGCCGCACCCAAGAGTCGGTGGAAGAAACCCGTCAGGTGATCGAACAACTGCAGACCGGTACCCAGGATGTGGTCGGGTCGATGGGCAACAGCCATCGGCAGGCGCAGGGCAGTGTCGAACAGGTCGGGCAAGCGGTGACCGCACTGCGCCAGATCGGCGATGCGGTGACGGTGATCAGCGACATGAACCTGCAGATCGCCAGCGCGGCGGAAGAACAGAGCGCGGTGGCCGAGGAGATCAACAACAACGTGGCAACCATTCGCGACGTGACCGAATCGCTGTCCGGGCAGGCCAACGAGTCGGCGCGGGTGAGCCAGTCGCTGAACAGCCTGGCGAATCAGCAGCAGAGTCTGATGGATCAGTTCCGGGTCTGACTGCCCCACCCTACCCTGTAGGAGCTGCCGAAGGCTGCGATCTTTTGATCTTGGTTTTTAATAGATCAAAGTCAAAAGATCGCAGCCTTCGGCAGCTCCTACAGGGGATTTGTGGTGTTGGGAAAATCAGCGTTTAGGCAACTCGATCACCACTTTCAACCCGCCCCACTCGCTCTCGCCCAGCACCAGCACCCCGCCCCACGTCTCGACGATATCGCGCACAATCCCCAGCCCCAGACCATGCCCGTCAGTCTGCTCGTCGAGCCGCGTGCCACGGCTGAATACCTGACTACGCTGCTCTTCGGGAATCCCCGGCCCGTCATCTTCAACGCTCAGGGCGTAGCCGTCAGTACGTTCGATCACACTCAGACGCACCTCGGCATCCGCCCACTTGCAGGCGTTGTCCAGCAAGTTGCCGAGCAGTTCCAGCAAGTCCTCGCGATCCCACGGCAGTTGCAGCCCCGGCGGCGCGACGTAACTCAACGCCAGATGCTCGCCGTGGATCATGTTCAGCGTCGCCAGCAGGCCCGGCAATTCCGCGTCACAATCAAACAGCGCGCCGGGCAGCGCATCACCGGATAACCGTGCGCGATTGAGTTCGCGATTGAGCCGCTGTTGCACCTGCTCCAGTTGTTCCTTGAGGATCTTGCGCAGCTCCGGATGGGCGTCGAGTTTTTCGCTCGATGCCAGACTCAAGAGCACCGCCAACGGCGTTTTCAGCGCATGCCCCAGATTGCCCAGTGCATTGCGTGAACGCTTGAGGCTGTCCTCTGTGTGCGCCAGCAAATGGTTGATCTGCGCCACCAGCGGCTCCAGTTCCACCGGCACCTGATCGTCCAGTTGCGAGCGCTGGCCCTGCTGCAACTGGGCGATCTGCTCGCGAGCCCGCTCCAGCGGCTTCAACGCGCGGCGCACCGTCAGCCGTTGCAGGATCAGAATCAGCAGCAATCCGGCCAGCCCCAGGCCGAGACCGATCTGGCGCATGCGCTGGAAACTCTCGCGCACCGGGGTGTAATCCTGGGCGACGCTGATCGAGATCGACTGCCCCAGACGTCGATAGTCCGAGCGCAATACCAGCAACTGCTGACCGTCCGGCCCCAGTTGCAGGTTGCTGTGCAAACCGGGGTGTTCCAGCAGCGGCAGATCCTGATCCCACAGCGAACGCGAGCGCCAGTGGCTGTCGGCAAAATCGATGCGGAAGTAATGCCCGGAAAACGGTCGCTGATAGGCCGGCGACAGGTGCCGCTCATCCAGTTGCAAACCCTGCGGGCCGCGCACCAGCGCCACCAGCAGACTTTCGCTGTCGTTGCGCAGTCCGGCTTCGAGATAGCGCTGCAAACCGACTTCGAACAACCAAAGGCTGGTTTGCGCCAGCACCACGCCGACGATCACCATCACGCTGATCAGGCCCATGCTCAAACGGCGCTGGATCGACCTCACGAAGCTTGCCCGCCGAACAGGTAACCCTGGCCGCGACGGGTTTCGATCACGGCTTTACCGAGCTTGCGCCGCAGATGGTTGACGTGAACTTCGAGGACGTTGGAATCACGCTCGGTCTCGCCGTCGTAGAGGTGCTCGGCGAGGTGGGTCTTCGACAGGATCTGTTCCGGGTGCAGCATGAAATAGCGCAGCAGGCGGAATTCGGCGGCAGTCAGCTGAATCTCGCTGCCGTCGCGGATCACGCACTGGCGACCTTCATCCAGATGCAGGCCGGCAGCCTTGAGCGTCGGCTGATTGGCCTGGCCCTTGGAGCGGCGCAACAGCGACTGCACTCGCAAATGCAGCTCTTCGGGATGGAACGGTTTGGTCAGGTAATCGTCGGCGCCGGCCTTCAGGCCTTCGATGCGCTCGGCCCAGGAATCGCGGGCGGTGAGGATCAGCACCGGGGTCGACAACCCACCCGCGCGCCATTGCGCCAGCACCTCCAGACCAGGAACGCCGGGCAGGCCGAGGTCGAGAATGATCAGGTCATAGGGCTCGCTGCTGCCCTGATAAACCGCATCGCGCCCGTCCGCCAGCCAGTCCACCGCGTAGCCTTGGCGCTGCAGGCCGGCGATCAGTTCGTCGGCGAGCGGCACGTGGTCTTCCACCAGAAGCAAACGCATCGGTCAATCTTCCTTGTCTTTGAGTAATTGGCCGGAATCGGCTTTCAGGTGCAGTTCGCGCGCCACGCCCTCGACCGTCAGCAACTCGACTTCATAAACATAGACGTCGTGCTTTTCCTCCAGCTCGACTTCCAGCAGTTTCGCTCCGGGGTAGCGATCCAGTGCCTGTTGCAGCACCTGTTCCAGCGGCAGGATCACCCCCTGCTGACGCAGACGCAGTGCTTCATCGGGGCCAAGATCACGGGCCACCGCCACCGAGCAGAATGCCAATAGCACCAGGGCCAGTCGGCTGCCGGTGCGTGGCTGTAACAAATACGGCTTCATTAAGTATCCTGATGATCCTTGAGCACTTGCCCACTGACCGCGTCCAGTTCCAGGTCCCACTCCAACCCTTGCGGGTCACGCATTTCGATCTGGTAGATGTACTTGCCGTACTGCTCTTCCAGTTCGGTATCGGTGATGGTCGAACCCGGGTGTCTGGTCAGCGCCGTGGCGTTGAGCTTCTCGAAGGACACGATAGTACCAGCGTCGCGCAGGCGCAGGGCTTCATCGGGGCCAAGATCGCGGGCATGGGCGAGGCTGGCGGTCAGGCCGATGATCGCGGCAATGGACAGGGCAGTCAGGGTTTTCATGGGTGTCTCCGTATTTTTATGTGCAGCTACGGTGGGCACCTTAGCGGGATGAACTTAACTGAAACTGAATTGCCATCATTGCGCATGGCCCCAACCTCATTTGCAGATTCATGCAAAACCCTGTGGGAGCGGGCTTGCTCGCGAATGCGGTGGGTCAGCAATAATGATGGCGACTGATACACCGCTTTCGCGAGCAAGCCCGCTCCCACAGGGTCAAGTAGTGCGCCTATAATCCAAAGCTTGCTAACGATCGAGACCGGTATGACCGCCATCCACATCAAGTTCCCAGCCCTCACCCTCAAGGCCGGCCCTCGGGCCATGGCACGCATTCGTGCCCAAGGGCTGAACGCCGCCGACGTCGGCACCCTGCCCGGTGCGGCCGGCGGGCCGAAGGCATTGGGGATTCAGGGGCTTGATCTGGCGTTGTTCGGCGAATGGCTGCCGAGCGCGCCACGCGAGCGCTCGCTGATCGGTGCTTCAGTCGGCTCCTGGCGCTTCGCCAGTGCCTGCCTGCCGGATGCCGCCGAAGGCATTCGCCGCCTCGGCCAGTTGTACGCCGAGCAGAACTTCAACAAAGGCGTGACCATGGCCGAGATCAGCGCGAGCTCGCAGCGCATGCTCAATGACCTGCTCGACGGCCGCGACGCCAGCATCCTCAACAATGCCGACTACCGCCTGAACATCATGGTGGTCAAAAGCCACGGACGCCTGGCCGACGATCATCGTGGCCGTCTCGGCCTGGCACTGGGCTCGGTGATCGCCGATAACCTGCGCGGTCGCGCGCGCCTGTCGCGGCACTTCGAACGGCTGATCATTCACGACCCGCGCCTCGCCCCGCCGGTCAATGCGCTGCACGACTTCCCGTCGCGCTTCGTCGCCCTCAATACCGGCAACCTGCGACAGGCACTGCTGGCGTCCGGTTCGATCCCGATGGTCATGGAAGGCGTGCGCGACCTGCCGGGTGCCGGTGCCGGCACCTTCCGCGACGGCGGGCTGCTCGACTATCACCTCGACCTGCCCTACAGCGGCGACGGCATCGTGCTCTATCCGCACTTCACCGACCGGGTGATTCCGGGCTGGTTCGACAAGACTCTGCCTTGGCGCAAGGCCTCGGTCGAGCGCTTGCAGGACGTGCTGTTGCTGGCACCGTCGAAGGAATATCTGGCGCGCCTGCCCTACGGCAAACTGCCGGATCGTAACGACTTCAAGCGCTTCATGGGCGATGCGCCGAGCCGCCAAAAGTACTGGCACGCGGCGATGGAGGAAAGCCGCCGCCTCGGCGACGAGTTTCTTGAACTGGCTGCCAACGGTCGTCTCGCCGAGCGCTTGCTGACCCTTTAGTCAGTGTTTTCCCGCATCGCCAAACACAAGCTGGTAAACTCGCCGCCTGCCCGAATCGCTGCGGCGAACGCCACCTGAACAGAGCCGAAAATACTGTGGAAATCTTCAAGGAATTTACTTTCGAATCCGCCCACCGCCTGCCGCACGTACCGGACGGCCACAAGTGCGGGCGCCTGCACGGTCACTCGTTCAAGGTGGCGATTCACCTGAGCGGCGACCTCGATCCGCACACCGGCTGGATCCGCGATTTCTCCGAGATCAAGGCGATTTTCAAGCCGCTGTACGAGCGTCTGGATCACAACTACCTGAACGACATTCCCGGCCTGGAAAACCCGACCAGCGAAGTCCTGGCCAAATTCATCTGGAATGAAATGAAGCCCCTGCTGCCGGAACTCAGCGCGATCCGCATTCACGAGACCTGCACCAGCGGTTGCATTTATCGCGGTGAGTGATTTGCTCTAAAGAACAATGAAGATCCCTGTGGGAGCGGGCTTGCTCGCGAAGGCATTGCAGCAGTCGACGTATTTTTTGCTGACACACCGCCTTCGCGAGCAAGCCCGCTCCCACAGGGGAATTGGTGTTTTGTCAGGAAAATAGAGAACAGCCCCCGAGGCTGTTTTTTTATGCCTATGCTTTTTGGCTTACCGCGACATCCCCGACCTCTGACCCCCACACAGTGCAAAACTGTGGGAGCGGGCTTGCTCGCGAAAGCGGTGTATCAGTCGCCATCTGCATTGGCTGACCGAGCGCATTCGCGAGCAAGCCCGCTCCCACATTGGGCCTGTGTGTGTTCTGGTGCACTGCTTTCGCCCCGAAATCCCTGACTCAGCTATACATAATCCGCATAACGGTCTTTGGCACGACCACTGCAACCCACCCCGCGTCTCCCCAATCCAGCAAGGAACGCCCCATGACGCAGAACGACCCCGGCAACGACTACCCCCTCAGCGAAGTCCCGATGCATGCACGCAAAGGCCTGGCCTCAACCGCCATGGTGCTGCTCGGTTTCACCTTCTTCACCGCCACCATGTTTGCCGGCGGCAAGCTCGGCGTCGCGTTCAGTTTTGGCGAGATGCTCGCGGTGATCATCATCGGCAATCTGCTGCTCGGGCTCTACGCGGCAGGGCTGGGTTACATCGCGTTCAAAAGTGGCCTGAATTCGGTACTGATGGGGCGCTTCTGTTTCGGCGAGGTCGGCAGCAAGCTCAGCGACCTGATCCTCGGTTTCACCCAGATCGGCTGGTACGCCTGGGGTACCGCGACCGCCGCTGTGGTGCTCGGCAAATACTTCGATCTCGATGAAGGCACGGTGCTCGGCCTGATGGTGCTGTTCGGCCTGGCGTTCTGCGCCACGGCGTATGTCGGTTATCGCGGCCTGGAGATCCTGTCGTACATCGCGGTGCCGGCGATGATGTTGCTGCTGATGCTGTCGATGTGGGTCGCGACCGTAAAAGTCGGTGGCCTCGATGGTTTGCTCTCGGTGATGCCGAGCGGTTCGCTGGACTGGTCGACCGCGATCACGCTGGTGTTCGGCACCTTCGTCAGCGGCGCGACCCAGGCGACCAACTGGACACGCTTCTCGCGGTCGGCACGGGTTGCCGTGCTGGCGAGCCTGATCGGTTTTTTCATCGGCAATGGCCTGATGGTGCTGATCGGTGCCTACGGCGCAATCGTCTATCAGCAGCCGGACGTGGTTGAAGTGTTGCTGCTGCAAGGTTTCGCCATGGCCGCGATGGCCATGCTGTTGCTGAATATCTGGAGCACCCAGGACAACACCATCTACAACTTTGCCGTCGCCGGCTGCAACCTGCTGCGCACCGGCCGACGCAAAACCGTGACCCTGGCGGGCGCGGTGATCGGCACCCTGCTCGCCCTGCTGGGCATGTACGACATGCTGGTGCCGTACCTGATTCTGTTGGGCACGGTGATTCCGCCGATTGGCGGGGTGATCATGGCCGACTTTTTCTTCCGCTGGCGCAGGCGCTATCCACGTCTGGCCGACGCACGGCTGCCGGCGTTCAACTGGCCGGGACTGGGGGCTTACGCGGTCGGCACGCTCGCTGCGTTCCACTCGCCGTGGGTTGCGCCGCTGGTAGGGATTGCTGCCGCCGCGCTAACGTATGTCATCGTCACCGGCCTGCTCGGCGCCCGTCGCGCCACCGTGCCATTACAAGACCTATAAGAAGGATTCGCCTGATGCACATCATCAACGCCCGACTGCGCAACCAGGAAGGTTTGCACGAATTGCACCTGGAAGACGGCCTGATCCGCAGTATCGGTCGCCAGACCGAAGCCCCGACCCTCACCCCCGGCGACCTCGACGCCGGCGGCAATCTGGTGGTGCCGCCCTTCGTCGAGCCGCACATCCACCTCGACGCCACGCTGACGGCCGGCGAGCCACGCTGGAACATGAGCGGCACGCTGTTCGAGGGCATCGAGTGCTGGGGCGAGCGCAAGGTCACCATCACCGAAGAAGACACCAAGACCCGCGCCAAGAAAACCATTCAGGCCTTGGCCGCCCACGGCATCCAGCACGTGCGCACCCACGTCGACGTCACCGATCCGCAGCTCACCGCGCTCAAGGCGATGCTCGAAGTGCGCGAAGAATCCCGGCATCTGATCGACCTGCAAATCGTCGCGTTCCCGCAGGAAGGCATCGAGTCGTACCGCAACGGTCGCGAGCTGATGGAAGAAGCGATTCGCATGGGCGCCGATGTGGTCGGCGGCATTCCGCATTTCGAGTACACCCGTGATCAGGGCGTCAGTTCGGTGAAGTTTCTGATGGATCTGGCCGAGCGCACCGGGTGTCTGGTTGACGTGCATTGCGACGAGACCGACGACCCGCACTCACGCTTTCTCGAAGTGCTCGCCGAAGAGGCACGCAGTCGCGACATGGGCGCGCGGGTCACGGCCAGCCACACCACGGCGATGGGTTCTTACGACAACGCTTACTGCGCCAAACTGTTCCGCCTGCTCGGGCATTCCGGGATCAGTTTCGTCTCCTGCCCGACCGAAAGCATTCACCTGCAGGGGCGCTTCGACAACTTCCCGAAACGCCGAGGCGTGACCCGGGTCAACGAGCTGCTGGAGGCCGGAATGAACGTGTGTTTCGGCCAGGACTCGATCGTCGATCCGTGGTATCCGCTGGGCAACGGCAACATCCTGCGCGTGCTTGAGGCCGGGTTGCACATCTGCCATATGCTCGGCTATCGCAACCTGCAGAACGCGCTGGATCTGGTCACCGATAACAGCGCCAAGGCCATGCATCTGGGCGAGCGTTACGGCCTGGAACAAGGACGCCCGGCGAACCTGCTGATTCTGTCGGCGGACAGCGATTACGAAATGATTCGCAGCCAGGGCTTGCCGCTGTATTCGATTCGCGGCGGCAAGGTGCTGATGAAACGGCAAATGGCGGTGGTGGAGTTCGTCTAAGGTGTAGAGATCGGTGTCATTTCGATGCCGATCCATCCTTATGATGTCGTCCTTTCATGCCGTAGTTCGCGAAGTTGAACAGCCGCCATCCTCACGTTGCTTGAGGACATGCCATGCAACCGAAAACCGCTAACGCTCCCATGCTCACGCTATACAACGAAGGTCGTCAGACTTTCATCGACCTTGTTCCCGACGGCGGTGCCCGCCTCGATGCACTGTTTCATACAGTCCCCGCGCTGGCTGAACTGGCAGTGGGTGTGGTGTACGGGCATCTGCACGCTCGGCCGGGCCTTGATCCACGCCTGCGTGAAGCGGTTTCATTTGCTGCAATCGTTGCGTCGGGCATGGTCGGGCCACCGCTGAGCGTACATTTCAAAACCGGAATGGCGGCGGGTCTGGCGCCTGGGGAAATCACCGAAGTGTTGTTGCAGGCTTCAGCCTTTGCCGGCTTCCCCCGTGCTGTGAGTGCTGCGGATCAACTCAATCATCTGTTCGAGGATGCCGGACTGACTTCGCCACCGCCCCCCACTCCCCGGGAAGTGGCGCTGCAGTTTTGTGATCAGGTTCGTGCGGGACATCCACCGATTCCTGTCAGCACTGCGCTGAAGCGCCAGTTGCGTCAGGCCGACACACTGACATTGCAAGCGTGCTCGGCACAGACAGTGATCATCGAGTGCTTCCAAGCGGACGAGGTCACGCCGCAAGCAATCCTGCACCTGATGGTGCAAGGTGATCAGGCGACGAGAGTGACGCTTTTTGCTCCCCGCTGAACGCAGAAACTGATGCAGGTTTGAGCGCTGTTTCAGGCGCCAAATGCATTGCCTGAACCACCGCCTTCGCGGGCAAGCCCGCTCCCACAGGGTTCTGCACAGAACGGGCATTTGTGAACACCGGTCATCCAATGTGGGAGCGAGCTTGCTCGCGAAGGCTGCGTATCAGTCGCCATATTCATTGGCTGATATACCGCATTCGCGAGCAAGCTCGCTCCCACAGGTTAGGATGTCGACTGCTCTTCCCCCGAGACCTGCGATCGAACCTCGACGCGCGATCACGGTCATTCGGGGACGCGACGTTTTTTGCCAAGGATCGATATGACCAGCCTCAACCCCCAAGACACCTTCGTCCCCGGACGCCTGCAACAGATGTCGACGCGCATCGCCTTTTTCATCGCCGGCCTCGGGATTGCCGCGTGGGCGCCGCTGGTGCCGTACGCCAAAGCCCGGGCCGGACTCGATGAAGGTACGCTGGGCCTGTTGCTGCTGTGCCTGGGAGTCGGCTCGATTCTGGCGATGCCGCTGGCGGGGATTCTCGCCACGCGCTTCGGCTGTCGCAAAGTCGCGACGGGCGGCACCCTGCTGATTTGCGCGGCGCTACCATTGCTGGCAACGGTGTCGTCGATACCGGCGCTGATCGCCACGCTGTTCATGTTCGGCGCCGGGTTGGGCACGGTGGACTCCACCGTCAACCTGCAAGCGGTGATCGTCGAACGGGCCAGCGGCAAGCACATGATGTCGGGGTTTCATGGCCTGTTCAGCCTCGGCGGGATCGTCGGTGCGGCAGGCGTCAGCGCCCTGCTCGGCCTCGGGTTGACGCCGCTGGCAGCGATGCTGGTGGTGGTGGCGGTGTTGATCGGCGCACTGTTCAAAGCGGTGCCGCACATGTTGCCCTACGGCAGTGAAAGTTCCGGCCCGGCATTCGCCATTCCCCACGGTATCGTGCTGTTCATCGGCGGGATGTGTTTCATCGTGTTCCTCACCGAAGGCGCGGCGCTGGACTGGAGCGCAGTGTTCCTTGCGCAGGAACGCGGAATCGACACGGCGTATGCAGGATTGGGTTACGCCGCATTTGCCCTGACCATGACGGCGGGACGCTTGATGGGTGACCGGATTGTTCGGCATCTGGGTGCCACGCGGATCATTCTGTTTGGCGGCCTGTTGGCGGCGGCTGGCCTGTTTCTCGCAACCTTCGCCCCGAGCTGGGAAGCGGCGCTGCTGGGTTATGCGCTGGTCGGCGCCGGCTGTTCGAACATTGTGCCGGTGCTGTACACCGCAGTGGGCAAGCAGACGGTGATGCCGGAAAGCATCGCGGTGCCGGCGATCACCACACTGGGTTATGCGGGGATTCTGGCGGGGCCGGCGGTGATCGGCTTTGTCGCCCATGCCAGCAGTTTGAGTTTTGCTTTCGGCTTGATGGCGGTGCTGTTGGTGGCCGTGGCCATTGGCGGAAAAGTCCTCAAGGTCTAACACCCATCATTGTGGCGAGGGAGCTTGCTCTCGCCGGGTTGCGCAGCGACCCCAAAAAAATCGGGCCTGCTGCGCAGTCCAGCGGGAGCAAGCTCCCTCGCCACAGGGTCAGGCGTCATTAGAAACCGACGCTGGCCTGCACAAAGAACGTCCGTGGCGCCCCCACATACATCCCCGAATTGTTGTCGCTGGAGCGGGTGAAATACTGCTTGTCGAAGACATTTTTCACCCCGGCGCCAAGCTTCAGGTTCGACACCTGCGGCCCGAAGTCATACCCGCCGCGCACGTTCCAGGTCACGTACCCCGGGATGTCGCCGTACTGCCCGTCAGCCGTGCCTTCGGTGATGTAGTTGCCGTTGAAGCTGCCATCGGCGTTGACCCCGGTGCCCGGCGAGCGCTGTTTCGATTGGGCGAAACCGTCGATGTTGTAGGTCCAGCGATTGATGTCGTAACGCAAGCCCACGGTCGCCACCTGCCGCGAATAGAACGGCAGATCACGCCCCTTGAAGCCCGGAATCTCACCTTCGTAGGTGGCGCGGGTGTAGGTGAAACCGGCGTTGGCGGTCAGACCGTCGAGGCGCGGATCGAGCGCCGCCATGTCGTAATGCACCGACGCCTCGATACCCTGGTGCTTGGTCGCACCGAGGTTGGTCCAGCCGACATCGTTGCTGATGTATTGCAGCTCGTCATCGAAGTCGATGTAGAACAGCGTCACTTCCCCGCCCCACACGTCATCGTTGTAGCGCGTACCGATCTCGTAGGTCTTGGCTTTTTCCGGCTCCAGACCGTTGGCGGTCTGGTCACCCGAGCCGCCCTGGCCGAGCTGGAAATACTGCAGGCTGCCGAACGAGGTTTCGTAGTTGGCGAACAGTTTCCACGCGTCCGACAGGTGATACATCACGCTCAGCGCCGGCAGCGGTTCGTTGCTTTCGATGCTGCGGTTTTTCTCTGGCACGCGCTTGCCCGAGGTGTCGAGTACGGCGCGGTCATGCCAGTCGGTGCTGATGTGTTCGAAGCGAATGCCCGGGGTGATGGTCCAGTTGCCGACGTCGATCTTGTTGTCGACATACACCGAGTTGGCCTCGGTGCCACCGGTGCGGTCCTGGAACACATGGCCGTCGGACGTCGGGGTGACCACCGGCTGATTGTTGACCAGCGCCAGACGGCTCGACTGCTCGTGCATCGCCTCTTTCAGGTAGCGATAACCGACGCTGACTTCCTGAGTGGTCGGGCCGACGTCGAAGACCCGCGACACACGCGGCTCGACACCGAGGGTGTAGTAGGAACGCGGGTACGAGCTGAGGGTTTTCTGGTCGCGGGCGGCGATGGTGCTGCCGCGAAAGCTGTCGGTGTAATAGGTGAGGATTTCTGCCTGGGTGCGCTCGTCGATCTGGCGAATCCACTTGAACGACACGTCTTTGCGCCGCCCGCTGAAATTGTCGTAATCGCGAACCGAATCATACGGTTTGTCGTCGTACTGCTTTTGCGTCAGGCCGCCGGGCATGTCGGCACTGGCGTCGTAGTAATGGAAGTTGAGGCTGAAATCGTCCTGATCGGTCGGCGCCCAATGGGTCTTGAGCAGCACGTCGTCGATGTCGTTGTCGTTGTTGCGCTCGCGGTAACCGTTGCCGTTGACCCCGGAATACAACAGCGCCACGCCCATGCCGTTGTCAGCGGTGCCGCCGAGGAACGCCGTGTCGATGTGCTTCCAGCCGCCGTAACGGGTGGTCTCCAGCGTGGTGCCGATTTCCCCGGTGGCTTTTTCCGGAATGGCGCGGGTGACGAAGTTGATCACCCCGCCGACGTTTTGCGGGCCGTAACGCACGGAACCGGCGCCGCGTACCACGTCGATGCTGTCGAGGTTGCCCGAGGAGATCGGCGCCATCGACAGTTGTGGCTGGCCGTACGGTGCGAACGCGGCGGGCACACCGTCGATCAGCACCGTGGAGCGTGGCGACAGGCGCGAAGTCAGGCCACGCACGCCGACGTTCAGCGCGATGTCGCTGCCGCCGGTGCCGTTGGAGTCCTGCACCTGCACACCGGGCACGCGCTTGAGCACGTCACTGACATTCATCGCGCCCTGCTCGACCATGGCTTCGCGGCGGATCACCGTGCGTGCGCCCGGGTGGTTCTGCACCACGGCGGCATCGGCGTCGCCGAGCCAGTCGCCGACCACTTTGATGTCGGTCACGCCCAGTTCCAGCGGGCCATTGCTGGCGGCAGTTGCGGCCGGGGCCAGGGTTACCGAGCCTTCGTTGATCTGATAGTCCAGGCCGCTGCCCTGCAACAATTGGCGCAACGCCTGCTCGGGAGAAATGTCGCCATCGACCGCCGGAGCCTGTTTGCCGGCGACCAGATCCGGGCTGAAAAACACCTGCAGCGAGGTTTGCTGACCCAGCTCGCTCAGGGCCTGGCCCAACGGCTGGGCGCGGATGTGAATGGCTTCAGCGGCGAAGGCCTGCGGCATCGCCGCATTGACCGCCAGCGCGAGGGCCAGCGGCAACCAAGGGGATTTTTTGTTGTTGGCTGAGGTGTTTTTCACGTCGAACGTAGTCCTGTGGATCGCAAGAGTGTGCGTCTGTTAATGCAAACCAGTTGCAGTTGAACAGGAAGACGATGAACTCGAAAAAAACCTGAATTTTATTTTGAAATTATTTCCTGACTGCCATCGGCCAGGGTGCGAACGGCCACCGGCAGGATGTTTGGCAGGGCCTTGAGCAAGGCGTCGGTGTTGTCGGATTTGAACACGCTGGTCAGGCGCAGACCGGCCACGGCCGGGTTGCTGACCGTTAGTGGCTTGTCGCGATAACGCGAAACTTCCGCCGCCACTTCGCTGAGGCTGGCGTTGTTGAATACCAGTTTGCCGCTGCGCCAGGCCGTCAGTTCGGCGGGATTGACCGCATACGCAGCGGCGACTTTGCCCTCGGCATCGACATGGGTGCCGAGGCCTGCGGTCAGGTTGATGAATTGATTGTCCGCTGCATTGCGCCCCTGCACCTTGACCGTGCCCTGCTCCACCGCGACCCGGGTTTGCGTCACATCGCGGCGCACATCGAAACGCGTGCCGGTGACCGTGACCTTGCCACTGCCGGCCTCGACCACGAACGGGCGCGCGGTGTCGTGCTGAACGCTGAACATCGCCTCGCCTTCACTCAATTCGATCAGCCGCCGATCCTTCTCATAGCGCACCTGTAAACGGCTGCGGCTGTTGAGGTCGATTACCGATCCGTCCGGCAGCGCCACATGCTTGCGCTCACCCAACGCCGTCGCGAACTCGGCGCTATAACCGTCCGGGTGATTCAAGCCACTGAACAAACCGAGGCCGAGCGCCACCGCCAGTACACTGGCCGCCACGGCATAGCGCACCAGCGGACGACGTTCGTGACGAGTTAGCGGGGCTTCGACGAGGGCCTTGAGGCGCGGCGCCGGCAGCAGATCCGCCGCCGTCCACAAGCCTTGCAGCAACTGGAATTCGTCACGGTGTTGCGGGTGCTGGTTCAGCCAGGCGTCGAATCGCTGCTGTTCGTCGGCACTGATCAGTGGCTCCTGCAAACGCACAAACCAGCGTGCTGCCTCATCACGCACCGTTGTTTGCCCGCACGCGCAATCACGGGTATCCATCATGGAATGTCCTGTCGGGCTGGGGATGAAAAGCGGCGGCCGCTCATGACTGCATGCCGTCGAGGCGATCGCGCAAGTGGCGCAGGGTGCGGATCATATACTTTTCGACCATGTTCCTCGACAGCCCGAGGCGTTCGGCGATTTCCGCCTGGGTCAGCCCTTCGATCTTCTGCCAGACGAAAATCTTCCGGCAGTTGAGCGGCAATTCCTGCAGCGCCCGTTCGATGGAGTCGGCCAACTGGATCGCCTGCATGTAATGCTCCGGGTCGCCGGTGGACGACACACTGTGATCGATCGCCTGCGACTCCATGGCTTCCCGCCGATCCTCACGCCGATAACCGTCGACCGCGATGTTGCGGGCGGTCTGGTGCAAATACGCACGTGGCTGCTGCACCGCTGCCGAATCGGATTCGAGCACCCGCACAAAGGTGTCATGCGCCAAGTCCTCGGCCTGCGCGCGATTGCGCAGACGCCGGGTCCAGGTGCCGATCAACTCTTCGTAATGCTCGAAAAAGCCGGGTCTGCGGGGCAGCATGGGGTTCATGGCAGCGTGCGGTGGAAAGGGGCGTGAATAGTAATGCTTCCTATTAAGCCCGGCAATTCATTCCTTGGAGACCCGATCCGCCGTTCATCTCCAGGTCATCGTGCTTTTGCAATCACCTCACTCATGTATTGATGCAGATCGCGAAAATCCTGAACGCTCCAGGCGTGCGGCGCGATCTTCACGCCGTTGTCCTGCAAGGTTTTTGGAATCAGGTTTCCATTGGGACGAAGGATGATCGAGGACACGATGACGCCCGGATAATCCCTAAGGCGTTTCTTGAAGGTGGCTGTTGTCAGGTCAGGCGTTGGCGGATTGCTTTTATTGGCCAATGGCCCGGTTGCCTTGATATCGGCGCCGTGGCACACAGCACATCGCTGGACATACAGATTTTTGCCGTTGACATTTTCCGCAACGGACAGGGAGGTCTGAATGACTGATAACAAAGCGAATAAGGTGACGAGGGTTGTTTTCATTTTTATAGAGGGTCAGAGGCTGAAACGGACGGCGCACAGCTAAGCACACATCAGGAGGCCAATTTCCACGTATCGAGAAATTGCCGGGCAGCGACCCACGTCGTCGAGTTTTTCGCAGCCGTCCCGCCTATTGTGTAAAATGCCGCCCGGGTGCCACCGCAACAACGCGGCAGGGCAGGTTTAATTCAGCGCAGGTCGGGCCGCCGCGCGGAGTTGCCGTGCCTATGAGCCACGATCCGTCACGCTTGCATGCTGCCCCTGCCCGCCAGGAGTCGCCGTCTGCCCTGGCCTTTCTCTCCCGATTCTTCGCCGCCGAGTCCGCCGGTGGTCTGATCCTGATGGCTGCGGCCCTCGCCGCACTGTTGGTCGCCAACTCGCCGTGGGCGGCCACGTATTTCTCTACCCTGCATATCAAAGTCGCTGGCTTGTCGATCGAGCACTGGGTGAACGATGGCCTGATGGCGATCTTCTTCATGCTGGTGGGCCTGGAGATCAAGCGCGAAATGCTCGCCGGTCAGTTGTCGACCTGGAGTCAGCGTGCGCTGCCGGGCTTCGCCGCGCTGGGCGGGATGCTGGTCCCAGCCCTGATCTACGTCGCGATCAACTGGGGCAATCCGCAGACCCTGAGCGGTTGGGCGATCCCCGCGGCCACCGACATTGCTTTCGCCTTGGGCGTGCTGTCGCTGCTGGGCAAACGGGTGCCCGTGTCGCTGAAAATCTTCCTGTCCGCACTGGCCATTCTTGATGACCTGGGCGCAGTGGTGATCATCGCGATTTTCTACACCAGCGGCCTGTCGATAAGCATGCTGCTGGCCTCGTTGGCGGTGATTACACTGCTGGTGATCCTCAACCGCTGCGGTGTCAAAAAGCTTTGGCCATACCTGATCGCCGGCGCCTTCCTGTGGTTCTTCATGCTGCAATCGGGGATCCACGCGACCCTCGCCGGGGTGATTCTGGCCCTTTGCATTCCGCTGGGTAACCCGGAAGACGAGCACAACTCGCCACTGCTGTACCTCGAAGAAAAAATGCATCCGTGGGTGGCGTTCGCCGTGGTGCCGATTTTCGGTTTCGCCAACGCGGGCGTGTCATTGGCCGGCATTTCTCCGAGCAACCTGCTTGAGCCGGTGCCGCTGGGTGTGGCGCTCGGGCTGTTGTTCGGCAAGCAGATCGGCATCCTCGGCCTCGGCGCCCTGGCGATTCGCAGTGGTCTGGCGCAGCTGCCGCAAGGCGCGAGCTGGCTGCAGCTGTACGGCGTCGCCCTGCTCTGCGGGATCGGCTTCACCATGAGCCTGTTTATCGGCGCACTGGCGTTCCCGGGCGCAGCGCACCTGGTCGATTCGGTGAAGGTGGGTGTGTTGCTGGGTTCGATTTTGTCCGCTCTGCTGGCGGTGGTCGTGCTGATGAGCGCTGGCAAGGCGAAGGCTTCGAACTGACCGCCGGATCTGGTCGAGACAGAAACCAATGTGGGAGCGGGCTTGCTCGCGAAAGCGTCAATTCAGTCAGCTAATTTATCGACTGAATCACCGCCTTCGCGAGCAAGCCCGCTCCCACAGTTTTTACAGCGGTGATGCTTAGCCTTTTTCGTCGATCCCGGCCTGCAGAGTCTGGCTGTCCAGATTGCCGCTCAGGGTCACCGGACCGACTTTCAGATTGCCGTTATCGAACGACACCTTCGGTGCGTTCTCCTCGGTTTTCTGCGGCAGATCCAGTCCGGCTTTTACCCCGTAGTCACGGTTGACCAGATCGCTGCTACCGACCTTCGAACCGCCCAGATCGACCTTGCCTTCAGTCGATGAAATGCGCGCGCCGGTCAGCTGCGTGCCACCACCAACGTTCAACTTCACACCCTGATTGCCACTGATGCCGGAGGCCTGCGCCACGCTGTCCTTGTGCGCGTATTCGCCCTGCGCTTTCAACGTTGGTTTGTAGTCAGTGCCGGCGAGTTTTTCCTTGTCGCTCGGTGGGTTCTTCTTCGCGGTCAGGCCCAGATCGACATCGACCTTGGCTTGGGTCTTCGAGTCCTGACGGCTTTCCACGATCAGATCACCGGCAACCTTGCCACTGACATTTTTCGCCTCGATCCGCGCCCCCGAAAGCTGTGCATCACCTGCGCTGTTGAGCACCACGCTGTCAGCCTTTATCTGGCTGTTCTGCTGGGTGGTGCCTTGCAGGTAGTCGACGCCGACCTTGGCCCCGGCGTTGAAGCCGTGATCGCTGCTGGCCTTTTCGTCGGCAGCGGTCGGGGTCTTGCTGCTGAGGTTGCCGCCGGCATTCAGCGCAACGTTCCAGTTATTGCGACTCTCGGTGGACTGCGCCGACTCTTGAACGTAACCGCCCTTCTGCGCATTGATGCTGACGTTCGGCGCGCCGACTTGCGTGCCTTGCAGGTGCACCGCGCCACCGCTCAACGCGACGTTGCTCTGGCTGTTGAGCTGGCCACCGGTCAGGGTTTGCGAGTTTTCGTTGATCCGGCCGATGTTGAAGTTGCCGTTCAGATTCCCGCCCTGATCGCGACTTTTCTCGCTGCTGGATTTGCTGCCGCCGCCCTTCAGACCACCACCGAGATTGCTGCCAGTCGCGGTATGGGTATCAACGGCTGCTTGCAGATCGAGTTTGCCGTCAGCATGCAGCTCAATGCCACCGGCGCTGTCGATCTTCGTGCCTTGCTGAACCTGATTGCCGCCGCTGCTCAGTTGCACCGGGCCGTTGCCGCTGATGCTCGCCACGTGAGCCTGCGTGTCAGAGGTCTGCTTGCCGGTGTGGTCAAGCTGGAAGCCGGCGCCGAGGTCGACGTTGGTGCCGTCGGTGCCCGGCAAAGTGCCAACGGTCAGCGAGCCGTTGCCGCGCAGGCTGGAGTCGCTGCTGCTTTGGCGGTCGTTGGCCTGATTCAGCGCCAGATCGCCGCCGGTCTTGATGTTCACACCGCCCTGGCCGCCGTCGAAACGGCTGCCAGCGAACTGCGCGTCAGCACCGACGTTGATGTTCACGCCTTGATTGCCGGCATAGCCGCCGACCACCGCCGTGCTGCTGTCCTTGCTGGCGTAGCTGTTGCCGCCCGCGCCGCTGCCGGCGACGTTCACGTCTTCGCCGGTCTTGGTGTAGACGCGCACGTCGACCTTGGCGTCCACCGAGTTATCGGTGCTGCTGTGAGTGTTGCTCGCGGCGTCGGCAACCAGTTTGTCAGCGCTGATGTTGACCTTGCCGTTGCTGGCGCTGTACTGGGTGCCCTGGTCGTGCAGGGTGCCGGCAGTTTTCACGTCGACGCTGCCACCGTCGAAACGGCTGACCACCGCGTTGCTGCTCTGCTCGGTCTTGTCGGCGCTGCCGTGACCGATCGCCACGTCGAGGCCGACGTTCGGCTGGCCGAGATTGCTCAGGGCTTCCTTGTCCGGCACCTTGCCGTTGAGCACATCCTTGACCGCACCGGCAATCGGCCGGGCGATGTCCTTGTACTCGACGTTGGCGCCGATGTCCGCTGACCAGTTGCTCTGGTTGTGCGTACTGCTTTCGGTGTTGCTGGCCGCGCGGTTGTCGATCTCGTTGGCCACGACGTTCAGGCCGTTGCCGGCCTTGACCTGCGCACCTTCGGTCTCCAGCTTGTCGGCGTTGATGTTCAGGCTGCCGCTGCTCTGCACGTGGGTGGTTTGCGCGGTGGTTTTGCTGCTGCTGTCTTGCGCGGTGCTGTGGGCGAAATCAATGCCACTGCCAGCGCGGTCGAGGCCGCCGGTGTAGTAAAAACCGCCGCCAGTGCTGGAGGTGTCGGTCGAAGTTTTGTGGCTGTCCTGTTCGGCCAGCAACGACACATTCTTGCCACCCAGCGTGGTATCGCCAGCAGTGGATTTGACTTCACCGCCCTTGATCGTCAGATCGCCGCCGGCCTTCACCTGCACGCTGCCGCCGCTGAGGCTCGAACCTTGCTGGTTGACGTCGTTACGGGTGACGGTCTGCTGCTTGTCTTCGTAGTGCACCCCGGCGCGGTATTGCTCCGGCGTTTGCTCTTTGGCGTAGGCATCGAAGCCACGGGTCTCGGTGGTCGAACTGCTGTCGTGGCTGTTCTGCGTGGAATGCACGTTCACATCCCCCGCAGCGTCCGCCGTCAGCGCGCCGCCGGCCTTGACCGTGGAACCGGCGACTTCGATGTCCTTGGCGCTCTTGAGCTTGAGGTTGCTGTCGGAGACCAGCTCGCTGCGCACGGTGGTGCTGTCCTTGGCGTTCTGCCGCGACTCGTCCTTGGTGATGCCGAAGAACTTGCTGTCCTTGTCGTGGTTGTTGCTGTGCGAGGTGTCCTGCACGCCGTCGATCACCAGCGAACCCTGATCGCTGATCACGCTGGCCTCGGTGCCGCCACGGACCTGGCTGCCGCTGATGCGTACATCGTCGGCCTTGACGATCAGTTTACCGGCGGCGTTGATTTTGCTGCCCTGATGCTGAGTCTGGCCCTTGTCGGCGTCACCGGTCTTGCCGAAGAAACCACCGCCGACCAGGTCGCCAGAATAACTGTTGTTATTGCTGCGGTTGGTGCGGGTGGCCGTGGTGACCTCCACCTGTTTGCCCGCCAGTTTCACATCACCGACGCTGTTCAATTCAGCGCCTTCGGAACGCAACAATGCGGCGGTTTGCAGAGCGATATTGCCGCCCTTCAACTGGCTGCTGATGCTGCGCTGTTCTTCGCTGCTGTTGTTCCAGTCAGCCTTCCACAGATGCTTGCGATGGTTGCCCTGATCGGTCTGGGTGTGGCTTTCGGTGGCCGCGGTCAGGCGCAGATCGCCGCCGCTTTGCACATCGAGATTTTTCGCCGCTTCAACCTTCGCGGCTTTGAGTTCGGTGTCTTTGCCGGAGGTCAGCCTGGCGTCGCGGCTGGCGACGATCTGGCTGCCGTGCTGGCGAGTTTCACTGTCGGTCTGGGTCCGGTCGTAGGTTTCCCAAGTGATGCCGATGGTGCTGTTGCTCCAGTTTTCGCGCTTTTCCTGAAGCTTGCGGCTTTCGACGGTGCTCAGGGTCAGGTTGCGCTTGGCATTGACGCTGACGTCGCGACCACTGACATCGGCAGCGGCCAGCGTCAGGTCGTTGCCGCTGTGCAGGCCGACATCACCCTGACTGCTGCGAATGCCGGCACGGGTCACTTCGAGGCTGTTGGGGATGGCTTCACCGCTGACGCTGAGGTCGCCGGCGGAACGGATCTGCACGCCGTCACGCCCGGCCACTTGCACCGCCCCCACACGCACGCCCGCGCCTTCGGCGGTGCTGACGATATTGATGCGCCCGGCCTGCATCGCGCCGAACAGGCTGGCGTCGATGCGTTGATCCTGAGTGTTGCCCGCCGGGTCCACGGCTTTGACCTGACCGCTGGCGTAATCGACCTGATTGCGCCCGACCGTGAGGTTCAGCTGATCGCGGGCATCGATACGGCCCTGGCTATCGATACGCGGGGCGATCAGGTTGACCGAACCCTCGGCGTTACGCAGGCCGCCACTGTGGATCTGCAACTGTCCGCTGGCATCGCGGGTGCTCAGGGCTTGCAGCTTGCCATCGTTCAATTCCGGACGCCCGACCAGCAGACTGGCGTTCGGCGTGTTGATGAAACTGCCGCCGTTCACCGAAATGCCGTTGGGGTTGGCCAGCACATAATCGGCCGCGCGGCCGAAGATTTCCTGGGCGCCGTTGATGGCCGAAGGATTGCGACTGATCACCTCGTTGAGGATCACGCTCGCCGCCTGGCCCTGCAGTTGCGGGTTGGCCGCCAGTTGCCCGGCGAGCTGCGATTGCCCGGCCTGCAAAGCGTTGTTCAGCACCAGGCCCTGACGGTCGACGTTGTAGTCGAGGAACTGGTTGTGCGACAGGCCCGAGCCGTTGGGCGCGACGATATTGACGATGGGCACGCCGCCCTGCGTCTGCAATTGCGCGGTGCCGCCGGGGCCGGGAGCGACCACCACACCGCCGGCGATGGCGCTGGGCAGGTGCACGGCGAAGAACAGGCTGGCGATCGCCCAGCGCAATTTGCCCCGAGGAGAAAGATGGAATGCAAAAGTGTGTGCTGGCATAAAAACGTCTCCATGTAAGTACGGCATCACGGCGCGCGATTTAGTCTTGGCCGTGGCTGTCGCGCTCAGATCCGACGGCTGTTTGTTCACTGCTTGATGAGTCTCGGTAGTGCTCATATCTGCAACCCCACGCGCATCAGCCAGGTCTCCGGCTCGTGCTGCAAGCCGTTGGGGGTGTTGAGGGCGCGTTGGTAATCGATGTCCACTTGCAGATTCTTCCAGCCCAGATTCAACCCGACGCTGGCGCCGCTCAGGCGTTGACCTTGAGCGCCGTGATCGGCCTTGAGCCAGCCGTTGTCCAGGCCTACGCGCGGGGTGATCTGCACCGGCCAATCGCTGCGCAGCGGCAGGCGCAGGGTGTTGCGCCAGATCGCGCCGCTGGCGCCGGAAGCGCTGCTGACCCGATAGCCGCGCACCGCCGAATCATCGGTGCCGAGCAACTGTTCGATGGCCGGTAACGGGTCGGGGCTGTATTGCAGATTGAGCTGGCTTTGCCACTGCCACGCTTGCGCGCCGAACTGGCCGTTGCGCCATTGACTGAGGCCGGCGCGGTACTTGCGAAACTGCGCTTTGGGCAGGTTGTTGACCGCATGATTGGCGTCGTCATCGGCGCCCAGCCAGCGCAAACCTTGCGAGTAGCTGAAGTCGAGATTCCACACCGCACGGTCGAGCCAGAACAGGTTGAGTCCGGCTTCGGCCACGGTCAGGGTCGGGCTTTGAATGCCCAGGCGGACATTTTCCAGATAGCTGTCGACGTCCTTGTGCGCCAACTGCAGATTGGCGCTGAGCTGGCGGCTCTGGTCGCGCCATAACACGCGGTCGGCGCGCAGGCTCAGTTGATCGGTGATGCCGGTGCTGTACAAGGTCGCGCTGGGCAGTTTGAACGGCGCGCGGTATTCGGCGTGGCTGGCGAACGCGCTGTAGGTCCAGTAGCCGTAGGGAATCGCGTAATACAGGCTGGCGTTGCGACTGTAGCGGTCGCCCTGATTCAACGTGTCGCTGGCGCTGAGGCTCAACAGATCGTTGAGTTGCAACGGGCTGTCGAAGCTCAGGCTGACGGTATCGCGGTCACGCCCGGTGCTGGCGCTGCCAAGGTTGTCCATGCCCAGGCCCAACGCCCAGCGCGACTGCCCGGAGGTGCGCGAGCGCAGGATGATGCGCGAGGCACCCGGTTGGCTGCCGGGGGCGATGTCGGCGGTCAGGTCGATCGAACGCAAGCGGTTCAGTTGATCCAGGCCCTGCTCCAGATCGCGCAGGTTCAGCGGCTGGCCGAGCATATGCGGGAACGCGCCGCCCAGCGACACGGGCAGGCTCTGATCGGCCAGTTCGATGGACTCGATGTAGCCCTCGTCGATCATGATGTCCAGCGACTGTCCCACCTCCGGCGCGCTCAACAGGTACGGGCGGCTGGCAATGTAGCCCTTTTCGACGTAGCTCGCGGTGATGGTCGCCAGCAGATGGTTGATCTGGCCGACGCCCATGCACGGCGCCAGCAGCGGTTTGATCCGGGCGTTGAGCTTGTCGCTGTCGATCAGCGTAACGCCGCCGATGCGCGTGCCACTTAGCGGCCAGCAGCGTTCATCGGGGGTGACGGTTTGCGCGATGACTGGAGTGGCCGGCGCCGGGCCGAACGCACCGCGCTCGAGTTGGCGCTTGCGTTGTTCCATCTGCAGTTGTTGCAAATCGCGCTGTTGCTGTTGCTGCTGGCGCAGCACTTCCTGGCCCGGCGCAACAGGGTCAGCCGCTTGAATCGAGGAAGCACACACACTCAACACAAAAGCCGACAACAGCGGGCAAAGCGAGGAACGACGACGGAAAACAGCGCAAAGCGAATACGGCACGCAACATCCTTGCAATCATAAAATGGCGTAATGCCACCCCATCAATGCGAGTGATAGTCAGAGCCTTCCTACACAAATGCAAGACGCTTCCTACAGTGCTTACATTTCTTAAACAATTGATTTTGCTGCGCTCACCGCCAGCAAAGGCGCAAGGCATAAGGGTTTCCCCGAGGGCGGATATCGAGTTCTCCAGCGCTCGACCCACTTCCCCGTCGGAACTGTTTAGCGGAACCGCTCCAAAACCTGAGTCGCAAACAGGCAACTGACGACCGGCACAAAAACTCAATTGCCACAAAATATTACTTGCGTCATATTACGACCGTAATAACGATCATCTTCCACAGGTATTACGTCATGACCAGCATGCCCACCCTTGAGCCCGAGCTGTCTGTTCCGGTCCCCCCTGCCAGGCCGCCACTGCGCAAACGTCTGCTGCTGACCGGTGCCGGGCTGATCGCGCTGGTGGTGGTCGGCGTGTACGCCGCTCACTGGTGGGGCACCGGGCGCTTTCTGGAGGAGACCGACGATGCCTACATCGGGGGCGACGTCACGGTGATCGGGCCGAAGGTCGCCGGGTACATCGAAGAAGTGCTGGTCAGTGACAACCAGCCAGTGAAGGCCGGTGACGTGCTGATCCGCCTCGACGCACTTGATTATCGCGCCAACCTCGCCAAAGCCGAGGGCGCCGTTGCCGCCGAGGAGGCGCTGCTGGCCAACCTCGACGCTACCGAACAATTGCAGCAAGCGGTGATCGGCCAGGCCCGTGCCGGCATCGATGCTGCCGGTGCCGAAACTGCTCGCTCGCGGGACGACAATGCGCGCTACAAACGCCTGGTAAGCACCAATGCCGTCTCGGTGGAAAGCGCCCAACGCGCCGACGCCACCTTCAAGACCGCCCAGGCCCTGAGTGCCCGCGCCCAGGCCGAATTGCTCGCCGCACAGCGCCAACTGGCAGTGATCGACACCCAGAAACAGCAGGCCCGCGCCGCCCTGCAACAAGCCCGGGCCGAGCGTGATCTGGCACAACTGAACCTCGGCTACACCGAGCTGCGCGCGCCGGTCGACGGCGTGATCGGCAACCGTCGCGCGAGGGTCGGCGCATACGCCCAGGCCGGTTCGCAACAGTTGTCGGTAGTGCCGGCCAGCGGTCTGTGGGTCGATGCCAATTTCAAGGAGGACCAGTTGGCGCGGATGAAACCCGGGCAACGGGTGAGCATCCGTGCCGACGTGCTCTCCGGCCAGGAATTCCATGGCCGCCTCGACAGCCTCGCTCCCGCCACCGGCTCGCAATTCAGCGTGCTGCCGCCGGAGAACGCCACCGGCAACTTCACCAAAATCGTCCAGCGGGTGCCGGTACGGATCCTCCTCGATCCGGCCGACGGTGTGCTCGGTCATCTGCGGCCGGGGCTGTCGGTGACCGCTGAAGTCGACACCCGTGCGCAAGCCGAAACCAGCGCTGTGGCCGTCGCGCCATGAGTACCGCCCTCACCGCCCCGGCGCAACCGTTCAACGCCGCCGACATGGCCACCGCGACCAAAGTGTTCGCCTTTGCCACGATGTGCATCGGCATGTTCATTGCGCTGCTGGACATCCAGATCGTCTCGGCGTCGCTGCGTGACATCGGTGGCGGGCTGTCGGCTGGCACCGATGAAACCGCGTGGGTGCAGACCAGTTACCTGATCGCCGAAATCATCGTGATTCCACTGTCGGGCTGGCTGTCGCGGGTGTTCTCCACGCGCTGGCTGTTCTGCGCCTCGGCGGTCGGCTTCACCCTGGCCAGCCTGCTCTGCGGCGTGGCCTGGAACATCCAGAGCATGATCGCCTTTCGTGCGCTGCAAGGTTTTCTCGGCGGCTCGATGATTCCGCTGGTGTTCACCACCGCGTTCTTTTTCTTCACCGGCAAACAACGGGTGATCGCCGCCGCAACCATCGGTGCGGTGGCTTCGCTGGCGCCAACCTTGGGGCCGGTGATCGGCGGCTGGATCACCGACATTTCCTCGTGGCACTGGCTGTTCTATATCAACCTGGTGCCGGGAATTTTCGTCGCCGTGGCCGTGCCGATGCTGGTGAAGATCGACCAGCCGGAACTGGCGCTGCTCAAGGGCGCGGACTACCTGAGCATGGTGTTTCTCGCACTGTTTCTCGGCTGCCTGGAATACACCCTCGAAGAAGGCCCGCGCTGGAACTGGTTCAGTGACAGCACCATCCTGACCACCGCATGGATCAGCGGTATCGCCGGTCTGGCCTTCATCGGGCGCACCTTGCACGTGGCCAATCCGATCGTCGATCTGCGTGCACTCAAGGATCGCAATTTTGCCCTGGGCTGCTTCTTTTCCTTTGTCACCGGGATCGGCCTGTTCGCGACGATTTACCTGACCCCGCTGTTTCTCGGACGGGTACGCAGCTACAGCGCGCTGGACATTGGTCTGGCGGTTTTTTCCACCGGGGTGTTCCAGATCATGGCGATTCCGCTGTACGCCTTTCTCGCCAATCGCATGGATTTGCGCTGGATCATGATGATCGGGCTGGGACTGTTTGCATTGTCGATGTGGGAATTCAGTCCGATCACCCACGACTGGGGCGCGGGCCAGTTGATGCTGCCGCAAGCGTTGCGCGGGATCGCCCAGCAACTGGCAGTACCGCCGGCGGTGACGCTGACGTTGGGAGGGTTGGCACCGGCACGCTTGAAGCACGCTTCGGGGCTGTTCAACCTGATGCGTAACCTGGGCGGTGCCATTGGCATTGCCGCGTGCGCGACCATTCTCAATGATCGCACCAACCTGCACTTCACCCGCCTGGCCGAGCATTTGAACAGCAGCAACGAGGCGATGAATCAGTGGTTGTCGCAGGTCGGTGGCAACCTGGCGACACTGGGTCAGAGCGGTGATGTCGGGATCACCGCCGCCCTGCATCAGCTGTGGCTGCTGACCTACCGCGAGGCGCAGACCCAGACCTACGGCGATACCTTTTTGATGATCATGCTGTGCTTCATCGTCGCCACGGCGATGGTGCCCTTGATGCGCAAGGTGCAACCACCGGCCGCGCCGAGTGCGGATGCGCATTGATCACGGTTTCCGAAACGCCCCTCCCCCTGTAGGAGCTGCCGCAGGCTGCGATCTTTTGACTTTGATTTTTTAAAAACCAGATCAAAAGATCGCAGCCTCGTTTCACTCGACAGCTCCTACAGGGGCATGTGTTGCGGCTTAGAGCTGTGGGGTTTTGCGGAAGCCCACGGCCAGACGGTTCCAGCTGTTGATGGTGCTGATCGCCACGCTCAGGTCGACCATTTCCTTGGGTGTGAAATGTGCCGCGACGATGTCGTAGTCTTCGTCCGGAGCGTGGGTCAGGCTCAGTTGGGTCAGCGATTCGGTCCACAGCAGCGCTGCACGTTCGCGGTCGGTGAAGAACGGCGCTTCACGCCACGCGGTCACGGCGAACAGACGGCGCGGAGTCTCGCCGCCCTTGATCGCGTCGGCGGTGTGCATGTCGATGCAGAATGCGCAGCCGTTGATCTGCGAAGCGCGCAGCTTGACCAGTTCGACCAGGGTCTTTTCCAGCGGCAGTTTCGAGACGGCGGTTTCCAGGGCGATCATCGCTTTCAGGGCGTCTGGGGAAGCGGTGTAGAAATCGGTACGAGCTTTCATGATTGAGTTTCCGGGGCCAGTGAATGTGTGACTAAGGTAGTCCCGCCACTGCCCCGGACAAATAGCCAATCTCCCGGAAGACGAGTAGACCACCGCGTCACACGCGATTGCGCAACCAGTGCAGGAACCCGGTTTTCGCCACCACGGTCGGCACGTCCTGCGTCAGGGTCTGGGCCTTGTGCAGGCGATAATCGAGCAAGGCTTTCATCGCCTCGTTGATGTCATGGCGCGCATCCAGGCACGGCTTCAGGTAGGTCTTCTCGATGCGGTACAGCGCACAGAAGGTTTTCGCCGCGAAGGTCGCCGGCACCGAGGAATCGGAAAGGATGCCGGCCTCGCCGATCACCTCCCCCGGCCCCATGCGCCCGGATTCGAACGGCGTGCCATGGCGGGTCAAGGTCACGCTGACCACGCCGGACTCGATGATGAACAAATGATCGCTGACCTCCCCGGCATCGAGAATCGTCTCCCCGGCGCGAAAAGTCTGCAGGGTCATGTTCTGGCTGAAGGTGTCTTTTTCTTCCTGACGCAACGTGGAGAAAATCGGCGAACTGTCGAGCAACGCCCGTGGCCGCGAGAGGTTGCCAGTGACGATCGGTTCGACACTCGACAACAGATTGACCCCGGACGCCTGCAAGTGTCGGTAAGCCAGATCGAACAGCTGATTGCGCACCGAGCGCTTCTGATCCATCGACGAGACGAAACCGCTGATCTCATATTCCGCACCGGCGCTGCTGGAGCTTTTCAGCGCGACGCTCGGCGAAGGATTGTCCAGCAGCGGACGGCAGCCCTGCATCGCCCGTTCCAGCGCGTCGATCACCGTGTTGGGGCGAGCGTGCGGGCTGACCTGGACGCTGACGGCCACCCCGAACATGTTGCTCGGTCGGCTGAAGTTGATGATCTTGGCCTTGGCCGCCAGCGAGTTGGGAATCACTGCCATGCTGCCCTGACTGGTTTGCAGACGCGTGGCGCGCCAGTCGATATCGACAACCCGGCCTTCGGTGCCATCGATGGAGATCCAGTCATCGATCTGATAGGGCTTGGTGGTGTTGAGCACGATCCCGGAGAACACGTCGCTCAAGGTGCTCTGCAACGCCAGACCGACAATGATCGCCAAGGCCCCGGACGTCGCCAGCACACCTTTGACCGGCAGATCCAGCACATAGGCCAGCGCGGCGATAATCGCGATCAGGAAAATCACCGCACCGAGCAGATCCTGCAACAGTCGCCCGGTGTGGCCGACCCGCTGCATCATCACCGCGCCGATCAGCACGGTCAGGGTGCGCGCGCCGAACAGCCACCAACCGATCTGCAATCCGGTCGCTGCCAGATGCAGCGGCACGTTGTCGGCCCACGGCGCCGGCTCCATCGGATTCAGGCCTTCGTTGAACAACAGCACGCTGAACAGGCTGAAAATCAGCACTCGCACCAGCAGCTTCCATTCGCTGCCACGGGAGCTGATCAGGCGCCACAGCCCGAGATCGAGGAGGATCAGGATCAACGCGCAGAACAACGGATGTTCGCTCAAAAAAGACAACATCAAACCACTCCGACAGGGGCCAATCGCGAGAAGATCGCACAGATTGGGCAAGTGTAGGAGCAATTGATTTCAGAGGATGAACGCCCGCGTAAAAACACCCAAAAACCAATGTGGGAGCGGGATTGCTCGCGAAGGCGGTGGATCAGTCAGACACGCATCGACTGACACTCCGCTTTCGCGAGCAAGCCCGCTCCCACAGGGGGGGTAGTTACCCGTGCATTCGGCCGAATTGCCCGGACTGGAAGTCGGCGAATGCCTGATGAATTTCCTGCTCGGTGTTCATCACGAACGGGCCATGGCCGACAATCGGTTCGTCGATCGGCTCGCCGCTGAGCAGCAACACCACCGCGTCTTCACTGGCCTCAAGGGTCAACTGACGACCGTCGCGCTCGAACAGCACCAACTGCCCGACACCCGCCGTTTGCGCACCGTTGATCGTCACCGAACCTTTCAACAGCACCAGCGCGGTGTTGCGTCCTTCGTGCAGATCCAGTGTCAGCAACTTGCCGGCGTTCAGCCGCAGGTCCCAGACGTCGATCGGCGTGAAGGTGTGCGACGGGCCTTTCTGCCCCTCGAACTCACCGGCGATCAACCGCAGGCTGCCGGCGCCGTCCTTCAGCGCGATATTCGGAATGTCGCGATCAAGAATGGTCTGGTAGCCGGGCGCGGCCATTTTGTCCTTGGCCGGCAGGTTGACCCAGAGTTGTACCATTTCCAGTTTGCCGCCGGTTCTGGCGAAATCATCCGAGTGAAACTCTTCGTGCAGGATCCCGGACGCCGCCGTCATCCACTGCACATCGCCGGGGCCGATGGTGCCGCCGCTGCCGGTCGAGTCGCGGTGCTGCACTTCGCCATCGTAGACGATGGTCACCGTTTCAAAACCACGGTGCGGGTGCTGGCCGACGCCACGGCGCTCGGTGGTCGGAGTGAATTCGGCAGGGCCGGCGTGATCAAGCAGCAGGAACGGGCTGATGTGTTTGCCCAGGTTGTCGTAGGAAAACAGGGTGCGAACCGGGAAGCCATCGCCGACCCAATGGCCGCGAGGGCTGGTGTAGATACCGATGATGTTTTTCATGGTTGCCTCCAAAAGGTGGGTGACGCAATGGATTGAGCTTAAATCCATGACGGCTGGAGGACTAGCCGGCAAAAACCGGCTTTAGTGTTCCATATTTAGAACAGTCCCACCTTTGAATCTCGATCCCTTGTGGAAGCGGGCTTGCTCGCGAAGAGGCCAGTCCAGACAACACGACTATTGGAAAAGATTCATGACTTCTGCTCAACAGTGCTTTGCCCCACCAGCGGTTTTTCTCAAGGACGCAGACGCGGATACTCCTGCCCATTCCCACTGCAACCCTGGAGTCATCAATGTCTGTTCCCGCTTTTGGTCTGGGTACGTTTCGCCTGCAAGGTCAGGTGGTCATCGATTCGGTGCGCACCGGCCTTGAACTTGGCTACCGCGCCATCGACACCGCGCAGATCTACGAGAACGAAGCCGAGGTCGGCCAGGCCATCGCCACCAGCGGCATTGCTCGCGAAGAGCTGTTCATCACCAGCAAGATCTGGATCGCCAACTTCGCCAAGGACCGTCTGATCGACAGCCTCAAGGAAAGCCTGCAGAAGTTGCAGACCGACTACCTCGACCTGACGCTGATCCACTGGCCGTCGCCGGAAGATCAGGTGCCGGTCGCCGAATTCATGGGCGCGCTGCTCGAAGCCAAGCGTCTGGGCCTGACCCGGCAGATCGGGGTGTCCAACTTCACCATCGACTTGATGCAACAAGCCATCGCAGCGGTCGGCGCGGAAAACATCGCCACCAACCAGATCGAGCTGCACCCGTACCTGCAAAATCGCAAAGTGGTCGAGTTCGCCCGCAGCCAAGGCATCCAGATCACCTCCTACATGACCCTCGCCTATGGCGAAGTGCTAAAGGACCCGGTGATCCAGCAGATTGCTGAACGCCTGCAAGCGACTCCGGCGCAAGTCACTCTGGCCTGGGCGATGCAGTCGGGTTACGCGGTGATTCCATCGTCGACCAAGCGCGCCAACCTGCAAAGCAACCTCGGCGCCACTGCGCTGACATTGAGCGAAGCAGACATGGCGCTGATCGCCGGTCTGGAGCGCGGCCATCGCCTGACCAGCCCGAAAGGCATTGCCCCGCAGTGGGATTGAGCGCTCAGCCCTGAAGATGCTGCGCAAGACCGAGCATGGCCGTGCGCAGCGCATCCGCCGAGCGGTGGACAGCCAGTGTTTCGGCGTCTCGACACGCCTGTTCGAGATCCGAGCACGCCGCCGCCACCCGCGCGGCACCGACCATTTGCGCACCGCCCTTGATGTGATGCGCCAGCGTCCGCAACCCGTCCAGATCCTGGGGCTGGCGCGCCGCATCCAGCCGTTGCAGATCGTCCTGCAGACTGCGCAATACTTGTTCGCGCAGGCGTTGCATCACCGAGTGATCGTCTCCAGCCACCTGCTCCAGCGCGCTCAGGTCGATCTCGGTCAACGTCAGAGCCGGGGTCGGCAAGTGATCGCTTTCGCCGTGACTGGCCGCCTTCAACGCCTGCTGCAGATCGTGCAAGCGAATCGGCTTGAACAGACAATCGTCCATGCCGGCCTCAAGGCAACGAACCCTCTCCTCGACTTGCGCGTTGGCGGTAAAACCGAGGATCAGGCAACGCGCCCGGCCGCTCGCTGCTTCTTCGTCACGGATCGTCCGGGCGAGTTCGTAACCGTTGCGCTGCGGCATGTTGCAGTCGGTGATCAGCACATCGAATGCTTGTGCTCGCCAGCGTTGCAGCCCCTGTTCACCGTCTTCGATGTCGACCGTACGGTGGCCGAGTTCGCTCAGTTGCCAGCACAACAGCAAGCGGTTGACCGGATGATCGTCCACCACCAGAACACTCAATGAACGCGCCGGCGTGTCCGCCACTTCAGGGCTTGCCGCTTCGGGGGCGAGCGCGGCCAACAACGGCAACTGCAGATTGATGTCGACCCGCGTTCCAAGCCCCGGCTCGCTGTCGAGGTGCAGCGTTCCACCCATCATTTCGCAGAGGTTGCGGCTGATCACCAGTCCCAGCCCCGAGCCGCTGCGCGCCGACTGACCATGGTTGCCGGCCTGGGCAAACGGGCTAAACAGGCGTTGCAGGTCATCGGCGCTGATGCCGATGCCACTGTCTTCAATCACGACTTTCACGGCCAATTGATCGGGAGCCGTCCTGGTCACCACCAGTTGCACGCTCACCTGGCCGTGCTCGGTGAATTTGATCGCGTTGCTCAACAGGTTCGACAGCACTTGCTTGAAGCGTGTCGGGTCGACCATGACGTCAACGCCACTCTGTGCATCCAGTTCGACATGCCACAACAGGCGCTTCTGCCGCGCCAGTGCCTCGAACACCCGGCACACCGAGATCACCAGTTCGCGCAGATTGGCCCGTTCCGGTGCGAGGGACAGATGCCCGGACTCGATGCGTGCGATGTCGAGAATGTCGCCGATCAGCGCGAGCAGTTGCTGGCCAGCGCCGGATGCGACTTCGATCGCCAGCTTGTCGGTGACACCCTCCTCGGCCCGCTTCAGGGCCAGTTCGAGCATGCCGATCAAGGCATTCATCGGGGTGCGGATTTCATGGCTCATGGTCGCCAGAAACGTGGTCTTGGCCCGGTTGGCGTCGTCGGCGGCCTCCTTGGCCTGCTGCAACTGCCGCAGCCATTGCTGACGCTGGCGCAACTGCCAGCGCTGCAAACCGATCCAGGCCAAGGCCAACAACAGCAGGCTCGCGGCAGCGGCAAAAGCCAGGAGAATCTCCCGGCGATAACGCTGCCAATAGCTCTCTTCGACCAACACATCATGGCTCCAGCGCTCGACCAGCTCGTCCATCTGTTGCGGCGCGATGCTCAGCAGCGCCTTGTTCAGAATCGTGTGCAGCGCCGTATCCTGCGGTGCGGTGGCCAGGGCGATGCGCGCCGGTTGATCGCCGATGGTATTGGTGATGCGCAGGCGCTCACGGTAATGGCGGGCGATCAGAAAACGCGCGACCAGTAACGAGCTGACGGTCGCGTCGGCCTGCCCCTTGGCGATCAGCTCCATGCCCTCGGCCGGGCTGCTGACCTCCACCAGACGTACCCCCGGCACCCGCTGCAGGATGTAACCGCGTAACGGATGACCGCGATAAATCGCCAGACGCTTGCCCGGCAGATCGGCGAGGCTGCGCGGACTGCCCGCCGTTATCGCACTGACCAGTACAAACGGATTGTTCAGGTACGCACGGGTGAATTGCAGCTCGGCTTCCCGTTCGCTGCTCGGGGTCACCACCGGCAGCACATCGAGTTCACCGGCCTTGAGCTGTTCGATCTGGCGATCCAGCGAACGCCCGCGGATCACCTCGAAATGCAGCCCGGTGCGCTGACTGATCAGGGTAAGCAATTGCGCTGACAGACCGTTGAATCGCCCGCTGGCATCAAAAAAAGTCAGCGGTGCGAAATCCTCGATCACACCGACCCGCACCAGCGGATGTTGCTCCAGCCACTCCTGCTCGCCGGCACTGAGGCGCACCCGCGACTGCGCGGCCATTTGCGCACGCCCCGCGCTCCAGCGCTGCTCGATAAGCTGACGACGCTCCAGGGGAATCACCGCCAGCGCCTTGTCGATGATGCGTTTGAGGCGACCTTCGCTGCGCAGCATGGCGAAACCGAAGGGGCTGGCATCCAGGCCCGACGGACCGGCCAGTTGCAAGTCATTACGGTAATTGGTGTTGATCAGGTAATTGGCGCTGATCAGATCGCCGAGATAGCCGTCATCGACACCGAATGCCACCGCACCCAGCGCATCCATCGCCGAGGGGTAACGCTGCAAGTCCGCCCCGGGATAGAACGCCTGCACGCTGGCCAACGGCAGATAGTCCTCGACCATGGCGATGCGTCGGCCCGCCAGATCCGCCGGCAGAGTTTCGTCAAGCCGGGTCACCAGCATCGGCTGATCTTCGGCGTAGGGGCGCGACAGCATGAAATCCGGGTCGGCCAGCTCGAAGTTGTTCGAGGTCCCCAGCAGGTCCAGTTCACCGCGCTTGAGTGCGGCCATCACCTGGTCGCGATGGGCGAAGCGTCGAACGTCGATCCGCACATTGAGCAACTGCGCCAGAAGCTCGGCATAATCGGCGGTGAGGCCTTCCAGCTCCTGCCGATTGCGGGTGATTTCGAACGGTGGGTAATCGGCTCCGGAAATGCCCATGCGCAACACCGGGTGCTGGCGCAGCCATTGGCGGTCCTGCTCGTCGAGCGGGACCTGAATATTTTCCAGTGCTGCCTGGCTCAACAACTCAAGGGGTTGTGGCGGCTCGCTGGCGCAGCAGGTGGCCGTGATACTCAACCACAGAACCCACCACCCGCGTTGCCGACTCACTTCGCCACTCAGATCAAATGATTGCGCTTGGCGAATTCGCGCAAGTGCACCGTGGAATTGATCGCGAGTTTTTTCATCAGGCGGGTCTTGTAGGTACTGACGGTCTTATGGCTCAGGTGCATGTCTCCGGCGATCGCCTTGTTCGATTTGCCCAGTGCCAATTGCTCGAGAATGCTCAGTTCGCGGTTGGAGAGCTGATCGATCAGCTGTTTTTCACTGCGGTCCAGCGGGGACGATGCATGGGTGGTGTCGGGCAACGCTGCAAAGTATGAGTAGCCCGACATGAGTGCCTGGATTGCCTTGTGCAATTGCAGCAACTGGTTGGTTTTGGTCACGTAGCCCATGGCCCCGCCCCGCAGGCATCGATTTTGATAATGCAGCGGGTCCTGGGAGGAGAAGATCAACACCTTGCACTCGGGGTTGGCGGACTTCAGCCGCTCCAACACCTCCAGCCCGCCGAGCCCCGGTAACTTGAGATCGAGTATCACCAGTTTGGGTTGGTGCTTGCGGAGCAGCGCCATGACTTCACCGGCGCTCGATGCTTCGTGAATAACCTTGAACCGTTCGGCTTCGAGGACGAGTTTCACGGCCGCCCGTACCACCGGATGATCATCGACGATCAGCGCTGACTTCATGACCGCTCCCAGTGCAAAAACATGACGATGGCGCCACTGGCATCGGCTGTTCCTGCCGCAGTGGCTGCGCAAAGACTGTTACACGGGAATCAAACCGTATCTACCTGTCAGATCTGACAGTTGCGCCAAAGGGGAATCCGTGCTCAAGCCCGACGCTGCAGGGCTGATAGCGGGTTCCAGGTGTCAGCCGCACACACCGGGGCAACATCGACACGCGCCATCAGATGCTTGATCGCGGCCGCATTGGGCAAGGCGACATGGCTGATCTGCAGGTTTTCCTGAGCGAAGCCGGCGGGTGTCAGCGCAGGCGCCGAGGGCTCGTTATAGATCAGCGCGTGGCGCACATGCGGGTTGTTGAGGAAAAACCCCGGCAGGTCCAGCGATCCGGCCGCCAGCTCGGCGTTGATGACCACCGCATCGAAGGGTTCACAGCCGTACTCCACCAGGGTCAGCAGCTCAAGCAGACTCTGTACCGGAGCGATGCGGAAGTATTCAAGGCCATTGAACAGGCGCTCGATTTTCATCCGGTGAAAATGCTGCGGATCGGCAATCAGGATGCGCAGGGTTTTATTGATCATGCTCGATCTCCTGGAGGTCACGGGTGGATGCGCCAAGGCTACGCAAGCCGCAGGAACAACTCTGTAGGATCTTTCCTAAAAATCCGCTCATTCATCCGAGTTTTTCCCGTGGTTGCGCCGTTGCAGCCAGTGGAGCAAATCGGCACCGGCCATCGGTCGTGCGTACCAGTACCCCTGCCCTTGCGTGCAGCCCAGTGCCAGCAATTCACGACGTTGCGCATCGGTTTCGATGCCCTCGATGACCACGCTCATGCCCAGGGCTTCGCCCAGTGCCAGGGTGCTGCTGATGGCGGCGCGGCAACGGGGTTCGTGCGCAAGGTTGCGAATGAAATCGGCGTCGAGCTTGATCTCGTTGAATGGCAACTGACACAGGCGCTGCAATGAGGAGAACCCCGCGCCGAAGTCATCGATCGACAAGCGACAACCCATAATGCGCAACCGCACCAGACTCTCGAGGCTGGTGGCCGGCGCTTCGAGCAGACCGCTTTCGGTCAGCTCGAACGTCAGGCTCGAACCGCAGGTTTTATGTTCAGCCAAAAGGCTTTTCAAAGTGGACGTCAGTTGCGCATTGGCCAATTGCACGGTTTGCAGGTTGAACGCCATGTTCAAGACAAAGCCCTGAGCCCGGGCACTGTGCTGTACCCGCAAGGCCTGATCGATCTGCGCGAACAGCATCTCGTCGAGCAGTCCGCAACGTTCAAGTACCGGCACAAACAGCGCCGGCGAAATCAGCCCGCGTGTCGGATGCAGCCAGCGGCACAGAACCTCAACGCCACAGACTTCGCCGCTCTGCAGGTTGAACTTGGGTTGATACCAGGCATGCAATTGGCCCTCGGCCAGCGCATGGCGTACCGCCGCTTCACTGGCCAGCGTCGTGGTGCGAACCGGCTGCGCCGGGCTGATCTGCCGATTGACGAATTTCTCCAGCAACTCGGCCAACACTTGGGCGTGCAGCGGTTTGCCGACATCACCGAGCAGGTCCAGCCCAAGCAGCGCAACCATCTGATGCACTGCCCGCCGCAGATCCGCCGACAGCGAACTGCTGATGATCACCGACCTGACCTGCCCCGACGCGCCGACCCGCTGCAGAAACTCCAGGCCGTCCATGCCCTCCATCTGCAAGTCGCACAGGGCGATGTCCACCGAGCCGACTTCATCGAGCAACGCCAGCGCCTGCGCGCCATCGCTGGCCTCCAGCACCTCCCGACACCCCAGCCCTTGCAGCATGTTCACCGCTACGGAGCGCTGGAAAGCGTGGTCTTCAAGCACCAGGATACGGAGCGGCAGATCGGGCATGAGGGTTGGCTCGCTGTGGGTGAAATGCGGATGAGTGTCGAGCTCGCGAGGGGGCGTCTGCGATCGCTTAACCATCGAGATGCTCCAGCACGGTGCCAAGGGTCTGTCGGTCTGGCGTATGGAGCATGAACAGCTGCCGGCGCCGGGTGGCATAAATCGCCTCGGCCTGCGGCTGACCACGCCGGACATCGTGGATCACACCGTGGCGAATCTGTGGGTTGCCCTGAAAGAACCGCACCGGATCAACACCCGCAGCGGCAATCAGTTCGCCATTGATGATCATCAGGTCGAATTGCTCGAACGGCTCATGGGAGTAATGCGTCAACGCCAACAGTTCACGAAACGAACGCACTGGCGTGAGGTGGCGGTAGCCCAGCTCGTTGAAGACTCTGGCGATTCTGGATTGCAGAGCCTGCTGCTCTTCGACAATCACGATTCGCCTGCACTTGTAGGACATAAGGTTTAACGGCGTAAGAAAATGTGCTGAACACGCTAACCAGAAGTCGTCAGAACCTATGTAGGAAAAGTCCTAAAAGCAGGAGGAAACCTCTCGAAAACCGACAGGACGCCGCCTGGACACTGGCCAAAGCGGCGATTTTCTTGCCAGAGGCGGCGATAGCAGTCGCCGAGAGCCACGCCGAGTGGCGGCTCGAGGTTGTTGCCTTATTCCGTGGTACTCGGACTCCAGAACGCCTGCACCACCAGCGCCGAGGTCGAAATCCGCGCCACCAGGGCATCGAGTTCGTCACCGTCCACCGAGGTGGTCGCCAGCGTCGCTTCGATCTCGATTTCGTCGGCGCCGAAGGCGTGTACATCGACATCGCTGGCCGGGTAGTTGCTGCGCTCCAGCTCGGCTTCGAGCAGGGCGAACACGGCTTTCTGTTGGGAGCGCCGGGCGATGACATAGACGATGTTGGTGACTTCGGCCGAGACCACGTCCAGTGGTTGGCGGTTGATGTTGTTGACGATCGGTCGCAGCAAGGTATTGGCGGCCAGAATGAACAGCGTGCCGAGCACCGCTTCGGCCAACAGGTCGGCACCGGCGCAGGCACCGACGGCGGCGGAGGTCCACAGGGTCGCGGCGGTGTTGAGACCACGGACGTTGCCCTCCTCGCGCATGATCACCCCGGCGCCGAGAAAGCCGATGCCGGAGACCACGTAGGCAACCACGCGCACCGCGCCTTCAGCGCCGCCGAGGCGGTTGGCCATGTCGACGAAAATCGCCGCGCCGACTGCCACCAATACGTTGGTGCGCAGACCCGCCGTGCGTTGCCGGTACTGGCGCTCGAAACCGATCAGGCCACCGAGGATGAACGCTGCGCTGAGGCTGACGAGAGTGTCGAGCAGCGAGGTGAGGTTGAGGTTGTTGATGGCTTGCATGATGAAGCTCCTTGAATAAACCACTGCCCCCTGTGGGAGCGGGCTTGCTCGCGAAGGCGGTTATTCAGTCACAGTTGTAGTGGCTGACACACCGCCTTCGCGAGCAAGCCCGCTCCCACAGGGGAACAGTGTTGTCCGAACGTTTATTGCCAGCCGAACCGGCGGATGTAGAAGCCTTTCACCGCCTGGGTCAGCGCCATGTACGCCAACAGGATCATCGGCAGGAACACGAAGTACATCGACGGCAGCGCCTGCAGTTTGAAGTAGTCGGCCAGCGGCCCCATCGGCAGGAAGATCCCGACCGCCATGATGATCCCGGTCATCACCAGCAGCGGCATGGCTGCACGGCTTTGCAGGAATGGAATCTTCGGCGTGCGGATCATGTGCACGATCAGCGTCTGGGTCAGCAAGCCCACCACGAACCAGCCGGACTGGAACAGGGTCTGGTGATCCGGGGTGTTGGCATCGAACACATACCACATCAAGGCGAACGTCAGGATGTCAAAGATCGAACTGATCGGACCGAAGAACAGCATGAAGCGTCCAACATCAGCCGGCTGCCAGCGCTGCGGCTTTTTCAGCATCTCGTCATCGACGTTGTCGAACGGAATGGCGATCTGCGAAATGTCGTAGAGCAGGTTCTGTACCAGCAGGTGCATCGGCAGCATCGGCAGGAACGGAATGAACGCACTGGCGACCAGTACCGAGAACACGTTGCCGAAGTTGGAGCTGGCGGTCATCTTGATGTACTTGAGCATGTTGGCGAAGGTGCGGCGCCCTTCGAGCACGCCCTCCTCCAGCACCATCAGGCTCTTTTCCAGGAGGATGATGTCGGCGGCTTCCTTGGCGATGTCCACCGCGCTGTCCACCGAAATACCGATGTCGGCCGTGCGCAGTGCCGGCGCATCGTTGATGCCGTCGCCCATGAAGCCGACCACATGCCCGTTGCCCTTGAGAATGCGCACGATGCGCTCCTTGTGCGACGGGGTCAGCTTGGCGAAGACATTGGTCTTCTCCACGGCGATTGCCAGTTGGGCATCACTCATGCGCTCGATGTCATTGCCCATCAGCAGGCCCTGTTGGGCCAGACCGACTTCGCGGCAAATCTTCGCAGTCACCAGTTCGTTGTCACCGGTCAGCACTTTGACGGCGACACCGTGTTCGGCCAAAGCCTTGAGCGCCGGCGCGGTGCTTTCCTTCGGTGGATCGAGGAACGCCACATAACCGATCAGCGTCAATTCCTGCTCATCCGCCAGGCTGTAAGTGTCGCGACCTTCCGGCATCGAGCGGGCAGCCACGGCCACCACGCGCAAGCCTTCAGCGTTGAATGCTGCGGTGACCTGACGAATCCGGGTCAGCAATTCATCGCTCAAGGCTTCTTCGACTTCGCCGTGCTGCACACGGGTGCACACCGCCAGCACTTCCTCTACCGCGCCTTTGCAGATCAGCAGATGCGGTTCACCACGCCCTTCGACCACCACCGACATGCGCCGGCGATTGAAGTCGAACGGGATCTCATCGACCTTGCGAAACGCCGTGCCGACCTTCAGCTCACGGTTGATTTCCACGTGTTCGAGCACCGCCACGTCGAGCAGGTTTTTCAGCCCGGTCTGGTAGTAGCTGTTCAGATAAGCCATTTCCAGCACGTCATCCGAGTCTTCACCCCAGACATCGACGTTGCGCGCGAGGAAGATCTTGTCCTGGGTCAGAGTGCCGGTCTTGTCGGTGCACAGCACGTCCATGGCACCGAAGTTCTGGATCGCGTCGAGTCGCTTGACGATGACTTTCTTGCGCGACAGGAACACCGCACCTTTGGCCAGGGTCGAGGTGACGATCATCGGCAGCATTTCCGGAGTCAGGCCGACAGCGATCGACAGCGCGAACAACAGGGCTTCAGTCCAGTCGCCCTTGGTGAAACCGTTGATGAACAGCACCAGCGGCGCCATGACGAACATGAAGCGGATCAGCAGCCAGCTGACTTTGTTCACACCGAGCTGGAACGAGGTCACCGCACGGTCAGTCGCGCCGACCCGTTGCGCCAGTGCACCAAAATAGGTGCTGTTGCCGGTGGTGAGAATCACCGCCATCGCCGTGCCGGACACCACGTTGGTGCCCATGAACAGGATGTTCTCCAGCTCCAGCGGATTGCGCGTGTCGCGGTCGGCCTGGCGGGCAAATTTTTCCACCGGCATCGATTCACCGGTCATCGCCGCCTGGCTGACGAACAGGTCCTTGGCGCTGAGCACCCGGCAGTCGGCAGGAATCATGTCGCCGGCAGACAGTACGATCAGGTCGCCCGGCACCAGTTGCTTGATTGGCAATTCGATCCGTGGCTCATCGCGGCGCATCACTGTGGCGGTGTTGCTGACCATGGCCTTGAGCGCATCGGCGGCCCGGTTGGATTTGCTTTCCTGCCAGAAGCGCAGCAGTGTCGACAGCACCACCATGGAGAAAATCACCGTGGCGGCTTTGAGGTCTTCGGTCAGCCACGAGATCACCGCCAACAGGGTCAGCAGCAGGTTGAACGGGTTTTTGTAGCAGTGCCACAGGTGGGTCCACCATGGCAGCGGCTGCTCATGTTCGACTTCGTTGAGGCCATACTGCGCGCGCAGTGCGTCGACCTCAAAATCGGTCAAACCGTCAGTGTGGGTGCCCAGCGAAGACAGCAGTTCGCTGCTGTCGCGATGGGCCGCATCGACCAGGGTGTTGGCCAGGGTGGGCGGCACTTCACGGCTGACCGTGGTGTCGTTGATCGATTCCAGCAGCGCCAGACGGCGGAAGTGCCGGGCGATGTGGCGTGTGCGCAGGAAGCCTGCGAAAAATTCCTTGAGCGTAAGTTTCATGGCTGTTGCCCCTATGGTCAGCCGGGAAACCGTCGAGCAGGTACGACCATGCCTCGTGCGCCGGAAAATCCGGCACGGCAAGGCTTGGCGCGCCGGTCAGAAAAGACAGGCGTGTCGATAGGTTTGCGATCACGACCACACGGTCGGAACCACACACGTTCAGTGTCGATGAGAAGGACGTCGGGACATGGTCTCAGCTGACCATGATCGGGATGCCGCTGCTCGCTTTTACGGCGAGACAACGGCAGAGAAAGGCTGCGCGTTATCTTGCCGAGAATCTGCCGGTTACCGAGACCGGCCGACAACTGTCACTCGAACAAGTACCCACTGTGGGTCTCCGCTATTGATGAAAACGCGCGAAGCTTACGCCTCGATGATGGATGAGTAAACCCGTGTAAGAAGGTGTGTCGAGGAATATCGGGGGATATTCAGGAAGGGTTCAGGAATGGGTTTTTGCGGTGGTCTTGGAGGCCCCTTCGCGAGCAAGCCCGCTCCCACATTGGATCTCTGCTGACCACAAAATCTGTGTTCAATGAAGATCCCCTGTGGGAGCGGGCTTGCTCGCGAAAGCGGTGTATCAGGCAATACAGAATCAGCTGGCCGTCGCCAACAACAGATCCGCCACCGAACGATGCCCACGGTGCTTGCCATGCTCGTACAGCGAGCCGGCAATCTCGTCGGCGCGCACCGGCAGCACCGACAATAAGGTGTCGCTCAGACCATGGCTGGCCTGGCAGAAGCCCTGCATGTACAGGCCGGCCTTGCAGCGCTCGTCGGTGATCAGTCTGTAGTTGCGATCAACCTCGAAATCACCGAGGTATTCCTCCAGCGGAGCCAGCAGTTTGCGGTGCATCTGCCGCTCGTAACCGGTGGCCAGGACCACGGCGTCATAGACACGCACAGTGACTTCGCCGGTGGCGTTGTTGCGCACCGCCAGTTCAATGCCGCGCTCGGTGGCGGTGGCGCTTTCAACGGTGGTCAGGGTGCGGAATGCATGACGGGCGATGCCCGAGACTTTCTGCCGATAGAAGATGCCGTAGATGCGTTCGATCAGGTCGATGTCCACCACTGAGTAGTTGGTGTTGTGGTACTCGTTGACCAGGCGCTCGCGCTCGGCACTGTTTTGCTGGAACACCAGATCGGTGAACTCCGGCGAAAACACTTCGTTGACGAACGGGCTGTCGTCCGCAGGCTTGAGGGCCGAACCGCGCAGGATCATGTCGACCTGCACCGACGGGAACGAATCGTTCAGATCGATGAAGGCTTCCGCCGCGCTCTGCCCGCCACCGATGATCGCGATGCTCATCGGTTGATTGTTCACACACGGCTGTCTGGCCATCTGCGACAGGTACTGCGAGTGGTGGAACACGCGGCTGTCGCCCTTCAGCGCCTTGAACGCTTCAGGAATACGCGGCGTGCCGCCGGCGCTGACCACCACCGAACGCGCGGTGCGCACGAACTGCTGGCCTTCGGTATCGCGGGAGATCACGCGCAGCGCTTCAACCTGATGGTTGTGCAGCACCGGTTCGATGGTCAGCACTTCTTCGCCGTAGCGGCTCTGCTCGGTGAACTGCCCGGCGACCCAGCGCAGGTAGTCGTTGTACTCCATGCGGCACGGGTAGAAGGTGCCGAGATTGATGAAGTCCACCAGACGCCCGTGGTGCTTGAGGTAGTTGACGAACGAGTACGGACTGGTCGGGTTGCGCAGGGTCACCAGATCCTTGAGGAAGGAAATCTGCAACTCGCTCTGGGTCGACAGGGTGTTGCCGTGCCAGCTGTAGTCGGCCTGCTTGTCGAGGAACAGCACATCCAGCTCGCCGTGGGTCGGGCCGCGCTCTTGCAGAGCGATGGCCAGGGCCAGGTTGGAAGGGCCGAAACCGACGCCGATCAGGTCGTGAACGATGGGCGATGCAATTGCCTGTGTCATTTCCAGTGTCCTCTGGATGAACCCCTCAACACGGGGATAAAGCCTGGGTGGCCTGACCGGCCTGAAACAGGTCAGCAGGTCGTCTGTTGAGTAGGAACGAGGACGATGAAAGGAAATTTAACCAGCCGGGATCAATGGGCATCCCATTGTTTGATTCGCAACCGGCAATGCTTCATGGCATTGACGATGTGTTTTTCCACCAACGCCTTGGAGATCCCGAGGGTCGCGGCAATTTCGGGGTGGGACAGGCCTTCGATCTTGCGCAGCAAAAAGCTGTCGCGGCACAACGGCGGCAACTCCGCCAGCGCACGCTGGAGCATTTCCAGACGCTGGCCGTGATCGAGGGTGCCATGGGGTGACGGGGTGAAATAGCGCTCTTCGCTGTCGAGCACATCAAGCGACTCGACCTGACGCAGGGCATTGCGCCGATGATCATCGATGACCAGGTTCAGGGCGGTGCGATAGAGAAACGCCCGGGGTTGCTCGATGGGCGTGTCGCTGGAACGCTCAAGCACCCGCAAATAAGCGTCATGCACCACATCTTCGGCAACCTGACGGTTGCCCAGCCTGGCGTTCAGGAAACACACCAGCTCCCGATAGTAGTTTTCCAACATGACTCCCGACCGCATCGATGCAGTTCCTGTCCTTGAGCACACGGATTCCGCCGCCCGCGATCCGCAGTAGCAAGATGGTGGCAACTTGAGTTGCGTAATTTATAGTAATTCTCATATAGATTTAAAGAGCTGTTTCCACATCCGGGCCAAATAGTCCTCAGCGGCTACCTGTTACTTGATGTGTGCGCACTTAAATTCCCTTGCGCACTCATCGTTTACAGGACAGCTCCCCGTATCTGTCGCGCCTTGCGACAGCGTTCACCCCCCGCGCACTGCGCCGCCGCGGTTGAACGACGGGCCGAACCTACTGGCCGGAACCCTGCATGAAACGTCCCCGCTCCGCCCGACGCGCCCTGTTTGCCGCCCTTTGTCTGATTCCCGTGATCGCCGTTGCCGCGTGGCAGGTTTTGCCGCCCGGGCGGGACGCCCTCGCCACCGTTCAGGTGACCCGCAGCAATATCGAAAACAGCGTGACCGCATTGGGCACTTTGCAGCCGCGTCGTTATGTGGATGTCGGCGCGCAGGCTTCCGGGCAGATCCAGAAGATCCATGTCGAGGCTGGCGATACGGTCAAGGAAGGCCAGTTGCTGGTGGAGATCGACCCCTCCACGCAAAAAGCCAAACTCGATGCCGGGCGTTTCTCGATCGAAAACCTCAAGGCGCAACTGCAGGAGCAGCGCGCCCAGCACGATCTCGCACAGCAGAAATACCAGCGCCAGCAGAAGCTCGCCGCCGGTGGCGCGACCCGTGAAGAAGATGTGCAGACCGCGCGCGCCGAAGTTCGCGCGACCCAGGCGCGCATCGACATGTTCCAGGCGCAGATCCGCCAGGCCCAGGCGAGCCTGCGCAGCGACGAGGCCGAGCTCGGCTACACACGCATTTATGCACCGATGAGCGGCACGGTGGTGGCCGTCGGCGCGCGGGAAGGCCAGACACTCAATGCGCAGCAACAGACACCGTTGATCCTGCGCATCGCGCGACTATCGCCAATGACGGTCTGGGCCGAGGTTTCCGAAGCGGACATTGGTCACGTCAAACCCGGCATGACCGCCTACTTCACCACCCTTAGTGGTGGCAGCCGGCGCTGGAACAGCACTGTGCGGCAGATTCTGCCGGTGCCGCCGCGCCCTCTCGAACAGAATCAGGGCGGCAGCCCCACCAGTGGTCGCAGCGGCAGCGAACGGGTGGTGCTGTACACCGTGCTGCTCGATGTCGACAACGCTGACAACAGCCTGATGACCGACATGACTGCGCAGGTGTTCTTTGTCGCGCAACAGGCCAGGGACACCCTGACCGTACCAAGCGCCGCCCTGCAGCCAGGCACGCGGGCGCAGTGGCAACGGGCGCAGGTCGTTGCCGCCAACGGCGAAATCCAGTCCCGCGACGTGCGAACCGGCATCAGCGATCGCCTGCGCACGCAAGTGCTCGAAGGTCTGGTCGAGGGCGATCACGTCCTCAGCACTCCGGCCACCGGCAGCGGAGGCTGAATGCAAACGCCCCTGATTGACCTGCGGCAGATCCGCAAATCCTACGGCGGCAATGACAGTCCGCTGGTGGAGGTGTTGCGCGGCATCGATCTGTCGATTCATGCCGGCGAGTTCGTGGCCATCGTCGGCGCTTCCGGCTCCGGCAAATCAACGCTGATGAACATCCTTGGCTGCCTCGATCGCCCTACCAGCGGCGAATATCGTTTTGCCGGTGAAGATGTCGCGCAACTGGACACCGACGAACTGGCGTGGCTGCGCCGCGAGGCGTTCGGTTTCGTGTTTCAGGGTTATCACCTGATTCCGTCCGGCTCCGCCCAGGAAAACGTCGAAATGCCGGCCATCTACGCCGGTACTCCCGCGGCAGAGCGCCACGCTCGGGCCAGTGCGTTGCTGGAGCGCCTGGGCCTGGCCAGTCGCACCGGCAACCGCCCGCACCAACTCTCCGGCGGTCAGCAGCAGCGCGTGTCGATTGCCCGGGCGCTGATGAACGGCGGTCACATCATCCTCGCCGACGAACCCACCGGCGCCCTCGATAGCCACAGCGGCGCCGAGGTCATGACCTTGCTCGACGAACTCGCCAGTCAGGGCCATGTGGTGATTCTCATCACCCACGACCGCGAAGTGGCGCAACGGGCCAAACGCATCATCGAAATCCGCGACGGCCTGATCATCAGCGACACCGCCGAGCATCCGTCAGCCGCGCCCCGTACCGCCAACCCCGGCGCCCTGCAAGCGGTCGATCTGCGCCAGCGCCTGAGCGCCGGCAGTACCCAGACCGGCGCCTGGAAAGGCGAACTGGTGGATGCGGTGCAAGCCGCCTGGCGAGTCATGTGGATCAATCGGTTTCGCACCGCGCTGACGCTGCTCGGCATCGTCATCGGCGTGGCTTCGGTGGTGGTGATGCTGGCGGTTGGCGAAGGCAGCAAACGCCAGGTGATGGCGCAGATGGGCGCCTTCGGCTCCAACATCATTTATCTGAGCGGCGCCGCGCCCAACCCGCGCACGCCACCGGGGATCATTACGCTTGATGACGTCGCCGAGCTGGCCGCCCTGCCCCAGGTCGAACGCATCATGCCGGTCAACGGCTCGACCGCCGGCGTGCGTTTCGGCAACGCCGATCACAGCAGTTATGTCGGTGGCAACGACACCAACTTCCCGATCATCTTCAACTGGCCGGTGGTCCAGGGCAGTTACTTCACCCAGGCCGACGAAGACAGTGCCGCCGCTGTGGCGGTAATCGGTACCAAAGTGCGCGACAAGTTGCTCAAGGATATCGCCGATCCGATCGGCCAGTACATCCTGATCGAAAACGTGCCGTTCCAGATCCTCGGCGTTCTCGCCGAAAAAGGCTCAAGCTCGGGCGACTCGGACAGCGACAATCGCATCGCGGTGCCCTACTCCGCGGCCAGCATGCGTCTGTTCGGCAGCCGCAATCCGGAATACGTGGTGATCGCCGCCAGGGATGCGCGCAAGGTCAAGGACGCCGAACAGGCCATCGAACAAGCGATGCTGCGCCGGCACAACGGCAAGAAGGACTTCGAACTCACCAACAACGCCGCGATGATCCAGGCCGAGGCGCGCACCCAGGGCACGCTGTCGCTGATGCTCGGCGCCATTGCTGCCATTTCGCTGCTGGTGGGCGGTATCGGCGTGATGAACATCATGCTGATGACCGTGCGCGAACGCACCCGGGAAATCGGCATTCGTATGGCCACCGGCGCCCGTCAGCGCGACATCCTGCGCCAGTTTCTCACCGAAGCGGTGATGCTTTCGGTGGTCGGTGGCATTGCCGGCATCAGCCTGGCAATGCTGGTCGGCGGCGTCCTGATGTTCAGCGGCGTGGCGATCGCGTTTCAATGGCTGGCTGTGCTCGGCGCCTTTGCCTGCGCACTGGTCACCGGTGTCATCTTCGGCTTCATGCCTGCCCGCAAGGCCGCCCGGCTCGATCCGGTCACGGCCCTTACCAGTGAATGATCGATCTATGAAAGCGCCACTGACCCTCCTCGCCGCCAGCCTGTTGCTGGCGGCCTGCAGCAGCCCTGCGCCACGCCCCGACAGCGGCGTGCAGCCACCGCCCGCCTGGCAGTCACCGGATCATCCCGGTGCGGTGCAAAGCAACCGCCAATGGTGGACGCAGTTCGGCAGCCCCGAACTCGATCGACTGGTCGAACAGGCACGCCTGGGCAGCCATGACCTCGGCGCCGCGGTGGCCCGGGTCAGGCAGGCGCAGGCCAGCGCGACGATTGCCGGCGCCCCGCTGCTGCCGGAAATCAAGGCCGGACTGAATGCCAATCGGCAGAAACTATTGCACGGCAAGGGCTACAGCCAATTGGACGTGAACCCCGACAAGCGTTCGCTGGATTACTACGACGCGGAGCTGAGCGCCAGTTACGAAATCGATTTCTGGGGTGGCAAACGCGCCGCCCGCGACAGCGCGGTGTTCGGCGTGCAAGCCAGCGAATACGATCGCGCCACCGTCGAACTGACCCTGCAAAGCGGCGTTGCCACCAGCTACACCCAGGCCCTGGCGTTGCGTGAGCAGGCGCGCATCGCCGAACTCAATCTGGCCAACGCGCAAAACGTATTGCACCTGGTGCAAACCCGCTTCGACGCCGGCAGCGCCACCGCACTGGAACTGGCCCAGCAGAAAAGCCTGGTGGCCGAACAACAGCGCAAGTTGCCGCTGGTGCAGCAACAGGCACGCGAAGCACTGATCAGCCTTGCCGCCCTGCTCGGCCAACCGGTGCAGACGCTGTCCTCACCTCAACAGTCATTCGAACAATTGCAGTGGCCGAAAATCGCCAGTGGCGTGCCCAGCGATCTGCTGAGCCGGCGCCCGGACATCGCCAGCGCCGAAGCCAGACTCGCGGCCGCGCAAGCCGATGTCACCGTGGCCCGGGCGGCCATGCTGCCTAAAGTCACCCTCACCGCCAGCCTCGGCACCGGCGCCGATCTGGCGGCGGATCTGCTGCGCACGACGTTCTATAACCTGTCATCCGGGTTGACCGCGCCGATCTTCAACAATGGCCGTCTGAGCGCTGAACGCGACAAGGCCAAGGCCCGTCAGGATGAACTGCTGGAGACGTATCGCAGGGCAATCATCAATGGCTTCGCCGACGTCGAAAAAGCCCTCAGCAGCATTCGCGGCCTCGACGAACAACGGCAATGGCAAAGCGAAGAGCTGAGCCAGGCGCAAACCGCATTCGACATCGCCCAAAGTCGCTATCAGGCTGGTGCCGAAGACTTGCTCACCGTGCTGCAAACCCAGCGCACGCTGTATGCGGCGCAGGACATGAACGTGCAACTGCGCCTGTCGCGCTTGCAGGCCAGCATTGCCTTGTACAAGGCGTTGGGCGGTGGTTGGCAAGTCATCTGACCGTCCCTTGTCGACTGTCCCGACGCCTTCGCGAGCAGGCTCGCTCCCACAGGGGTGATGGGGCGCGTCACAGATCGAGGCTCAACGCAGATCCCTGTGGCTCGCGAAAGCGCCAGGTCAGGCGAAACCAATCCCTCAGGGCAAAAAAAATCGCAGCTCCGGGCTGCGATTTTTTGTGCTTAGAGTTGCCGCCCCTTCACCTTCAAATGTCGGGCGTACCACGGTCGCTGCGGCACCTTGCGGAACAGGTCGGCCATGTGGTCTTCATCGCCAAAGGTGATGCGCAGCGCGAGCTTCATGGTTTCCGGGTCCATCTCCACCGAGCGGCCGATTTGCAGGCCCGGCACGGTACTGCAGCCATGGGTGTCCGGCCCCAGCCACGGATCGTCGACTTCAACCCAGCGCCCCGGGGCAAACCACGGCACGCCATTGACCTCCAGGCGACTGACTTCGCCCGGGTGAAAACGCTCATGGGCGCGAAACCAGTCTTCGAGGCGATCATCGATCCAGCCGTGAAAACGCCAGAACACCGGGTTCACATGGGAGGAAAACGGGTCGCCGAGAAAGTCGTTTTCCGGGGCGTACCAACGCGCGGCAAAATCCGCCTGATCGCGCGCCATCGGCACCGGAATATCGTTGGACGGGTCGCGTGCCACCGACGCCCAGCGCATATGCAACCAATCGTGCAGGCCCAGCTCTACTTCTGAGCCGAACTGCCCAAGGGTGAGTTTCGACAAGTATCGCGGGTCGCGGTACTGCGATTCCCAGACCTGGAAATTGCTGTGGTAAGTCTCGGCCGCCTTGATGTCACTGACCCACTGGGTGTACTCATCATCGCCGTCGGTCACCCAGGTCGGCGGCAAGGCGTTGCCGTCGTGGTTGTCGAAGTAGCGGGCGAAGCCCTGACGGTCGCGTTCCAGTTCCGGTTGCGGCATGGGGAACGCCGGCCACGACGGCAAGTCCTGCATCGAGCGGGCCTTGCCCAGCATGTGCCGGTGCATGAAGAAAAAGTCGATGCCCGAACCATTGCGATCCTTGCGTGGCCCGCGGGCATCCCGTTCCTTGTCGCGCGGCCCGGGTTGCCAGCCGATTCCGCGCAGGGCCTCGCGTTTTTTCTCCGAGAGTTTGTGCCACTTGTCACGGGTCGCATGCCAGAGCTGGTGGAACAAGCGATGTTCCGGAGCGACCAGCCACGCCAAGAGTGTCGGGTTCAATCCAGTGCGTTCGCGAGCCTCGGGAAAGCGTCGTTTGATAGCGATGAAATGGTTATCGAGCTCGGGCAAGCCCAACGGTCGATCCAGGCGCAACACCTGTCCGGTAAGCGTGCCGCTGCCGGCATTGCCGAACGCCGCCCAGACTTCGTCCAGTTTGACTTTGAATTCATAGACTGGCGGCGCTTGCGGCGCATCGGTGCGCAGCAGCCGCCAGTACATCTCGGCGCCATTGCCCGGCGCCAGATCGCCAATCACCTGATAGCGTGCCGGCGCGTCAGAACGCAGATTGGCCCCGGTATCGAGGAATCCACGCAAGCCGCGGCCACGACGGGCAATGTCGAGAAACAATTCCAGACCTTCGTGTGGCAGGCCGTCCAGCCCTGCGGCGGCTCCGCTGAAACGGATATCCCACACGCCGCGCAGGTTGTCCGCCAACTGCTGACCGGCCGTATCGGCCAGATCCACTGTGGCCTCTCCCGGTGTGATCGGAAACTCCTCACGGGTCAGCTCACGATGTGCATAAAAAGCGGCAGGCAGCGCGGCGCCCGTAAGTGCCATGCCCGCCATGAACCAGCGTCGAGAGATCGTCATTGCCCTACCTGTGTCAGCCATGAAGCAGGCTTTATCCAAGCTAGAACGTTTGCTCGCCGAGGAAATTTATGGCCCTGGCAAAAGATCGCAGCACGCCTTCAACGCATTTCACCTGCACCACTAAATTACCCGTCCGGTCACTCGTTCCTCCCAGATAGCAAAGGCCCCTGCGCCTGCACTTCGACGGCGAACCTGAATGAGATGGCAATGACAAAACCGCGTTCGAAAAAGGCTCTATTTATCGGCCTGCCGCTGGCCTTGGCGATCAGCGCCGGCGCAGGGTTTCTGGCCTGGGATTACTGGTTTCGGGACAACCCCGGCTATCCGGTCAAAGTGATGAAACAGGCAACCGAGCTGCAGGATCGCATCCTCTCGTTCGACAGCCACATCACCGTGCCCCTGAGTTTCGGCGCGCACGGCAACGAAGCCGACAAGGACGGCTCGGGCCAGTTCGACCTGATCAAGGCCAATCGCGGTCGCTTGTCCGGCGCGGCACTGACCGTGTTCGGCTGGCCGGAAATGTGGAACGGCCCGAATGCGCCGCATCGCCCGACCGAGGGCTTTGTCGAGGAAGCGCGCAACCAGCAGGAAGTGCGCTACAAAATCATTTCCGGGATGGTCCGCGACTTTCCCAATCAGGTTGGCATCGCCTACACCCCGGATGATTTCCGCCGCCTGCATGGCGAAGGCAAGTTTGCGATTTTCATCAGCATGCTCAACGCCTACCCGCTGGGCAACGATCTGAGCAAGCTGGACCTGTGGGCCGGGCGCGGCATGCGCATGTTCGGCTTCAGCTACATCGGCAACAACAGCTGGGCCGACTCGTCGCGCCCGCTACCGTTTTTCAATGATTCCCCGGATGCCCTCGACGGTCTCTCGGACATCGGCAAGCAAGCGGTGCACCGCTTGAACGATCTGGGTGTGATCATCGACGTCTCGCAGATGTCGACCAAGGGTCTGGAACAGGTCGCACAACTGAGCCGCACACCGCTGGTGGCTTCGCACTCGGCGCCACGGGCAGCGGTGGATATTCCGCGCAACCTCAGCGACAAGGAATTGCAGCTGATCAAGAACAGCGGCGGCGTGGTGCAGGTGGTCGGGTTCTCGCAATACCTCAAACCGCTGACCCAAGGCACCCAGGACAAACTCAACGCACTGCGCGCGCGCTTCGACCTGCCGCCGTTGCCGAATCTGGCCATGGCGCTGATGCCGGGCGATCCGATCATCACTGCCTGGTCCGAACAGAAACTCGGCCAGTACGCCAGCGGCCTCTACGCGATCCTTGAAGAAGAACCGAAAGCGACCCTCAAGGACCTCGGTGACGCCATCGATTACACCGTGCGCAAAATCGGCATCGACCATGTCGGTATCGCTTCGGACTTCAACGACGGCGGCGGTATCAAGGGTTGGGAAAACGTCGGGGAGATCCGCAACGTCACCGCCGAACTGATCCAGCGCGGCTACTCCGAAGCAGACATCGCCAAGCTGTGGGGCGGCAACTTCATGCGCGTCTGGGATCAGGTGCAGAAAGCGGCCAAACCTGCGTTGATCTCCCGCCAGGACAGCGCCCAGCCATGACCGACCGCCGCACGTTTCTGAAACAGGCAGGCGTGGTTGCCGCCGCCCTGCCGTTTGGCACAACGCTCGCTGCGCCAGCAATGGCCGCACCCGCCGCCGTGCCTTCCGGGAGCAAATGGACGCAGCTGCGCCAGTTGTTCGAGCAGGATCCGCAGGCGATTCACTTCGCCAACTTTTTGGTCACCTCCCACCCCAAACCCGTGCGCGAGGCCATCGCACGCCATCGTGCAGCGCTGGATCTGAACCCGGGCCTGGCCATGGACTGGGATTTGGGCGTCACCGAAAAGCGCGAAGACAATGTGCGGGTCTGGGCCGGCAAATACCTGCAGGCCAAACCGAGCCAGATCGCCCTCACCGGCAGCACCACCGAAGGCCTGGCGATGATTTACGGCGGCGTGCATATGCGCCCGGATCAGGAAATCCTCACCACCGAGCACGAGCACTATTCGACCCGCAACATCCTCGATTTCCGCACCCGCCGCGATGGTACCCGGGTGCGAAAACTCAAGCTGTTCGAAACCCCGCAAAGCATTTCGCTGGATCAGGTGCTCGACACCATCAACCGCAACATCCGCCCTGAAACCCGCGTTCTGGGGATGACCTGGGTGCATTCGGGCAGTGGCGTGAAGTTGCCGATCGGCGACATTTCGCGGCTGGTCGATGAGCACAACCGTCAGCGCGAGGATCAGGACCGATTGATTTACGTGGTCGACGGTGTGCACGGCTTCGGCGTCGATGATCTGAGTTTCCCGCAGATGAACTGCGACTTTTTCATTGCCGGCACCCACAAATGGATGTTCGGCCCGCGCGGCACCGGCATCGTCTGCAGCCGCAGTGAAGAAGTGAAATACGTCAGCCCGAGCGTGCCGACGTTCTCCGAAGCCACGACGTTCGCCACCACCATGACCCCGGGCGGCTACCACGCTTTCGAACACCGCTGGGCACTGGACGAGGCCTTCAAGCTGCATCTGCAACTGGGCAAGGCCGACGTTCAGGCACGCATTCATCAGCTCAACAGTTATCTGAAAGAGCGCTTGCGAGAACACGCGAACATCGAACTGGTGACCCCGCTCGATCCGCAGTTTTCCGCCGGTTTCACGTTCTTCCGGGTCAAGGGCCAGGACAGCGACGAGGTCGCCGCCTACCTGATGAACCAGCGGGTGATCTGCGACGCCGTCAGCCGCGATGTCGGCCCGGTGATCCGCACCGCCCCCGGGCTGCTCAACAGCGAAGCCGAAGTCGACCGGTTCATGGACATCCTCGGCAAAAAACTGCGCGCCTGAGCGCTCGCCCCCGGTTTCCTTTCACAGAGACGACTCATGAAAAAGCCTCACGCCTCATTCACCTTCAAGGCCCTCCCCGCACTGGTCCTGACCGCGCTCTGCGCCGGCCTGTTGCCCGGTGCCGCACAGGCTGCGACCCCGCCCGCTCCGGGCAAAGTGTTCAAGGACTGCAAGGACTGCCCGGAAATGGTGGTGCTGCCCACTGGCAGCTTCACCATGGGCACCCCGGAAGACGAAGTCGGCCGCGAGCCGGATGAAGGTCCGCGCCACGTCGTGACCTTCAGCAAACCGTTCGCCATCAGCCGTTTCCAGGTACTGGTCGGCGAATGGGACGCGTATGTGCGCGATACCGGCAACAAGCCCTACGACTTCGATGATCGCCCGGGCCGCCGCTGCACCGCCGGCAAACCGGAGTTCAAGCAGACCGCGCGCGACCCGGCGGTGTGCATGAACGTGGCCGAAGCTCAGGGCTATATCGATTGGCTGTCGAAAAAGACCGGCCACAGCTATCGCCTGCAAAGCGAATCGATCCGCGAATACGCCGCCCGTGGCGGCAGCACCGGGCCCTTCCCGTTCCCGTTCGATGAAGGCAACAACTACCAGATTTCCAAACACGCCAACACCTATGGCGCCGCCGACGGCTACAACTTCACCTCGCCGGCCGGGACCTTTCCGGCCAACGCTTTCGGCGTCTACGACGCCCACGGCAACGTCTATGAGTGGACCGCCGATTGCTATCACAAGGACTATTCCGGGGTACCCGACGACGGGCGCCCGTGGGTGCAGGAACACTGTGAACGCCAGGTCATGCGCGGCAACGACTGGGGCGAAGCGCCAGTGTTCTCCCGCTCCGGCAACCGCAACAGCAGCTGGCCGACCAGCAAGGGTGACTGGCTCGGTTTCCGCGTAGTGCGTGACCTCTGATCCTGCCCGCCACGACCGCAGCCCGTCTGCGGTCGTTTAAAGAAACTCCGTGACCATTCGTTTTCCTTAAGTACCGGCACTCCCTCCGCACCGAAGCAGGAATCCTCCATGACCAAGCCTACGCGTGGGGCGATCAACGAATTGTTCGCCCTGCTCAAGCCCTTCCGCCTGATCGTCTCTGTGTCCATCGTGCTCGGCATGATCGGTGGCCTGAGCGTCACCGTGCTGCTGGCGACCATCAACAATGCCTTGCACTCCGATGACGGCCTGACCCGCACGGTGGTCATGATTTTCGCCGGCCTCTGCGCCGTGGCGTTGCTGACGACGATTCTGTCGGACATCGGCACCAACTATGTCGGCCAGCACATCATTGCCAGGCTGCGCAAGGAACTGGGGGAGAAAGTGCTGTCGGCGCCGATCGACCAGATCGAACGCTATCGCAGTCACCGCTTGATCCCGGTGCTGACCCACGACGTCGACACCATCAGCGACTTCGCCTTCGCCTTTGCGCCGCTGGCGATCTCCATGACCGTCACCCTGGGCTGCCTCGGTTACCTGGCGATGCTGTCCTGGCCGATGTTCCTGATGATGCTGGTGGCCATCGCCATCGGCACCACGATTCAGGCGATTGCCCGGGCCAAGGGCATGCGCGGGTTCTACGCCGCGCGCGACTCCGAAGACGAACTGCAAAAGCACTACAACGCGATTGCCGAAGGGGCCAAGGAGCTGCGTATCCACCGCCCGCGGCGCCAGCGCATGTTTGTCGCCGGCATTCAGAAAACCGCGGAAAAGATCTGCGACACCCAGATCAAATCCATCAACACCTTCGTGATCGCCAAGTCGTTCGGCTCGATGCTGTTCTTCGTGGTCATCGGCATGGCGCTGGCGCTGCAATCCTTCTGGCCGAGCGGCGATAAAGCGGTCATGAGTGGATTTGTACTGGTGCTGCTGTACATGAAAGGCCCGCTGGAGCATCTGGTCAGCACCTTGCCGATCATCAGCCGCGCACAGATTGCGTTCCGCCGGATTGCCGAGCTGAGCGAACAGTTTTCCTCGCCGGAACCGCACCTGCTACTGGAAGACACGGGCAGCAAAGCGGCAGCCGTCAACAGCCTGGAGCTGCGCAACGTGCGCTACGCGTTCCCGGCGGTGGAAGGCAGCGAACCGTTCCGTCTGGGGCCGGTCAACCTGCGCATCGAACAAGGCGACATCGTGTTCATCGTCGGTGAAAACGGTTGTGGCAAAACCACGCTGATCAAATTGCTGCTCGGCCTGTACGCACCGACCGAGGGTGAAATCCGCGTCAACGATCAAGCAATCACCGCGCTCAACCGCGATGACTACCGCCAGAACTTCACCACGATCTTTGCCGATTACTACCTGTTCGACGACCTGATCCAGGGCGACCGTCAGGTGCCGCAGGACGCCACCCGCTACCTCGAGCGTCTGGAAATTGCGCACAAGGTCAGCGTGCGCGACGGTGCCTTCAGCACCACCGATCTGTCCACCGGCCAGCGCAAACGCCTGGCGCTGGTCAACGCCTGGCTCGAAGAGCGCCCGGTGCTGGTGTTCGATGAGTGGGCGGCGGATCAGGATCCGACGTTCCGGCGGATTTTCTACACCGAGTTGCTGCCCGACCTCAAACGCCTGGGCAAGACCATCATCGTGATTTCCCACGATGACCGTTACTTCGACGTTGCCGACCAACTGGTGCGCATGGAGGCCGGAAAGGTCAAAAGCGAACTGCAGACCGCTTGAAAAACGGGGCCGCGGCCAGGCCGGAAAAATAGTTTTCCGGTTTGCCGCGGCTTCCTCGTCTTAATGAGATGAATAAGAACCATTAACAACTATACCTGCCAAGGTCTTAACCTCATGTCCGCATCCCGTTTCATGCTTCGCCCCCTGACTCGAGCCCTGTTGATGCAGGGCGTCACACGTTCGCGACTGGCCGGCACCGGTCTCGGTCTGGCACTGACCGTTGCTGCCACCCCGTATGTCCAGGCGCAGGAATGGACACTGAACATTCCGGCCCAGCCACTGGCACAGGCTCTGCAGACCCTCAGCCAACAGACCAGCCTGCAAATCATCTACAGCCCGGAAAGCCTGCAAGGTCTGCGCTCCAGCGCGCTCAGCGGGCGCTATCAGGGTGATGATTCGCTCAACGCGATCCTCAAAGGCACCGGCATTCGCTATCAGCGTGACGGCAACACCGTGACCGTGCTCGGCCCGGCCACCGGCGATACCATGGAACTGGCGCCGACCAACGTCAACGCGCAACGTATGAGCGCCACCACCGAAGGCAGCAACTCCTACACCACCGGTGGCGTGACCATTGGCAAGGGCACGCATTCGCTGAAAGAAACACCGCAGTCGATCACCGTCATGACGCGCAAGATGCTCGATGACCAGAACCTCAACACCATCGAACAAGTGATGGAGAAGACCCCGGGCATCACCGTTTACGACTCGCCAATGGGCGGCAAGTATTTCTACTCCCGCGGTTTCCGCATGAGCGGCCAGTATCAGTACGACGGCGTACCGCTGGATATCGGCAGCAGCTACGTGCAGGCCGACAGCTTCAACAGCGACATGGCCATCTACGACCGCGTGGAAGTACTGCGTGGCGCCGCCGGCATGATGAAAGGCGCCGGCGGCACCGCCGGTGGCGTCAACTTCGTGCGCAAGCGCGGCGGCGATACCGCCCACACTGAACTCTCGCTGTCGGCAGGCACCTGGGACAACTATCGCGGTCAGGTCGATACCGGTGGCCCGCTGAACGACTCGGGCACCATCCGTGGTCGCGCCGTGGTCACTGAGCAGACCCGTCAATATTTCTATGACGTCGCCAGCCGCAAGGATCAGATCTACTACGGCGCCCTGGACTTCGACCTCAGCCCCGACACCACCCTGGGTGTGGGCGTCGCCTGGGAAGACGTCGACGCCACGCCTTGCTGGGGCGGCCTGCCGCGTTACGCCGACGGCTCCGACCTGCACCTCAAGCGCTCGACCTGCCTGAACACATCCTGGAACAACCAGCGCAGCAAACGCGCCACCTACTTCACTGACCTCAAGCACCAGTTCAATGACGACTGGTCGCTCAAGGTCGCGGGCGTCTACTCGCGCAACACCCAGGACATGGAATACGCATTCCCGAGCGGCGCCGTACCGGTCGGCGCCACTTCGTCCAGCACCTTGATGCTGGGCAGCACCTACGATTACGACCAGGTCGACTACGGCTTCGATACCTACGTTGACGGCAAATTCGACGCGTTCGGCCAGCAACATGAACTGACCGTCGGCGTAAACGCCAGCCGTTCGAACAAGGACGACTTCTACGCAGTGGCCGCGTTGCCACAACGTCAGAACGTGCTGGATCCGAACCACCATATCCCGCAACCGGATGAAAGCTATTACCTGGCCAATGCATCCCGTGGTGGCCCGGTGGACATGCACATCAAGCAATACGGCGCTTACTCCATCGGCCGCTTTAAACTGGCTGATCCGCTGACCCTCGTACTGGGCAGCCGGGTGAGCTGGTACAAGTCCGACACCGACTCGGTGCAGTACTTCCGCGGCGAAGGCACACCGGTCAACACCAAGTCCACCGAGACCGGGCAAGTCACGCCGTTCGCCGGTCTGCTGTTCGACCTCAACGACAACCTGACCGCCTACGCCAGCTACACCGACATCTTCACCCCGCAAGGCGCTTACAAGACCATCGATGGCAGCACCCTCAAGCCATTGATCGGCCAGAGCTACGAATTGGGGATCAAGGGTGAGTGGTTCGACGGTCGTCTGAACAGCTCCTTCAGCCTGTTCCGCACCATTCAGAAAGATGCGGCCCAGGATGATCTGCGCTGCGAAGACAGCTCTTGCTCGATCAACTCCGGCAAGGTCCGCGCTCAGGGCTTCGAAGCGGAAGTCAGCGGGGAAGTGATTGACCGTCTGCAACTGCTGGCCGGCTACACCTACACCCAGACCAAAGTGCTGGAAGATGCCGACACCACGCTGGACGGCACCGCCTACAACTCTTATGTGCCACGTCATCTGTTGCGCGTCTGGGGTGACTACAGCCTGACCGGCCCGCTGGATCGCGTCACCGTCGGTGCCGGCGTCAACGCGCAGAGCGGCAACTATCGCGTCTCGCCGATTGGCGGTGGCAACATCAACGGTGCCGGTTATGCGGTGTGGAACGGTCGAATTGGCTACAAGATCGACGACACCTGGTCGGTCGCGCTCAACGGTAACAACCTGTTCGACAAGCGTTATTACTCGACCATTGGTACCGAAGGTTTCGGTAACTTTTATGGTGATCCGCGTAATTTCGTGATGTCGGTCAAGGCTGTCTTCTGATTGCTTTGGTTGTGAGAAAGCCCCGCTTTGGCGGGGCTTTTTTTTGTCTGTCTGGTGTTGGGGGGTTGGGATTAATGGGGGTTGGGATTGGGGGCATATCCGTTGCTGCGGGGGTT
>NZ_JBYOKU010000026.1:0-90771 GCF_057799175.1 Pseudomonas sp. 14P5.3.2 | reverse complement strand
ACCCCCTCTGCCCTTTCAGGAAAAAACCCCGCTCCCACAGTGGGTCTGTGGTGTAGGTGCGAGGGGAGGGCAAGCGGCAGAAAAGCGGCAGCCAGCGGAAGCCGTTTGCCGCTTTTCTGGCATTGCCGCTTTGCCAATGCCCCGCAAAGCCCCGGTTTTCGGGGGTTTCTCGCATTGGCACGCGGCTTGCTAAAGCTCAGGTACGAAAAACCGGTCACCCGAAGGTTCCCGACATGAGCATCAGCTTCGATAAAGCGCTCGGCATTCACGAAAAGGCATTGGGCTTCCGCGCCCAGCGCGCTGAAGTGTTGGCCAACAACATCGCCAACGCCGATACCCCGAACTACAAGGCTCGGGATCTGGACTTCTCCAAAGTGCTCGAAGCACAGAGCCAGAAGAACGCCAACGGCACCATCGCCCTGAACATGACCAACAGCCGTCACATCGAAGCTGAAGGCGTGGGCAATGGCGACGAGTCGCTGATGTATCGCACGCCGATGCAGCCTTCGATCGACCAGAACACCGTGGACGCTCAGCTCGAGCAGTCGAATTACGCGGAAAACGCGGTCGGCTTCCAGGCCAGCTTCACTCTGCTCAACAGCAAATTCAAAGGGCTGGTGTCAGCCCTGCGCGGAGAGTAATCCATGTCCCTGTCTAGCGTTTTCAACATTGCCGGCAGCGGCATGAGCGCACAAACCACGCGTCTGAACACCGTGGCTTCGAACATCGCCAACGCCGAAACCGTCTCGTCGAGCATCGACCAGACCTACCGCGCCCGTCACCCGGTGTTCGCCACCATGTTCCAGGGCGGCCAGAACAGCGGCAGCAACTCGCTGTTCCAGAGTCAGGACGCTGCCGGGCAGGGCGTACAGGTGCTTGGCGTGGTCGAAGACCAGAGCAACCTCGAAGCGCGCTACGAGCCGAACCATCCGGCCGCTGACGCCAAGGGCTACGTCTACTACCCGAACGTCAACGTGGTGGAAGAAATGGCTGACATGATTTCCGCGAGCCGGTCGTTCCAGACCAACGCCGAAATGATGAACACCGCCAAAACCATGATGCAGAAGGTACTGACCCTCGGTCAGTAATAAGGGGCGACGGCCATGAGTGTTTCCGATACCACCAGCAGCTTGAGCATGAATGACATCCTGGCGAACTCGTCGAAGAAGACCAGTTCGACCGCCGATGGCATTGCTTCTGCGACTAACAGTTCCACCGGCGGCCAGGCGCTGGGCAAGGATGCGTTCCTGCAATTGCTGGTCACCCAGCTGAAAAACCAGAACCCGCTCGACCCGCAGGACAACAGCGCGTTCGTTGCGCAGTTGGCGCAGTTCAGCAGCCTGGAAGGCATCACCACGCTTAACAGCACCGTCAGCTCGCTGGCCGGCAACTACAACTCCTCGCAGGCCCTGCAGGCGTCGTCGCTGGTGGGCCGCAACGTGATCGTGCAGACCAACACCGTTCAATTGGACGACCCGAGCAAAGGCATGACCGGTTCGGTCACCGTTCCGTCGTCGATTGCCGGCGGCACCGTCAGCATTACCGACAGCAGCGGCGCGGTGGTTCGCACCATCGATCTGGGCAGTCGCGCCGCAGGCAGCGCGAGCTTCACCTGGGACGGCAAGGACAAGGACGGCAACCTGGTGAAGACCGGTACCTACACCGTCAAGGCCAACGCCTCGATCAATGGCACCTCGACCGATATGGCGACCTATCTGCCAGCCACGGTCAACAGTGTGACCATCAGCCAGACCGGTGGCGAGCTGATGCTCAACCTGTCCGGCAAGGGCACCGTTGCCCTGTCCAAAGTACAAACCATTGGTATATAGAGCCGACTAACCGGCACAAAGGAGTGGAATATGTCTTTCAATATCGGCCTTAGCGGTCTCTATGCAGCCAACAAACAACTGGACGTGACCGGCAACAACATCGCCAACGTCGCGACCGCCGGTTTCAAATCGTCCCGTGCAGAATTCGAAGACGTCTACTCGGCCACTCGCCTGGGTAGCGGCAGCAAAGTCATCGGCAACGGTGTGCGCCTGGCCAACGTGTCCCAGCAGTTCACCCAGGGTGACATCAACAACACCGGTAACGTGCTGGACATGGGTATCAACGGTTCCGGTTTCTTCACCATGAGCAACAACGGCGCGATCACCTACACCCGTGCCGGTACGTTCAAGGTCGATAATAACGGCTTCATCACCAACACCGACTACACCTCGCGCCTGCAAGGTTATGGTGTGGATGCCAACGGCAAGATCATCAACGGCGTGTTGACCGACCTGAAGATCGACACCTCGAACCTGGCGCCGAAATCGACTTCGTTGGTGACTTCGAGCATCAACCTGAACTCGTCGGCCCCAGTGATCGACGACACAGTGGCGGCAGGCAAGTTCGACCCGGCAAAACTCGAAACCTACACCAAGTCGTTCAGCACACCGATCTATGACTCTCAGGGCAACTCGCACGTCATGGATCAGTACATGGTGAAAACCGGCCAAAACACCTGGAAGGTCTACACCCTGGTGGACGGGCGCAATCCGGATGCAACCGGCAGCGATCCAACCAAGACCGCCCCGACTGCTTCGACACTGACGTTCGACAGTTCGGGCAATCTCACTCAGGTCAGCACGCCTAACCCGGCGGATGCGACCAAGCCGATCATCAGCAGCGACTTGAAGCTGACCGGCTGGGTACCGGGTACCGTGACCAACGGCACCTTCACGCCAAACGGCGCGTCTGCCAACACCAATGGCGTGACCATTTCCATGGCCAAGACCACTCAGTTCAACGCTGATACCGCGCGTTCGATCCCGACTCAGGATGGTTACGCCACTGGCCAGATCACCAACCTGACCATCGACGGCACCGGTACGCTGTTCGCCAACTTCAGCAACAACCAGAGCAAGGCCATCGGCCAGGTTGCGCTGGCCAGCTTCACCAACGAACAAGGCCTGCAGGCTGTCGGCGGTACTAGCTGGAAAGAGACTTTCGCTTCGGGTATCCCGGGTTACGATGCGCCGGAAACCGGTACACTCGGTTCGATCGCGTCCAACTCGCTGGAAGAGTCGAACGTTAACCTGACCAACGAACTGGTGGACCTGATCAAGGGCCAGAGCAACTATCAGGCGAACGCCAAGACCATCTCGACTCAGAGCACCATCATGCAGACCATCATTCAGATGACCTGATTGCGGTTTCTGGTTGTGCAAGAGCCCCTCTTTTTGAGGGGCTTTTTTGTGGGCGGCTATTGGGTGGCAGCTGTTTTGATTGGGTGAATATCCGGTTCTTTGGGTTCTGCGGCTGGCGGTTTCGCCCTTACGGCGAGTCACTTTTTCAGACGCCAAAAAGTAACCAAAAGGCTTGGCCCCAGCGTTCGGCCCTCGCTTAGGCTCGGGTTCCTTCGCTGCGGGATTCATCCGGGGGCATCGCCTACGGTTTGCTTCGCTGCACCTCCTCTCGATGTGTTTGGCTTCGCCAAACGGTCGCTGCGCTCCCACCCCCGGATAAACCCCTCCACTCAGCCTGCCGACGGGGCCGGTACGGCAAAATCAAAAGCTTTCGGCGAGCTGACACTCGGCCATTGAGTGGTGAAAAGCATGCGCTTGGCTTTTGCTCTTCTGTGGAAGCCAGCCTGCTGGCGATGGCGGCCCGCGAGCCAACTAATCTCCGTCAGATTCATGTAATCACTGTAGGAGCTGCCGAAGGCTGCGATCTTTTGATCTGTGGCAGCAGCACTGAAGATCAAAAGATCGCAGCCTCGTTACTCTCGACAGCTCCTACAGTTAAATGGCAGGCAAAAGAAAACCCCCTACAAACCAGAAGTCTGTCGGGGGTTTTCTTTTGCCCGGAGAGTATCAGGCGTCTCGCAACGCCTGATTCAGCTCAGCTTATTGGCAAGCTTCGCAATCCGGCTCGTCGATCGCGCAAGCCTTTGGCACTGGAGCCGGACCTGCCGGAGCTGCCAGAACCGAATCGTCGCCGTGGTTGCCGCCGCTGGAAACAGCGTTCAGCTTGCCGGTGTTGATGGTCGACTTCTCGGTGCTGGTCGCGGCCAGGGCACGGAGGTAGTAGGTGGTTTTCAGGCCACGGTACCAGGCCATGCGGTAGGTCACGTCGAGCTTCTTGCCCGAGGCGCCGGCGATGTACAGGTTCAGCGACTGGGCCTGGTCGATCCACTTCTGACGACGGCTGGCGGCGTCAACGATCCACTTGGTGTCCACTTCGAACGCGGTCGCGTAGAGCTCTTTGAGTTCTTGCGGGATGCGCTCGATCTGCTGTACCGAACCGTCGTAGTACTTCAGGTCGTTGATCATGACCGAGTCCCACAGACCGCGAGCCTTGAGGTCGCGAACCAGGTACGGGTTGATCACGGTGAATTCGCCCGACAGGTTCGATTTCACATACAGGTTCTGGTAGGTCGGTTCGATCGACTGCGATACGCCAGTGATGTTGGCGATGGTTGCGGTCGGTGCGATGGCCATGATGTTGGAGTTACGAATGCCTTTCTGTACACGGGCGCGAACCGGTGCCCAGTCCAGGGTCTCGTTCAGGTCAACGTCGATGTACTTCTGGCCACGTTGCTCGATCAGGATCTGTTGCGAATCCAGTGGCAGGATGCCTTTGGACCACAGCGAACCGTTGAAGGTCTCGTAAGCACCACGCTCGTCTGCCAGGTCGCAGGACGCCTGGATCGCGTAGTAGCTGACCGCTTCCATCGACTTGTCGGCGAACTCGACGGCAGCGTCGGAACCGTAAGGGATGTGCTGCAGGTACAGCGCGTCCTGGAAGCCCATGATGCCGAGACCGACCGGACGGTGGCGGAAGTTGGAGTTCTTCGCTTGCGGCACCGAGTAGTAGTTGATGTCGATCACGTTGTCGAGCATGCGCACGGCAGTGTTCACGGTGCGTTGCAGCTTGGCGGTGTCCAGCTTGCCGTCGACGATGTGGTTCGGCAGGTTGATCGAGCCCAGGTTGCAAACGGCGATCTCGTCCTTGTTGGTGTTCAAGGTGATCTCGGTGCACAGGTTCGAGCTGTGAACCACGCCGACGTGCTGCTGCGGGCTACGCAGGTTGCACGGGTCTTTGAAAGTCAGCCATGGGTGGCCGGTTTCGAACAGCATGGAGAGCATTTTGCGCCACAGGTCTTTGGCCTGGATGGTCTTGAACAGCTTGACCTTGCCCGGGTACTCGGTCAGGGCTTCGTAGTACTCGTAGCGCTCTTCGAAGGCTTTACCGGTCAGGTCGTGCAGGTCCGGAACTTCGGATGGCGAGAACAGGGTCCACTTGCCGTCATCGAAGACGCGCTTCATGAACAGGTCAGGGATCCAGTTGGCGGTGTTCATGTCGTGGGTACGACGACGATCATCACCGGTGTTCTTGCGCAGCTCGATGAACTCTTCGATGTCCATGTGCCAGGTTTCCAGGTAGGCACACACAGCGCCTTTGCGCTTGCCACCCTGGTTGACGGCTACAGCGGTGTCGTTCACCACTTTCAGGAACGGAACCACCCCTTGCGACTTGCCGTTGGTGCCCTTGATGTACGAGCCCAGTGCACGAACCGGGGTCCAGTCGTTGCCCAGGCCGCCAGCGAATTTCGACAGCATGGCGTTGTCGTGGATCGCGTGGTAGATGCCCGACAGGTCGTCCGGAACGGTGGTCAGGTAGCAGCTCGACAGCTGTGGACGCAGGGTGCCGGCGTTGAACAGGGTCGGAGTCGACGCCATGTAGTCGAAGGACGACAACAGGTTGTAGAACTCGATCGCACGGTCTTCTTTCTGCTTCTCTTCGATTGCCAGGCCCATGGCCACGCGCATGAAGAAAATCTGCGGCAGTTCGAAGCGCACGCCATCCTTGTGGATGAAGTAACGGTCGTACAGGGTCTGCAGGCCCAGGTAGGTGAATTGCTGATCGCGCTCGTGGTTGATCGCCTTGCCCAGTTTTTCCAGGTCGAAGGTGGCCAGCACAGGGTTCAGCAGTTCGAACTCGATACCTTTGGCAACGTAGGCCGGCAGCGCCTTGGCGTACAGCTCGGCCATTTCGTGGTGAGTGGCGCTTTCGGCCACACCCAGGAAGCCCAGGCCTTCGGCACGCAGGGTGTCCATCAGCAGGCGCGCGGTCACGAACGAGTAGTTCGGCTCACGTTCAACCAGGGTACGCGCGGTCATTACCAGTGCGGTGTTGACGTCGTTCAGGGCCACGCCGTCGTACAGGTTCTTCAGGGTTTCGCGCTGGATCAGGTCGCCATCGACTTCAGCCAGGCCTTCGCAGGCCTCGGTGACGATGGTGTTCAGGCGGCCCATGTCCAGCGGCGCGAGGCTGCCGTCGGCGCGGGTGATACGGATCGACGGGTGCGCGTTGACCGCAGCTTCGACCGGAGCGTGGGCAGCGCGTTCTTTCGAACGGCCGTCACGGTAGATCACGTAGTCACGAGCGACTTTCTGCTCGCCGGCACGCATCAGGGCCAGTTCGACCTGGTCCTGGATTTCTTCGATGTGGATGGTGCCGCCCGACGGCATGCGACGCTTGAAGGTCGCGGTGACTTGTTCGGTCAGACGGGCAACGGTGTCGTGGATTCGCGACGAAGCGGCAGCGGTGCCGCCCTCAACTGCGAGAAACGCTTTGGTGATAGCGACGGTGATCTTGTCATCGGTGTAAGGAACGACAGTGCCATTACGCTTGATCACGCGCAGTTGACCAGGCGCGGTGGCAGCCAGATCCGAATTCGAATCGGCGGCCTGCGGCAAGGTGCCCTGCGGGTTCTCGCGAGTTGTGTCGGTTTGCATGGGGGGTGATCTCCACATTCTCTATGTTTGTTTGGGCACCATCATGGTGCTCACCGTTCTGGTCCGAAGCACTACAACCGACGGGCGTCGGGCATAACAACTTCGGACCAGTAGGAAAAAGGCTAATGACGCCGCATCCTTGCCGAAGTTTTTGGCTGCGAGCCAGGGCTCGAGCCGGATTCCTTCCAGGGTGACAGTCATGACTGCAACACCCGTACCGTTCCGGTTGTTTCCAACCTAAAAAACGGTGCCATCCGCAAGTGCGGTTTGGGCTTTGAAAAACTTGCTTGGTTCAACCGGAAACCGGCAATAAAGCGCTTGAGTTTCAGGTCCGAAATGTGGTTGGGCGTTTGAGCGGAAAACCCTATATGTAGGGTCTCTCCTTGCGCCGTGCTACAAGATAATGCGTTTCGAGGGGGCTTGCAACGTACTAGCTGTGGATAAGCCTGTGCGTAAATTGTGTAAGAAACCAGGAATTCCCGTGTAGGCCGCGAACCTGCTGAGCTAGACCGTTTGTCACTGTTTTTCACTCGGGAAAAACGCTTCAGCGGATTTTTAAGGGCGCGAACCCTATCACAAAAAACCGGGTTGTCCGAACGCATTTGGCGACTTGTGTTCTGGTTGTACGCCGTTTATACAATCGGGCAGTGTTTACCCATTCTTATCCTCCCGAAAGATGACAAAAAGACGGGAGAAATGTGGGAGCGGGCTTGCTCGCGAAAGCGTTGGGTCAGGCAATTTCCATGTTGACCATGCCGCCGTCTTCGCGAGCAAGCCCGCTCCCACAGGGGAATTGAGTCAGGCCGAGCATTCTTCCTTATTAATAAAAACAGCAAGCAGAGGTCACCGGTGGAGCAAGAAGCCTGGCAGGTATTGATAGTCGAAGACGACCAGCGTCTGGCCGAACTCACCCGCGAATACCTGCAAGCCAATGGATTGCAGGTGGAGATTGAAGGCAACGGCGCGCTGGCGGCGGCGCGGATCATCAAGGAGCAGCCGGACCTGGTGATCCTCGACCTGATGCTGCCCGGTGAAGACGGTCTGAGCATCTGCCGCAAGGTGCGTGACCGTTATGACGGGCCGATCCTGATGCTCACCGCGCGGACCGACGATGCCGACCAGATCCAGGGCCTCGACCTCGGCGCCGACGATTACGTGTGCAAACCGGTGCGTCCACGGCTGTTGCTGGCGCGGATTCAGGCCTTGCTGCGACGCAGTGACACAGCCGAGCCCGTCGCGGAAAAAAGCCGTCGCCTGCAATTCGGCCCGCTGGTGGTGGACAACGCCTTGCGCGAAGCCTGGCTCAGCGACAGCGGCATCGAACTGACCAGCGCCGAATTCGACCTGCTCTGGCTGCTGGTGTCGAATGCCGGGCGAATCCTCTCTCGCGAAGAGATCTTTACTGCGCTGCGGGGCATCGGTTACGACGGCCAGGACCGCTCGATCGACGTGCGCATTTCGCGCATCCGCCCGAAAATCGGCGACGACCCCGACCACCCGCGCCTGATCAAGACCATCCGCAGCAAAGGCTATCTGTTCGTCCCTGAAGCCTGCGTAGACCTGGCGCTGTGAACTCGATTTTTCTGCGCATCTACGGCGGCATGTGCGCGGCGCTGATTCTGGTGGCGGTGCTCGGCGTGCTGGCGTTGCATCTGCTCAATCAGGTGCGTAGCGAGCAGTACCGCGAACGCCTCGCCCACGGCACGTTCTCGCTGATGGCCGACAACCTGCAACCGATGAACGAAACCGAGCGCCATCGGGCGCTGTTGGTGTGGGAGCGGCTGCTGGGGATTCCGCTGGCGCTGAAGAAGTTTTCCGAGACTGATCTGGACTTGTCACAGCGCACCCGGGTGCAACGCGGTCAAGCGTTGGTGGAGCAGACCGGCCCGCATGCGGCGCGGGTCTATCGACTGGTCAGCGACAAGGAACAGTTGCTGCTCACCGGCGACGTGCAACAGATCAGCGAACAACTGGCCCGTGCGACCATTTATCTGCTGGCCGATGAGCTGGTGCGTTTTCCGGTGGGCGAACAACCCAAGCGGCTGGCACAGTTAAAGGAAGAGAAGGGCTTCGGTTTTGATCTGCGACTGGTCACGGTCAACGAGGCCGACATGGACGAAGACCAGAGCCGCCGCGTGTCCGAGGGCGACACGGTGATGGCGCTGGGCAAGGGTGGTGACTCGATTCGGGTGTTTGCCGGCATGGTCGGCACGCCGTGGGTGCTGGAAATCGGCCCGCTGTATCAGATGAATCCGTATCCGCCGCAATGGCTGGTGCTGATCGCCGTGCTCGGCCTGAGTCTGATCGGCCTGATCGTTTACCTGTTGGTGCGCCAGCTCGAACGGCGTTTGCGCGGCCTCGAAGCCGCCGCCACGCGCATCGCCAAGGGCAGCCTGGAAACCCGCGTGCCGACCCGGGGCGCTGACTCGGTAGGACGGCTGGCGGCAGCGTTCAACGGCATGGCCGAGCACTTGCAGCAGTTGCTGGCAATCCAGCGCGAACTGGTGCGCGCGGTGTCCCACGAACTGCGTACACCGGTGGCACGTCTGCGTTTCGGTCTGGAGATGATCGGCTCGGCCACCACCCCGCAGGCGCTGGAGAAGTACCGCGAGGGCATGGATCACGACATCGAGGATCTCGATAAGCTGGTGGACGAGATGCTCACCTACGCGCGACTGGAGCAGGGCTCGCCGGCGCTGACCTTTCAGCGCATCGACCTCGATGCGCTGGTCAATCAGGTGATCGAAGAGCTGGCGCCGTTGCGTGCCGGGGTCACGGTGCAGCGTGGTATGTGCCTGTCATCCACCGATAACGACGGCGCCTGGGTCGAGGCCGAACCGCGCTTCCTGCACCGGGCGTTGCAGAATCTGGTGAGCAACGCGATGCGCCATGCGCGCTCGAAAGTCACGGTGAGTTATCAGGTCGGGCAGTTGCGCTGCCGGGTCGATGTCGAGGATGACGGGCCGGGCGTGCCGGAGGTGGCGTGGGAGCGCATCTTCACGCCGTTTCTGCGTCTGGATGACAGCCGTACCCGGGCGTCGGGCGGGCATGGGCTGGGGCTGTCGATTGTGCGGCGGATCATCCATTGGCATGACGGCCGGGCGCTGATCAACAAGAGCAAGAGTCTGGGCGGGGCCTGCTTCAGTCTGAGTTGGCCGCGGAATCAGGAACGCCGCTGAGTTTTGTGGTGGCAGGGATGATGCCTTCGCGAGCAAGCCCGCTTCCACAGGGGAATGCATTTCAAGGGTGGGAGCGGGCTTGCTCGCGAAGGCGGCGGAACAGGCTGAAAAATCCTCAGGCAGGAATGCTGACCAGACTCAACAACTGCCCCTCCTGCACACCAAACTGCGCCTCCAGCTCGGTGCCATTACGCCATTCAGCAGACAAGTCAGTCAGCAAACGCAACCGAACCTGCCCTTGCTCTGTCCACTCCAGCACCTCGGCGTGCTCGAAATAAAAGCGCTTCTGCACAATCGGGTACAACGCCTTGAACAGGCTTTCTTTCACCGAAAACGTCAGCGTCACCAGCAACGCCAGTTGTTCCCTCGAACCGGCGGCCATGCGCTGCAGTTCCGCAGGCGTCAGGATCTCCCCGGCCAGGCGTTCGGCGCGGTCGGTGTCGAGCAGGTTTTCCAGGTCCATGCCCAGGCCACGCCAATGCTGCTTGTTGGCGACAATCGCCGCCGCACGCCCGGTGCTGTGGGTGATCGAGCCGCAGATGTGCGCCGGCCACACCGGTGCACGGTCTTCGCCAATCGCCGGAATCACGCTTGAGCCTTCCAGTTGCTGCAACGCCGCCCGGGCGCAAATCCGCCCGGCAAGAAACTCTGCCTGGCGCTTGGCAACCGAACGCTGAATGCTCGGCGGCGGCTCGATGGCGCTGCGCTGGAAGTCGTCGCCGAGCAATTGTTTCGGGTCGAAACGGGTGCTCAGCAGGACGGTCTCGGGCAGCACGCTGGGCAACGGCCAGTGAGCGTCGAGCGCGGTGCAGCAGATGGGGAGGATCGGGCTGGAATTCATGGCGGGCATTTTGCCGGTTGAAGCCGCGACTGGGTAGAGGCTGCACACTTTTGTGGCGAGGGAGCTTGCTCCCGCTGGGGGCAAAGCCCCCCAAAACTGTGGGCGAGGTCTGTCAGGTAAACCGCATCGGCAGGTTTTTGCGACGGCTTTGCCGCCGAGCGGGAGCAAGCTCCCTCGCCACAGGGGCAATGTCAGCCAAAGATTTTCTGGAAGAACGCTTTCATGTCCGCCCAGGATTTTTCATCGGCCGCTTTGTTGTAGCCGATATCCGGGCCACCGTGTTCACCGTGGCTCAAACGATCGGCATCCGGATTGGTGAAGCCATGCTTGGCGCCGTCGAGGCTGACGAATGTGTAGTCGGCGCCGGCCTTGTCCATCTCGGATTTGAATGTGGTGACGTTGGCCGGGGTGACCATGCTGTCCAGCGCACCATGCTCGACCAGAATCTTCCCCTTCACACTGCCGGGCGTCGCCGGGGTGGTGGTCGCCAGCGCGCCGTGGAAACTCACCACGCCCGCCAGCGGCTCGCCCTGACGCGCCGCGTTGAGCACCACGCCGCCGCCGAAGCAGTAACCGATGGCGGCGATTTTATTCACGTCGGTCTGTGGCTGCTTTTTCAGCAGGTTCAGCCCGGCCTCGAAGCGCTTGCTGGAGGCGGCGGCATCCTGGGTCGCGGCCTGCATGAATGCCATCGCATCCTTGGGGTGCTCGGTGTTCTTGCCTTCGCCGTACATATCGATCGCCAGTGCGCTGTAGCCCAGCTCAGCGAGGTCGCGGGCGCGGCGTTTGGCGTAGTCGTTCAGCCCCCACCATTCATGCACCACGACGATCCCCGGGCGCTTGCCCTTGATCGCATCGTCGTAGGCGTAGTAGCCGATCAGTCTGGTGCCGTCGGCACTCTGGTAGGGAATCTCCTGGGTCTTGATCGCGGCGTTGGCCAGGCTGCTGGCGGCGAGCAGGGCGAGGGCGAGTAACAGGCGCATGGTCGGTCTCCTTATCGAAAGTGGTCAGGACAGCCTAGTCGATTTGATTCAGTGCAGGTTCAACGAGCGTTCAGGGCAGGTACAGGGGCGGCTTGCTAACCTTGCATCCAGTCGAACAGCAATGAGAAAGTTGTCGCCCGTGCCGTCGCCTTCGCGAGCAGACTCGCTCTCACAGGTATGCTGTTGAAGTTGGAGCTTTTGATTTACCCGGGAGAGCGTTATGAAACTGTTGGTCGTCGAAGATGAAGCGCTGTTGCGCCATCACCTGCAAACCCGCCTGACGGAGAGCGGTCATGTGGTCGAGTCCGTGGCCAATGCCGAAGAGGCGCTGTACCAGACCGGGCAGTTCAACTTCGATCTGGCGGTCATCGACCTCGGTTTGCCGGGCATGGGCGGTCTGGACTTGATCCGGCAGTTGCGCTCGACCGGCAAGACGTTTCCGGTGCTGATCCTCACTGCGCGCGGCAACTGGCAGGACAAGGTCGAAGGCCTGGCCGCCGGTGCCGACGATTACGTGGTCAAGCCGTTCCAGTTCGAAGAACTCGATGCACGACTCAACGCCTTGCTGCGTCGCTCCAGCGGGTTCACCCAGTCGACCATCGTCGCCGGACCGCTGTTGCTGGACCTCAATCGCAAGCAGGCATCGCTGGATGAAGAGCCGCTGGCGCTGACTGCCTACGAATACCGCATCCTCGAATACCTGATGCGTCACCACCAGCAAGTGGTGCCCAAGGATCGCCTGATGGAGCAGCTCTATCCGGACGACGACGAGCGCGATCCGAACGTGATCGAAGTGCTGGTCGGCCGCTTGCGCCGCAAGCTCGAAGGCACGCGCGGGTTCAAGCCGATCGATACCGTGCGCGGTCTCGGCTATCTGTTCAATGAGCCTTGCACTTGATTCGTTCTCTTCGCGTTCGCTTGATGCTCGCCGCCACCACGTTGGCGGTGTTGTTCATGCTCGGCTTGCTCCCCGCCATGCAGGGCGCGTTCAGCCTGGCGTTGCAGGACTCGATCGAGCAGCGGCTGGCCTCGGACGCCACCACGCTGATCTCTGCCGCCCGCATCGAGAACGGCCGCCTGATGATGCCGTCGCAGTTGCCCGATGAGCGTTTCAACCTCACCGACAACCGCTTGCTCGGCTACATCTACGATCGCGAAGGCAAACTGGTCTGGCGCTCGAAAGGCACGCAGGAAGAGCAGATCAACTACAAGCCGCGTTACGACGGCATGGGTAACGAGTTCGCGCGGATCCGCGAGAGCGACGGTCAGGAGTTCTTCGTCTACGACGTCGAAGTCAAACTGCTTGGCGGTAAAAGTGCCGCGTTCAGTATCGTTGCCCTGCAACCGGTGCGTGAATACGAAAATACCCTCGAAGGACTGCGCGAAAATCTCTATCTGGGCTTCGGTGCCGCATTGCTGGTGTTGCTGGCGCTGTTGTGGATCGGCCTGACCTGGGGCCTCAAGGCGCTGCGCCAGCTCAGCCAGGAACTCGACGAAATCGAAAGCGGCACCCGCGAAAGCCTCACCGAGCAGCACCCGCGCGAACTGCTGCGCCTGACCGGCTCGCTCAACCGTTTGCTGCTCAGCGAACGCCAGCAGCGCAGCCGCTACCGCGACTCTCTCGATGATCTGGCGCACAGCCTGAAAACCCCTCTGGCGGTGTTGCAAGGGGTCAGCGAAGACATGGCGAAACGTCCCGAAGATCGTGATCAAGCCTGGGTGCTGCAAACCCAGATCGAGCGCATGAGTCAGCAGATCAGCTACCAACTGCAACGTGCCAGCCTGCGCAAAAGCGGGCTGGTGCGCCACCAGGTGCGTCTGCAGCCGGTGCTCAAAAGCCTGTGCGACACACTGGACAAGGTCTACCGCGACAAACGTGTGCGGGTGGCCTTCGATCTGCCGGAGCACTGCTATGTGCCGATCGAGCAGGGCGCTTTGCTGGAAATGATGGGCAACCTGCTGGAGAACGCCTATCGCCTGTGTCTGGGCGAAGTGCGCATCAGCGTTCGCGAGAGTCTGGCCGGGACCGAGTTGTGCATCGAAGACGACGGCCCGGGCGTACCGCCGAATCAACGGGCGCGGATTCTGGAGCGTGGCGAGCGTCTGGATCGCCAGCATCCGGGGCAGGGCATCGGGCTGGCGGTGGTCAAGGACATTATCGAGAGCTACAACGCCAAGTTGATGCTCGGGGATTCGCCGATGGGCGGGGCGGCGTTCAGGATTCAGTTTCCTGCGGTTTAATTGCAGGCCTTTCCGGCTTCTTTCGCGAGCAGGCTCGCTCCCACATTGAATCGGCGGCGCTCGCCATTCCCCTGTGGGAGCGAGCTTGCTCGCGAAGGGGCCTGCCGCCTCGGCGTAAAACTCTGCGGAGGCTTACTGCTCCTGCGCCCGATAAGCCCCCGGTGTCAGCCCCGTCCATTTCTTGAACGCCCGGTGAAACGCCGACGGCTCGGAAAACCCCAACTGCTCGGCAATCTGTTGCAACGACAGATCCGCCCGTCCCAGATGATAAATGGCGATGTCGCGGCGCAACTGATCCTTCAATTCCTGAAAACTGGTGCCTTCCTCACGCAAATGCCGACGCAGGGTTTGCGGGCTGATGTGCAGGTGCGCGGCCACCGCTTCCAGATCCGGCCAGTGTGCGCTGTCGCGGCTGAGCAAGCGGCGCAGGCGGCTGCTGAGACTGTCGCCGTCGTCCGGGCGTGACAGCAGGTCGGCGGGGGAGCGTTCAAGGAAGTGCTTGAGGGTGCGTTCGTCCTGCAACAACGGCATGTGCAGGTAGCGGCTGTGAAAGAGCAGGCTGCTTCGGCCCTCGGCAAACACCAGCGGGCAGGGGAACAGCAGGTCGTACTCGGCACCATGCGCCGGTTTCGGGTAACTGAAAGTGGCCTGCTCCAGACGAATCCGCTGGCCGATCAGCCAACTGCCGAGGCGATGCCAGATCACCAGCAGGCTCTCGCTGAGAAAGTGATCCGGGTCCCATAGCTGCGAATCATCGAGGCTCAGGCGCACCCATTCGTCTTCGCGGCTCAGGTCCAGGCGCGGGGCCCCCGGGAATAGGCTATAAAACAATAAACCGCGTTGCAGTGCCTTCTCCAGGTTGCGGCAGTGGATCAGGGCGTGGCACATCATCGCGAAGCTGCCGGGTTTGCTCGGTACGTTGCCGAAGCCCAGGTACTCATCATCCAGCGCCAGCCACAGGCTCTGGATCAGTTGGGTGAATTGCTCCGGTGCAATTCGCGCCCGCGGCTCATCCAGCAACTCGGGACTGATGCCCAGTCGCTGCAGCAGTGGCGAATAGTCGAAGCCCGAACGGCGTGCGCCACCGAGGGCGGCACGGGCGAAATGGCTGGCGATGGTGCGTTCGCGCATAAGCGGCAGATCCTTCCTCTGGCGCCGGATGGTAGCCGGGGCATGCGCAGGGCAACAAGGCGGATTTCCGCCAAATTGTAGGACGAGAACCAACGAGTTGGCGGAAATCCGCCACACTTACGTCACCGGGCAGTGACAAAAATTACCCTGCACTCCCTGATATCAAAAGGCTTGTAGCGAATTGCACCAATGTGGCACGGCGTTTGCGATAAGAGCGACAGAAGTGTGCGTCTATCCCGCCGGAGAAGCGCCGCTCGACACAACAAATCCCTCCAGTGCAGGAGGGTTCGCAATTCAGGTTTTGCGCTCGACAGATGGATGTTGCCCGCAGGACGCTTGAGGAAACTTGCAATGACGACTCGTCAGCCACTCTACAAATCCCTGTATTTCCAGGTGATCGTCGCAATCATCATCGGTATTGCACTCGGTCACTACTACCCGCAGTTCGGTGTCGCGGTAAAGCCGCTGGGTGACGGGTTCATCAAACTGATCAAGATGATCATCGCCCCGATCATCTTCTGCACCGTGGTCAGCGGCATCGCCGGCATGCAAAGCATGAAATCGGTCGGCAAGACCGGTGGTTACGCACTCCTGTACTTCGAAATCGTTTCAACCATCGCCCTGCTGGTCGGCCTGATCGTGGTCAACATCGTGCAGCCGGGCAACGGCATGCACATCGACGTCAGCACTCTGGACGCTTCGAAAGTTGCCACCTACGTGGCTCAAGGTGCTGATCAGAGCGTTGTCGGCTTCCTGCTCAACGTGATCCCGACCACCATCGTCGGCGCGTTCGCCACCGGTGACATCCTGCAAGTGCTGATGTTCTCGGTGATCTTCGGTTTCGCCCTGCATCGCCTGGGTGACTACGGCCGTCCGATCCTCGACTTCATCGATCGTTTCGCCCACGTGATGTTCAACATCATCAACATGATCATGAAGCTCGCGCCAATCGGTGCCTTCGGTGCGATGGCATTCACCATCGGTGCCTACGGTGTCGGCTCGCTGGTGCAGCTGGGTCAACTGATGGCCTGCTTCTACATCACTTGCGTGCTGTTCATCCTGATCGTGCTGGGTGCCATCGCCCGCATGCACGGCTTCAGCGTGCTGAAGATGATTCGCTACATCCGTGAAGAGCTGCTGATCGTACTGGGTACTTCTTCGTCGGAATCGGTACTGCCACGCATGCTGATCAAGATGGAGCGTCTGGGCGCGAAGAAATCGGTAGTGGGTCTGGTGATCCCGACCGGTTACTCGTTCAACCTCGACGGTACCGCGATCTACCTGACCATGGCCGCGGTGTTCATTGCTCAGGCCACCGACACGCACATGGACATCACACACCAGATCACCCTGCTGGTGGTGTTGCTGCTGTCCTCCAAAGGCGCAGCCGGTGTGACCGGTTCGGGCTTCATCGTGCTGGCAGCCACCCTGTCGGCGGTCGGTCACCTGCCGGTGGCCGGTCTGGCGCTGATTCTGGGTATCGACCGCTTCATGTCCGAAGCCCGCGCCCTGACCAACCTGGTCGGCAATGCTGTAGCGACCATCGTGGTTGCCAAGTGGGTGAAAGAGCTGGACACCGACGTGCTGCAATCCGAGCTGGCTTCGGGCGGTCGCGGTATCGCGGATACCCGTTCGGAAGATGACCTGGGTGTGGCTGAAGGTGCTACTCCGAGCAACGTCAAGTAACTGCAATTTGGTAATACCTTGTGGCGAGGGAGCTTGCTCCCGCTGGACTGCGCAGCAGGCCCTCTTGGAAGAGCGGGGCCGCTTCGCGCCCCAGCGGGAGCAAGCTCCCTCGCCACACAGGCACTGAAGAACCTGCCTCGGCAGGTTTTTTATTGCCGGCGATTTGAGCATTACTGTCACTGCCGCTGATGCATCCGGTGATTGCCGTGCGCGGCAGCGCTGCCTAGGCTGGCTGTATCGCCCAAGGAGATCGCCCATGTCTGCGCCGCTGGCCTCACTGAAAATTCTGGATTTCTCGACCCTGCTGCCGGGGCCGTTCGCCTCGCTGTTGCTGGCGGACATGGGCGCCGAGGTGCTGCGCATTGAGTCACCGACGCGCATGGATCTGCTGAGGGTGTTGCCGCCGCACGATCAGGGCATGTCGGCCAGCCACGCTTACCTGAACCGCAACAAGCGCAGTCTGGCGCTGGACCTCAAGCAGCCTGAAGCGCTGGAGGTGGTCCGGCAGTTGCTGACTGAATACGACATCGTCCTCGAGCAGTTTCGTCCCGGTGTGATGGAGCGCCTGGGTCTGGGTTACGAGGCACTGAAGGCAATCAACCCGAAGCTGATTTACGTGTCGATCTCCGGCTATGGCCAGACCGGCCCGTACAAGGACCGCGCTGGGCATGACATCAACTACCTCGCGCTGGCCGGGCTTGCCAGCTACACCGGCCGCGCCGACAGCGGGCCGTTGCCGCTGGGCATGCAGGTGGCGGATGTGGCTGGCGGGTCGCTGCATGGCGTGATCGGCTTGCTGGCGGCGGTTATCGCCCGGCAGCAGACAGGGCAGGGCACGCACCTGGACGTGAGCATGACCGATTGCGCCTTCAGCCTGAACGCCATGGCCGGTGCCGGGTATCTGGCCTGTGGCGAGGAGCCGCATTGGGAAGAGCAGATGCTCAATGGCGGCAGCTTCTATGACTACTACCGCTCGCGCGACGGACGCTGGCTGTCGGTGGGCAGTCTGGAACCTGCGTTCATGCAGCAACTGTGCACGGCGTTGGGCCGGCCGGAGCTGGCAGCGCAGGGCTTGTCGCCGAAACCCGAGCAGCAGCGGTTATTGAAGGAGGCGCTGAAAGTTGAATTCGAGAAACACGACTTTGCCGAGCTGTGCGAGTTGTTTGCCGGGGTCGATGCCTGTGTCGAGCCGGTATTGAACCTGAGCGAGGCGGTGCAGCATCCGCAGTTGCAGGCGCGTGAATTGGTGACCCAGGTGCCGCGGGGGGACGGTACGACCCAGGCGCAGATTGCCTGTCCGCTGAAGTTCTCCGAAGCGCTGCCGGCGCCGCGACATGTTGGTGCGGGGTTGGGGCAGCATACGGAGCAGGTGTTGGGGGAGTTGGGGTTTAGTGCTGAGCGGATTGCCGAGTTGCGGCGTGCCAAGGTGATTCTTTAGCGTCTGTGCCGCCCTCTTCGCGAGCAAGCCCGCTCCCACATTTTGAAATGCGTTCCCCCTGTGGGAGCGAGCTTGCTCGCGAAGGGGCCAGTCGGGGCAATACAAAAACCGACTACTCCACCCGCATCTCACCACTGAACACCAAGGTGTTGCGACAGCGCCGGCACAAATACCGTCGCCCCTGCCGCACCAGGCTATGACGCTGCGCCGAAAACGGGAAATCACTGTCGGCGCACGGGCATTTGTAGATGTAGCGGGTCACGCTGCGGCGTTTGATTGCGTAAGTGTGGCAGCGATCCGGCGGCAGTTCGTAAACCCCGCGCATGATCAATTGCCACTCCTCGCCATGCGGCTGGATGCGGTCGCCGAACAGTTGATGGGCGATCAGGTGCGCGACTTCGTGGGCCACGGTCTGCTTGAGGAAGTGTTCGGTGTTTTCCCGGTACAGCTGCGGGTTGAAGCGCAGCAGGTTCTCGTGCAGATGCGCGACACCGGCTTTTTGCCCGCGCAGCTTGAGGCTGACGACGGGGCGTTGGAAATGACGTTTGAAAAAGGCTTCAGCGAGTTGGTAACAGTCTTCGACGCGGGTATTGAGTTGCTCGGGCATGCTTGATGGATCTCCAGAGGCGTCGAGTATGCCGCAACCTCCCGGACTTGCGAATCGCTGACCTGCCGAATGGTCATCCGCCATACGAGAAGGCCGCCTTGCGGCGGCCTGTATTGGCAGATCTTGTTGTTCTCGGGGGTGAAGCATCTCAGTTGGTATACACCGGCCCCACGCCGAGGCCCCAGACAATCACGGTGAACGCCATGATGGCCACCAGTACCACCAGACCCACCGCCAGCACCGAGCTGGAAAACAGGAAGCCTTCGTCCGACGGAATGTTCATGAACGTCGGCAACCCTACATACAGCAGATAAACCGTGTAGCAGATGGCCGCCGTGCCGACGATCATCCCCAGCCACATATGCGGATACAGTGCCGCCAGCCCGCCGACGAACAACGGTGTCGCGGTGTAGGTGGCGAAGGCCACGCAACGGGCCAGGCTCGGGTTGGCGTCATAGGTGCGGGCCATCCAGTGCACGAACGCGCCCATCACCGCGACGCCGCCAAGCATCGCCAGGTACGACATTACGGTCATCCAGATTGCGCTTTCCACGGTGAGCATCACCGGCGCGCGGCTGCCGATCACCCAGCCGACCTGAGTGGTGCCGATAAACGCCGAAACGGCCGGAATCGCCGCCAGGATCAGCGTGTGCGTCAGGTACATGTGGCTGATGCTTTCCTCTTGGTCGCCACGGATTTCCTTCCATTCCTGATCGGGGTGGGTAAAAAGTCCCACTACGTGATGGATCATGCCAGTCACTCCTCTTGTTATTGCCATCGCCCCCCAGCGGAGCGCCTACGGGCCAAGGTGGCCGAGCAAATACAGGTCTTCAGATGTGTGCGACCTTATGTCGCAGTATAGAAAGGACTTAACCGCACAGGTGATAGGGGCTTAGAGCAAATCGCGCTGTAAACACGGGGTGTAATCGCGGCAGGGTCTTGCACGGTTGAGGCCGGATCACCTCTGTGGCGAGGGAGCTTGCTCCCGCTCGGCTGCGCAGCAGTCGCCAATCCTTCCGGTTCGGTGCGTCAGGAAAATAGCGGCTGCAGGTTTGGGGGCGCTTCGCACCCCAGCGGGAGCAAGCTCCCTCGCCACAGGGGATCGGTTGAAAGCGACAGACCCACGGCCCTTCGCCCCCAGCGGGTTTTTTGCGTAAAATGCCCGCCTTTCGTCACACCTCACGGATTTCGCGTCATGGGCACTCTTACGGTCAACCAGAACAAACTGCAAAAGCGCCTGCGCCGCCTGGCCGGCGAAGCGGTCGCCGATTTCAACATGATCGAAGACGGCGACAAGGTCATGGTCTGCCTGTCCGGGGGCAAGGACAGCTACACCATGCTCGACGTGCTGATGCACCTGCAGAAGGTTGCACCGATCAAGTTCGAGATCGTCGCGGTGAACATGGATCAGAAGCAGCCGGGCTTTCCCGAGCACGTGCTGCCGGCCTACCTGAAAGAGCTGGGCGTCGAGTACCACATCGTCGAGAAGGACACCTACTCGGTGGTCAAGGAACTGGTGCCGGAAGGCAAGACCACCTGTTCGCTGTGTTCGCGCCTGCGTCGCGGCACGCTGTACACCTTCGCCGACGAAATCGGCGCGACCAAGATGGCCCTCGGTCACCATCGCGATGACATCGTCGAGACGTTCTTCCTCAACATGTTCTTCAACGGCACCCTCAAGGCGATGCCACCGAAGCTGCGTGCCGACGACGGCCGTAACGTGGTGATCCGCCCGCTGGCGTACTGCAACGAGAAAGACATCCAGGCTTACTCGGACTTCAAGGAATTCCCGATCATCCCGTGCAACCTCTGCGGTTCGCAGGAAAACCTGCAGCGTCAGGTGGTCAAGGAAATGCTTCAGGACTGGGAGCGCAAGACTCCGGGCCGAACTGAAAGCATCTTCCGCAGTCTGCAGAACGTGGTGCCGTCGCAACTGGCCGACCGCAACCTGTTCGACTTCACCAGCCTGAAGATCGACGAGACGGCGGCTTCGCGCTTCGTCAACGTGGTCAACCTGTAAACCCATTCCAGGTGGGAGCGGGCTTGCTCGCGAAGGCGGTGTATCAGTCGCTATATGCGCCGACTGACACTCAGTCTTCGCGAGCAAGCCCGCTCCCACATGGGTTTCTTCGTTTCATTCAATAGGAGAGGGCATGCGCGATTACAAGTGGCTGCACGAATACTGTCTGAACCGCTTCGGTTCGGCGGCTGAACTGGAAGCCCATCTGCCCGTTCCCAAGACTCCCGCGCAATTGCGCAAGATCAGCGACGATCGTTACCTCTCGACCATGGCCCTGCGGGTATTTCGCGCCGGGCTCAAGCACAGCCTGGTGGACGCCAAGTGGCCGGCTTTCGAAGAAGTGTTCTTCAAGTTCGATCCGGAAAAAGTCGTGCTGATGAGCGCCGAGCACCTCGAACGCCTGATGCAGGACGCGCGGATCATCCGCCACCTGGGCAAGCTCAAGAGTGTGCCGCGCAATGCGCAGTTCATTCTCGATGTGGAGAAGGAGAAGGGCAGTTTCGGCGCACTGATCGCCGACTGGCCGGTGACCGATATCGTCGGTCTGTGGACCTACCTGAAAAAGCACGGCCATCAGTTGGGCGGGCTGTCGGCGCCACGCTTCTTGCGCATGGTTGGCAAGGACACCTTTGTGCCGAGCTATGACGTGGTCGCGGCACTGAATGCGCAGAAGATCGTCGACAAAGTGCCGACCAGTCTGCGCGATCTGGCGATTGTGCAGAACGCGTTCAACCAGTGGCATGAACAGAGTGGTGGACGGCCGATGAGCCAGATTTCGATGATGCTGGCTTACACCGTCAATCATTAAGAACGCGTCGCCCCATTCGCGAGCAGGCTCGCTCCCACAGAGGGAATACATTTCAAATGTGGGAGCGGGCTTGCTCGCGAAGGCGTCAGCTCAGGCGACGGAAATCTCGCCCTCGCCAGCCAGCTTGCGATTCAACTGATACCGCCACCGCACATACAGCAATGCCGAGCAGAACAGCGCCAGGCTCGCGACCATCTCCAATACGCCAAACAGCTGCCGGTTCGGGTCATACGCCGCCAGTGCGCCCTTGATGAAATACAGATTCACCACAAAACACATCCACGAATGCCCACGGGCGCTGCCCATGATCATTGCCGGAGCGAGAACGATCCACGGGATCAGCTCGACCAGCAAAATCACCCACGGTCGGGCGCCATGCAGGTCGGCGAATACCAGGTAGTAAGCGGCGAGCAGCCCGGCGAGGCCGAAGAAGCACAGCAGGCTGAGGGCCCGCATCGCCTTGACGCGGGGTTCGAGCCACTCCACCGAGGGCAGGATTTTCGCCTTCTTCGCCACCCTCAGCCCTCCAGTTTTTGCGCAGTTTTCGCCAGGCGTGCGCCGAGTGCACGACACAGCGCCATTTCGTGCTGATCCAGGCCTTTCTTGCCATCGGCCCCAGCGTGATGACTGGCACCATATGGCGTGCCGCCGCCCTGGGTTTCCAGCAGCGCGGACTCGCTGTACGGCAGGCCGGTGATCAGCATGCCGTGGTGCAACAGCGGCAGCATCATCGACAGCAGGGTGGTTTCCTGGCCGCCGTGCAGGCTGGCGGTGGAGGTGAACACGCCGGCCGGTTTACCGACCAGTGCACCGGTCAGCCACAGGTTACTGGTGCCGTCGAGGAAGTACTTGAGCGGTGCGGCCATGTTGCCGAAACGCGTCGGGCTGCCGAGTGCGAGGCCAGCGCAGTTCTTCAGGTCGTCGAGGGTGGCGTAGAGCGCACCTTCGTCAGGGATGCCCGGGGCCACGGCTTCGCACTCGGTGGAAATCGCCGGCACGGTACGCAGGCGCGCTTCGAGGCCGGCCTGCTCGACACCGCGGGCGATCTGCCGGGCCATCTCGTTGGTCGAACCGTTGCGGCTGTAATACAGAACCAGAATGTACGGCGCGCTCACGGCAACAGCTCCAGGATCTGCTCCGGAGGACGGCCGATCACGGCCTTGTCGCCGACTTCGAGAATCGGCCGTTCCATCAGTTTCGGGTGTTCGGCGATGGCGGCGATCAGTTGCGCTTCGCTGAGGCTGGTATCGGCCAACTGAAGCATTTTGTATTCATCTTCTCCCGTGCGCAGCAGTTGCCGTGCGCTGATGCCGAGCTTGCCGAGCAAGGCCTTGATCTGCGCGGCGTCCAGCGGCGTTTCCAGGTAACGCACCACGTTCGGGGTCAGGCCACGGGCCTCGAGAAGTTCCAGTGCGCCGCGGGATTTCGAGCAGCGCGGATTGTGATAAAGCGTCAGATCGGTCATGGCGGGTCGCTTCTGGCGTAAAGTGGCGGCTATTCTAACTGTGCAGCGCGCAATCCAGAACCTTCAGAAGCGATGGGTCGCAGGCGCATCCAATTTTTGACCAGGGAACACGACATGACACGGCGATTGGCAGCGGCATTGACGATAATCGGGGCGTTGATGCTGGGGGGCTGCGGAAATGACTACGGCATTGACCAGAATGGTCAGAAGGTGGCGTCCGAGCGTCTGGATAAACAATGGGTAGTCATCAATTACTGGGCCGAATGGTGTGGCCCGTGCCGCACGGAAATTCCGGAGCTCAATCATCTGGCTGATGAGTTGAAAGGCAAGAACATCGGTGTGTTCGGGGTCAACTTCGACAACGTGCAGGGTGAAGACCTGAAGAGCGCCAGCGAGAAGCTGGGCATCAAGTTCACCGTACTGGCGCAGGATCCGGCGGACCTGTTCGACCTGCCGCGCAGTGAGGCCTTGCCGGTGACCTACATCATCGACAACAAGGGCAAGGTGCGTGAGCAACTGATGGGCGAGCAGACGGCGGCGGGGGTGATGGCCAAGCTGGAGGCGTTGCAGGCGACAAAGTGAGTTGAATGGGCTTTTGTGGCGAGGGAGCTTGCTCCCGCTGGGCCGCGAAGCGGCCCCAAACCCTGCTGACTCGGTGTCTCCGGCAACGCGCGGTTAACGGTTTTGCGACTGCTGCGCAGCCGAGCGGGAGCAAGCTCCCTCGCCACAGTAACCTCAGTGTGCGTCTAAGGGGTTAACCCTCTTCCAGCCACCAGCGCAACGGCTTGCCTTCCGCCGGCCAGAAACGCATCTGCTCGATCGGCGAGATGTCCCAGCGTTCCACGCCTTGCAGCGCCTGCAGGAAGCGTTGTTCCTGCTCCATCAGCGCCGGGGCGCAGAGTTTGCGGGTCTTGCCGATCGGGCCGAAGCTCAGCTTGTCACCCTCGAGGGTGTACGGTGCGAACCAGTGGTTGCAGCCGCCATTGCCATACGCGCGGCCATCGTCACCGAGGGTCACGGTCAGGTGGCTGTAATCCATCAATGGCCGCTCGCCGATCCACTCCAGAATGTAGCTGCGGTTCTGTTGCAACTGCACTGGCTCTGCGGCGCAGCCCACCAGACCGGCACCGACCAACAGGGGCAGGGCAAGGCGTTTCATCACGCAGGCTCCTGGCATTTCGGGCACAGGTGTTTGTCGCCGACGGCTTTCCAGCCCAGCTCGGCGATGCGCGCCGTGGCGGCCGGTTTCTCGGCAGTCTTGCCCAGCTTGGCGTCCACCGCGAACTCGAAATTCAGTTCTTTGGCGCAGCTGTCGCAGTTGACCTGCCAGGTGTGGATCGCCAGTTCGCCGAATACCGGGCCCGTGGTCATCGCGGTCCATTGGCCCGGCGGATTGATCAGGTGGCGCACGGAGTCGACGGTCAGGCGCATGGACAAATCCTTGCTGCCTTTGAGGGTGACCAACAGGACGTCACCGTTACGGATCGAGCCACCGTTGCCGGTGACCTGATAGCGGCCCGGTACGAGGGCGCGGCATTCGGTGAGGGTGTGTTGCGGGTTCATCAGGGTGTAGCGGAAATCGTGTTCGACCATGGGTCCTCCAAATCTGCGCGACATGCTAGCACGGGCTGGATTGCAGGATGGCGTACGTGTGCGACCTTCGATCCGGTTCAAATTGCTCGGCGCTCATGGCAAACTGCCGCCCTTCAATCTGAGGGAACGGAACATGGCGCTGATCGAATGTTATGAATGCAAGCGGAGCATCAGCTCTGAAGTCAAGGCGTGCATTCATTGTGGTGCTCCGATGGCGCAGCAACACGGGCACAATCCGCAGCAGCCGACGGTCGCCGCTGCCGCGACGACGATTTCATTTGGCAGTCTGCCGCGCAACAAGTCGGTGCCTGAAGCCTTCGTCCCGCCGCCAGCCCCGGAGCCCGCGCCGAAAGTGACACCGGCAGCAGTCGGTCGCCGTCGTCGGCAGCCCGAGCCAACCCCTCAACTTCAGCCCAACGCCGACGGTTCGCGTCCGGTGGAAGGCTGGTTGAAGATCATGGTGTTTCTGTTGCCGATGGTCTTTGTCTGGTTCCTGCTGCGTAACGGTCATTCGATGAAGCAGCGTTTTTTCGGTTTTGGCTGGCTGGCGCTGCTGATCCTGGCCTCGTCGCTGTCGCCGAAATAAGCCGGTAATCGTCAGCCCTCGACCTGGTTCTGCGGCGCGCCTGCAGCCCAGGTCGCGATGTTGTGCAGGGTGGTCGCGGCAATCGCGCCCAGCGCCTCGTGGGTCAGAAACGCCTGATGCGCGGTGATGATCACATTCGGGAAGGTCAGCAGCCGCGCCAGCACATCATCCTGCAACGGTAAGTCGCTGCGATCCTCGAAAAACAGCTGCGCCTCTTCCTCATACACATCCAGGCCCAGATAGCCCAACTGGCCGTCCTTCAAGGCGTCGATCAGCGCGGGTGTGTCCACCAGACCGCCACGTCCGGTGTTGATCAGCATCGCCCCCGGTTGCAAATGTGCCAGTGACTCACGGTTGATCAAGTGTTTGCTCTGCGCGTTGAGCGGGCAGTGCAGGCTGATGATCCGCGACTGCGCGAGCAGCTCCGGCAGGCTCAGATAACGCGCGCCCAAGGCCACAACCTCGGGGTTTGGATACGGGTCGTACGCCAGCAACTCACAACCGAAGCCGTGCATGATTTTCGCGAAGGTCGCGCCGATCTGCCCGGTGCCGACGATGCCGACGGTCTTGCCCACCAGATCGAAACCGGTCAGGCCGTGCAGCGTGAAATCGCCTTCGCGGGTACGGTTGTAGGCGCGGTGCAGGCGCCGGTTGAGCGCGAGAATCAACGCCACCGCATGTTCGGCCACCGCATGCGGCGAGTAGGCTGGAACCCGCACCACGGCCAGCCCGAGGCGTTTCGCCGCGAGCAGATCGACATGGTTGTAGCCCGCCGAGCGCAGCGCGATCAGCCGCGTGCCGCCGGCCGCCAGCCGCTCCAGCACCGGCGCACTGAGATCGTCATTGATGAAGGCGCAGACCACCTCGTGCTGTTCGGCCAGGGCGGCGGTGTCGAGGCTGAGTCGGGCCGGCTGAAAGTGCAGTTCTATTCCGGCCGGGCAATCGACGGCGAGGAAACTGTCGCGGTCGTAGGTCTGGCTGCTGAAGACGATCGTGCGCATCAATTCCTCCTGGAACGGGGTGGCGAGTCAGCGTTGACGGCCACCACTTTAACGACGAATGCCGCTGCCGGCATTGCCGTGGATCAGGCGCTGATCCTGGCCTGAGTGGCGAGGCGATTGATCGCCCGCTCCAGCTCTTCCAGCGCCGCCACGGCTTTGGGATCGCCCTGTTTGAGCAGGGTTTCACTGCGTTGACAGGCCGCGCGCAATTGCGGCACGCCACAATATCGGGTCGCACCGTGCAGGCGATGCACGCGCTCAATCAATGCGTTCTGATCACGGGCTTCGCTGGCGGCACGAATCGCTTCGCGGTCGGCTTCCAGCGAGGCGAGCAGCATGGCCAGCATGTCCGCGGCAAGGTCCGCCTTGCCGGCGGCCAGGCGCAGGCCTTCCTCATGGTCGAGCACCGGCAGCTCATTGCTGCCTGCTGCGCTGTCGCTGGCGCGCTCCGGGCCTTGATTACGCAAGGCCAGACCGGTCCATTTCAGCACCACTTGCGCCAGTTGCCGCTCGCTGATCGGTTTGGTCAGGTAGTCATCCATGCCGCTTTGCAGCAAGGCGCGTTTTTCGTTGGCCATGGCGTGGGCGGTGAGGGCGACGATCGGCAGCGGCGTGCAATGCCGTTCGCTTTCCCACTGGCGGATGGTTTCGGTGGTCTGGCGTCCGTCCATCCCCGGCATCTGCACGTCCATCAGCACCAGATCGAAGGATTCGCTCTGCACCGCTTTGACCGCCGCATAGCCGCTTTCTACGGCCAGAACCTTGGCGCCCATGTCTTCGAGCAAGGTCTGCACCAGCAACAGGTTGGCCGGGTTGTCGTCGACGCACAGCACTTTCGGCGCACGGCTCGACAGCGGTTCGCCCGGTTCGCTACGCGGCTGGCGCGGGTTGGCCAGATCGGCCAGTGCCCGGCGCAGTTTGCGCGTGCAGGCCGGTTTGGCCTGCAACTGGCTATGTGGGTTCGGTACCGAGAGATGGAACAGCGTCTGTTCGGTGGTCGGGCACAGCACCAGTACTTTGCAGCCCAGGTGCTCCAGATCCCAGATGTGCTGGTTCAGGCGCTCCGGGAGCATGTCGTTGCTGGTGATGCCGAGCACTGCAAGGTCGATGGCCTGATCGGTCTGGTGCGCGCCGGTGACGCCGTTGGTCAGGCTCTCCAGCGTATTGAACGGCGTGACGTCGAGGCCACAGTCTTCCAGTTGATGCTGCAGGGCCTGGCGCGCCAGTTCGTGATTTTCCAGTACCGCCACACGGCGTCCGAGCAGTGGCGGGGCCGGCAGGTCTTCGGTGTCGTCGCGGGCTTTGGGCAGGCTCAGGCTGATCCAGAATTCCGAACCTTCGCCGGGGGTGCTGTCGACGCCGATTTCGCCGCCCATCTGTTCGATCAGGCGCTTGGAAATCACCAGACCCAGACCGGTACCGCCAGGCTGGCGCGACAACGAGTTGTCGGCCTGACTGAACGCCTGGAACAACGCGCGCACATCCTGACTCGACAAACCGATGCCGGTGTCCTGAATGCTGATACGCAGTTGCACGCTGTCTTCGTGTTCTTCTTCGAGCATGGCGCGGGCGACGATAGTGCCTTCGCGGGTGAACTTGATCGCATTGCTGACCAGATTGGTGAGGATCTGCTTCAGGCGCAGCGGGTCACCGACCAGCGACAGCGGCGTGTCGCGATAGACCAGACTGACCAGCTCCAATTGCTTGGCGTGGGCTGCCGGGGCCAGGATGGTCAGGGTGTCCTGCAACAGGTCGCGCAGGTTGAACGGAATATGGTCGAGCACCAGTTTGCCGGCCTCGATCTTCGAGAAATCGAGGATCTCGTTGATGATCCCGAGCAGGCTGTCGGCGGACTTTTCGATGGTGCCCAGATAGTCGAGCTGGCGCGGGGTCAGCTCGCTTTTCTGCAACAGATGCGTGAAACCGAGAATGCCGTTGAGCGGCGTGCGGATCTCGTGGCTCATGTTGGCAAGGAACTCGGATTTGATCCGGCTCGCCTCCAGCGCCTCTTTGCGTGCCAGATCCAGTTCGATGTTCTGGATCTCGATGGTTTCCAGATTCTGGCGCACGTCTTCGGTGGCCTGATCGACGCTGTGCTGCAGTTCTTCGCGAGCGTTCTGCAGCGTGCCGGCCATGCGGTTGATGCCCGAGGCGAGCTCGTCCAGTTCCTGACTGCCGAGCGGTGGCAGGCGGGTTTCCAGATGACCGTCCTTGAGCTGGGCGACCGCGTGTTTGATCTGGCTCAGCGGGCGGTTGATGGTGCGACCCATGCGCAATGCGAGCAGGGCGGCACCGGCAAGGCCAGCGGCAATCAACAGCAGGCTGGCAAACAGGCTGCGATAACCGCGCAGCAGCATGCCGTTGTGCGACAGCTCCAGTTCGACCCAGCCGAGCAGACGGTCGGACTCTTGCGGAATCACGTCGCCGGCAAGATTGCGATGCTTGCCGAACACCGGCATCAGGTAACGGGTGGCGTCATTGCCGCTGCGCCGTTGCAGTTGCGCACTGTCGCCGCTGGGCGCCTGATTGAGCATGGTCGGGCCGGCGTGCGCCAGCGGTGTGCGGTCGGGGGCGAGGAAGGTGACGGCGCGCACGTCGGGTTGTTCGAGAGACTGGGTGGCGATGCGTTCCAGCAGATCGGTGTTGCCGTGGCCCATGGCGGGCGCCACCAGCGGCGCCAGTTGCTCGGCGATCATCTCGCCGCGCTGCATCAATTGGGTCTGCAGGTCGGACTGTTGCATCCAGGTGAAATAACCACCGAGAACCAATGCCATCAGGCTGGTCGGCAACAGGGTCAGCAACAATACGCGACCTTTGATTCCCAGTTTCTTGAGCACACCCATCTCCTGCATCCCGCTGAACTGTTGACTCTTACGTGCATCCGGCACGCGACATTGGCGCAGTGTAGCGATTTGCAGGCAGGCAATCTCCGGAAAAATGATGTCGTCATCGGTCGACGGCGCATGGCGCGTTTGTCCGCCAGGTCAACCTTGGGTTGCCCGATAGCGGGCAATCTTGAATAATCGGCCAACTGAGAATTATTTGCAGATACTCATGACGCTTGCCTCCAACGATTTCCCACGCATTCTTGCCATCGAGGACGACCCGGTTCTGGGCGCCTATGTTCACGAACATCTGGGGCGCAGCGGCTTTAAGGTGACCTGGTGCCAGAACGGTCAGGAAGGGCTGAACATCGCGCGTCGCCAGCCGTTCGATGTGGTGCTGATGGACATACTGTTGCCGGGGCTCGATGGCCTGAATGTGCTGACCCAATTGCGCCAGAGCCATTCGACGCCGGTGCTGCTGATGTCCGCCCTGGGTGCCGAGGCCGATCGCATCAGTGGCTTTCGCCTGGGGGCCGATGATTATCTGCCAAAGCCGTTCAGCATGGCCGAGCTGCACGTGCGCATCGAGGCGATTCTGCGGCGGGTGGCCCTTGATCGGCGCCCGGCGGCAGTTACTCCGGCGATGGCCAGTGGCACGCTGCGCTTTGACGATGAACAGTGCGAGGTTTTCTATAACGCGCAAGCCGCCGGCCTGACCCGCAGCGAATACCGCCTGCTGGAAACCCTCAATCGCAACGATGAAGAAGTGTTGAGCAAGGCCTTCCTTTATCAGCATGTTCTGCAACGCGGTTACGCGGCCCACGACCGCAGCCTCGACATGCACATCAGCCAGATCCGCCGCAAACTCAAGGCCATCGGTTACCTTGAGCGTGAAGTGCGCACGGTGTGGGGCAAGGGCTACGTGCTGAGTGCGCCTGATGAAAATATCTGACCTGCCGGGCCGGCATTCGCTGTTCTGGAAACTGGCGTGCCTGCTGGTGGCGTTCTGTCTGCTGATGATCTGGCTGAGCTGGTCCTGGGGCCGCTACATGGAGGAGCGCAACCAGTTTCTCTCCGACGAGGCGCGCGGCACGCTGAGCCGTTATGCCGCTGAAGCCGAACGGGCGTGGCAGCGCGGTGAGCGTGACGGGGTCGATAACTGGTTGCAGAGCATGGAGCTGCGCGAGGCGGGTTGGGTCGGGGTAATCGACCGTAATTTGCAGTCGTTGAGCAGCGATCCGCTGAATGAACAGGAAATCCAGCACCTGACCTTTTTGCGCGGGCTCGACTGGCCGATCCACAAGCAGGGCCGGCCGTGGCTGCGGGTGCCGTTTCCCCAAGACCCGTCTGCCGGCAGTCTGGTGATCGAGTTGCCCGAGCGTTTCCTGCCGGGTAAATACCGGGTGTTCTGGAGGGTGATCACCAACGGAGTGATTCCGGGATTGTTCACCTTGCTGCTGTGTGTCGGCCTGTATCGCTTGCTGGTGGTGCCGCTGAACAATCTGCGCGAACAGGCCAATGCCTGGCGCGCCGATCAATTGAATGTGCGCCTGTCGAGCGGCATTACCGAGCGCCCGGACGAACTCGGCGAGCTGGCGCGGGCTTTCGACTCGATGTCCGAGCGCCTGCAGTCCACCGTTGCCCTGCAACAGCAGCTGCTGCGGGATCTGTCCCACGAACTGCGCACGCCGCTGAGTCGATTGCGGGTGGCCAGTGAAAGCGAACAGGATCTGCGGCAACTGCGCGAGCGCATCGGCCGTGAGGTCGACGGCATGCAACGGCTGGTCGAGGACACCCTGCAACTGGCCTGGCTCGACACCGAGCGTGCACCGCTGCCGGACGAGGCGATCCAGATTCAGGCGCTGTGGGAAATGCTCACCGACAACGCCTGTTATGAAAGCGGCTGGCCGAGCCTGCAATTGCAGTGCGCGGTGCCGTCGTCGTGCTGGGTGCGCGGTAATCTCAATAGTTTGGCGCAGGCGCTGGAGAACATTCTGCGCAACGCCATTCGTCATTCGCCCGAGGGCGGCATCGTGCGCCTCGATGGACGGCGTGACGGCGATTACTGGCATCTGTGGCTGGAAGATCAGGGCGGCGGTGTGGCTGAAGCGGATCTGGAACGGATCTTCTCGCCGTTCACCCGCCTCGACGGCTCACGCCCGGGGGATGGCGGGTTTGGGCTGGGGTTGAGCATTGCGAGGAATGCGGTGCAAAGGCAGGGCGGGATGTTGTGGGCGGAGAATGGTGGGGCGGGATTGCGCTTGAATTTTCGGCTGATTGCCGATGACGGCGGCGTGACGGCTGACGCCTTCGCGAGCAAGCCCGCTCCCACAGTGGATGTGGGGCGTCCGCAGATTGTATAACCAACACCGCCACCCTCCTGTGGGAGCGGGCTTGCTCGCGAAGGGGCCCTTCGATTCAACTAATAGTCTCACCACTGGTGAGACTCTTACTGCTTATTCCCAGAAACCATAAGCACCGCACTTTGCGTGATATGGCCTGCGAACGTTTGCCGGTATGATAGGCGCCCCCGCACGTCTGGATTGCGAATACGCCATGACCCTGCAGTACCCAACCATCGCCGATTGCGTCGGCAACACTCCGCTGGTGCGTTTGCAGCGCCTGCCCGGTGCCACCAGCAACACCCTATTGCTCAAGCTCGAAGGGAACAACCCGGCGGGTTCGGTCAAGGATCGTCCGGCGCTGTCGATGATCACCCGTGCCGAACTGCGCGGGCAGATCCACGCGGGTGACACGCTGATCGAAGCGACCTCGGGCAACACCGGGATTGCGCTGGCCATGGCCGCCGCGATCAAGGGTTACAAGATGATCCTGATCATGCCGGACAACTCCAGCGCCGAGCGCAAGGCGGCGATGACCGCTTACGGTGCCGAGCTGATTCTGGTCAGTCAGGAAGAGGGCATGGAAGGCGCTCGTGATCTCGCCCAGCGCATGGAAGCCGAAGGCCGTGGCAAGGTGCTCGATCAGTTCGCCAACGGCGATAATCCCGAGGCGCACTACACCACCACCGGCCCGGAAATCTGGCGTCAGACCCAGGGCACCATCACCCATTTCGTCAGTTCGATGGGCACCACCGGCACCATCATGGGCGTGTCGCGCTACTTGAAAGAGCAGAGCGACAGCGTGCAGATCATTGGCCTGCAACCGATGGAAGGCTCGGCCATTCCGGGCATCCGCCGCTGGCCGCAGGAATACCTGCCGAAGATCTATCAGGCCGACCGCGTCGACCGCATTGTCGACATGGCGCAAAGCGAAGCCGAGGACGTCACCCGGCGTCTGGCCCGCGAAGAAGGCATCTTTTGTGGCGTGTCCTCGGGCGGTGCGGTGGCAGCGATGCTGCGCCTGTCCAAGGAAGTTGAAAACGCGGTGATCGTCGCGATCATCTGCGACCGTGGCGACCGTTATCTGTCGACCGGCATTTTCGACGCGCCCAACTGATGGCCAAGCACGAGAGAGGCCTGCGCTTCCAGCCCACCGGCGGCAGCAAGGCCGCGCAAATCCCGACCGGCAAAAAACAGCGCTTGAACATCGAGCGCCTGGCCAATGACGGTCGCGGCATCGCGTTTTTCGAAGGCCGCACCTGGTTCGTCCTCGGCGCCCTCGCGGGTGAAGAAGTCGAGGCGCGGGTGCTCGGCGCCCGCGGCAAAGTGGTCGAAGCGCGCACCGAACGGGTGTTCAAGGCCAGCGAGTTGCGTCGCCCGGCAGCGTGTCAGCATGCCGGTCGCTGCGGCGGTTGCAGCGTGCAACACTTGCCCCACGCCGAACAGCTTGCCCTGAAACAGCGCATGCTCGCCGAGCAGCTGTCGAAGGTCGCCGGGGTCGAGCCTGAAGAATGGGCGGCGCCGTTGACCGGCCCGGAGTTCGGCTATCGCCGCCGCGCGCGGATCGCCGTGCGTTGGGACATGAAGGCGAAGAAGCTCGAAGTGGGTTTCCGCGCCGCCGGCAGCCAGGACATCGTCGCCATCAACGAATGCCCGGTGCTGGTACAGCCCTTGCAACCGATCATGACCCGTTTGCCGGAGATGCTCCGTCGTTTGAGCAAACCGCAGGCGCTGGGGCATGTCGAGTTGTTCAGTGGGTCGTCGCTGGCGGTGTTGCTGCGACACATGGCGCCGCTGTCCGAAGCCGACCTGACGATCCTCAAGGATTTCTGCCAGTTCCATCAGGCGCAACTGTGGCTGCATGGTGAAGGCGAGCCGCAGCCGGTGGATGCCGCACAGTCGCTGGGCTATCGCCTGGAGCAGTGGGATCTGGATCTGGCCTGGCGGCCGGGGGATTTCATCCAGGTCAACGCCGGGGTCAACGAGGCGATGGTCGCGCAGGCGCTGGACTGGCTGAAGCCGACCGGTGACGAGCGCGTGCTCGACCTGTTCTGCGGTCTGGGCAACTTCGCCTTGCCACTGGCCAAAAGCGTGCGTGAAGTGGTGGCGGTGGAGGGCGTGCAGACCATGGTCGACCGTGCCGCTGCCAACGCCGCTAGTAACAATTTGCATAACACAAAGTTTTTTCAAGCCGATTTATCCCAGCCTTTGACCGATGCTCAGTGGATCGGAAACGGCTTTTCTGCGGTACTCTTGGACCCACCGCGTGACGGTGCTTTCGAGGTGGTGCGCAAGCTCGCGACCCTGGGTGCCAAACGGTTGGTGTATGTGTCGTGCAACCCTGCAACTCTGGCGCGCGATACGGTCGAATTGATCAAGCAGGGCTACCGGTTAAAACGTGCCGGGATTCTCGATATGTTTCCTCAGACGGCGCATGTCGAGGCCATGGCGTTATTTGAAGCGAGCCAGGATGGCTCGTCTGAATCCGTCTGACCTGTCCGGGCGGCGCTCGCTTTAGCCCCGCGAGCGCATCCGGGCATTGGGGGTCAGCGATTTGACGCATTGAATCTGCGTCGTAGGGAAGGTAAAGCAGCATGGTACAGGTGAGAGCACACCAGCCGATCAACACTGACGGCAGTATCAATCTCGAGGCTTGGCTCGATCACGCGGTCAGTGTCGACATGGCGCTGGATCGCGAAGCCTTGAAGGAAGCCTGCGAGTTCGCTCGCGAGGCCGAACAGCAGTCCAACGCCGCGAAGAATCTGTGGGCCGAGGGCAGCGGCAGTTTCAGTACGGGACTTGAGATCGCCGAGATCCTCGCCGACCTCAAGCTCGACCAAGACTCGCTGGTCGCGGCGGTGCTGTATCGCGGCGTCCGCGAAGGCCAGATCGAACTCGCGGCGGTCAGCCAGCGCTTCGGTCCCGTGGTGGCCAAACTGATCGACGGCGTGCAGCGCATGGCGGCGATCAGTGCCAGCCTCAGCCCGCGCCAGTCGATGGTGATGGGCACCCAGGGCCAGGTGGAAAACCTGCGCAAGATGCTGGTGGCAATGGTCGACGACGTTCGCGTCGCGCTGATCAAACTGGCCGAACGTACCTGCGCAATCCGCGCGGTGAAAACCGCTGACGACGAAAAGCGTAACCGCGTCGCCCGGGAAGTCTTCGACATCTATGCGCCGCTCGCGCATCGACTCGGCATCGGTCATATCAAGTGGGAACTGGAGGACTTGTCCTTCCGTTACCTGGAACCCGATCAATACAAACAGATCGCCAAGCTGCTCCACGAGCGGCGGCTGGACCGTGAGCGGTTCATCGCCGACGTGATGACCCAGCTCAAGGACGAATTGCAGGCCACCGGCGTCGACGCCGACATCAGCGGCCGCGCCAAGCACATCTATTCGATCTGGCGCAAAATGCAGCGCAAGGGACTGGAATTCAGCCAGATCTACGACGTGCGCGCCGTGCGCGTGCTGGTGCCGGAAATGCGCGACTGCTACACCGCGCTCGGTATCGTCCACACCCTGTGGCGGCACATCCCGAAAGAATTCGACGACTACATCGCCAACCCGAAAGAGAACGGCTACCGGTCGCTGCACACGGCGGTAATCGGCCCGGAAGGCAAGGTTCTCGAAGTGCAGATCCGTACGCACTCGATGCACGAAGAGGCCGAGCTCGGCGTCTGCGCGCACTGGCGCTACAAGGGCACTGACGTCAAGTCCGGTTCCAACCACTACGAGGAGAAAATCTCCTGGCTGCGGCAGGTGCTCGAGTGGCACGAGGAGCTGGGCGATATCGGTGGTCTGGCCGAACAGCTGCGGGTCGATATCGAACCGGACCGGGTGTACATCTTCACCCCCGACGGCCACGCCATCGATTTGCCGAAAGGCGCGACGCCGCTGGACTTCGCCTACCGCGTGCACACCGAAATCGGTCACAACTGCCGGGGCGCGAAGATCAACGGGCGGATCGTGCCGCTCAACTACAGCCTGCAGACCGGTGAACAGGTCGAGATCATCACCAGCAAGCACGGTACGCCGAGCCGTGACTGGCTGAACCCGAACCTGGGCTACGTCACCACCTCGCGGGCGCGGGCGAAGATCGTTCACTGGTTCAAGTTGCAGGCGCGTGACCAGAACGTTGCGGCCGGTAAAACCCTGATCGAACGCGAACTCAATCGCCTCGGTCTGCCGGCGGTGGATTTCGACAAGCTGGCCGAAAAGGCCAACATGAAAACCGCCGAAGACATGTTCGCCGCCCTCGGTGCCGGCGACCTGCGTCTGGCGCAACTGGTCAACCTGGCGCAGCAACTGGTCGAGCCGGAACGCGGCAACGAACAGCTCGAACTGATCCCGCGCAAGGCCACCGGCTACAAGCCGGGCAAGCGCGGCGATATCCAGATCCAGGGCGTCGGCAACCTGATGACGCAAATGGCTGGCTGCTGCCAGCCGCTGCCGGGCGACGCGATCGTCGGCTACATCACTCAGGGCCGCGGCGTGAGCATTCACCGTCAGGACTGCGCCTCGGTGCTGCAACTGGCCGGGCGCGAGCCGGAGCGGATCATCCAGGTCAGCTGGGGCCCGGTGCCGGTGCTCACCTATCCGGTGGACATCGTCATCCGCGCCTACGACCGTTCCGGTCTGCTGCGTGATGTCTCGCAGGTGCTGCTCAACGAGCGCATCAACGTGCTGGCGGTCAACACCCGCTCGAACAAGGAAGACAACACCGCGCTGATGTCGCTGACCATCGAGATTCCCGGGCTGGATGCGCTGGGGCGCTTGCTGGGACGGATTTCGCAGTTGCCGAACATCATCGAGACGCGGCGTAACCGTACTCCGTGAAGATGGCTTCGTTCGAATGTGGGAGCGGGCTTGCTCGTGAAGAGGGCGTGTCAGTCGATATTTACGCTGAATGACACACCGCATTCGCGAGCAAGCCCGCTCCCACATTGGTTTTGTGTAGAGGCATGACAGATGTATTCACTTGAAGACCTGCTCCACCTGATGAACCGCCTGCGCGATCCGCAGTTCGGTTGCCCGTGGGACATCAAGCAAACCTACGCGACCATCGTCCCGCATACCCTCGAAGAAGCCTATGAAGTGGCTGACGCCATCGAACGCGGCGACTTCGATCACTTGCAGGGCGAGCTGGGTGACCTGTTGTTTCAGGTGGTCTATTACAGCCAGTTGGCCCGGGAAGAAGGGCGCTTCGAATTTGCCGGAGTGATCGACAGCATCACTCGCAAGCTGATCCGCCGTCATCCGCACGTGTTCCCCACCGGCGATCTGTACGCGCCGCTGGATGTGCCACGGCTGAATGAAGAACAGGTCAAGCAGCGCTGGGAAGAGATCAAGGCCGAAGAACGCGCCGAGAAATCCGCCGCGCCCGAGCAGCTGTCACTGCTCGATGACGTGCCTGCCGCGTTGCCGGCACTGTCGCGTTCGGCCAAGTTGCAAAAACGTGCCGGGCAGGTCGGCTTCGACTGGCCGGATGCGCTACCGGTATTGGACAAGGTGCGCGAAGAGCTCGATGAAGTGCTCGAAGCCATGTCCGAAAACGATCCCGACGCGGTGGCTGACGAGATCGGTGATCTGCTGTTTTCCGTGGTCAATCTGGCCCGGCATCTCAAGGTCGATCCAGAAACCGCACTGCGCGGTGCCAACGGCAAGTTCGAACGACGTTTCCGATTTATCGAACAGGCATTGCGCGACACCCGTCGTCCCATGGAAGATTGCACCCTCGAAGAGTTGGACGCCCTGTGGGGTGAAGCCAAACGCCAGGAAAAGAATGTGCCCAGCTGCGGCTGAGCCGTTGCCCAAGTGAGTAAGCATTAATGAGCCTTTCCCTTCGCGACCAGTTGCTCAAAGCAGGCCTGGTCAACCAAAAGCAGGCCAAGCAGGTCAGCAAAGACAAGCAGAAGCAACAGCGTCTGGCCCACAAGGGGCAGGCCGAGCTGGATGATTCGCAGCAGCGCGCCGCTCAGGAAGCCATGGCCGAGAAGGTCAAGCGCGACCAGGAGCTGAACCGTCAGCAGCAGGAGAAGGCCGAGGCCAAGGCCCGTGCCGCGCAGGTCAAGCAGTTGATCGAAGTGACGCGTCTGCCGAAGCTCAATACCGAGGACTACTACAACTTCGTTGACGACAAGAAGGTCAAGCGCATTTGCGTCAACACGCTGATGCGCAACAAGCTCAGCAATGGTTCGCTGGCGATCGTGCACCATGCCGGCGGCTACGAAGTGATCCCCCGTGAAGCGGCCCTGAAGATCCAGGAGCGTGATCCGCAGCGCATTGTGCAGCTCAACGTGCAGACCGAAGAGGTCGCAGCCGAGGATGATCCGTACGCGGCCTACCAGATCCCTGATGATCTGATGTGGTAAATCGGTAAAGCTGTAACAACGACAAACTGTGGCGAGGGAGCTTGCTCCCGCTGGACTGCGTAGCAGGCCTCTGCTCTTGAGTTGAAGAACAGGGCCGCTTCGCACCCCAGCGGGAGCAAGCTCCCTCGCCACAGGTTCAATATTCGCCTAAGCGGATTTCAGATCCCGTTGCTGTTCTTGCAGTTCGAGTTCGGCCTTGTAGTTGTGGGCGTCGATCTCGTTGTGGAACATGCCGACCAGCAAGTCTTGTTGATGCACATCCCAGATCCGTACACCGGCGGCTACGCCTTCATGGGACATGTGTGAATCGTCGCGTTCAGTTACTTTTACAGTCATCTGCTAGCTCCAAATCTCAAGTTATCTGCAGCAAGGCGTGTGCAGGACTCTTTTATATGATTTGTTAGCTTGCTAAGTAAACGCTTGATTTGTGCAAGGTGTTGTTGCGGTTTTTGCAACAGTGCTGCAGCCCGCTAAATCCGCGACATTCGGTCGCAGGGCGGGAAGTTGCATGACAGAAGTTTCATTTTCAGGGCGCCTCGAAACCCTTGTAGGAGTGAGCCTGCTCGCGATAGCAGAGTGTCAGTCACTGGTGATGGCAACTGGAAAACCGCTATCGCGAGCAGGGCTCACTCCTACAGGGATCTGAGGTTTCAAATCGGCCAAAAAAAAACGCCCCGAACCAGTCGGGGCGTTTTCATGTGGAGCTCAGCAGGGGGGAATTACTTGCCTTCCCAGCGCTTCAGCACCAGCGTGGCGTTGGTGCCGCCGAAGCCGAAGCTGTTGCTCATCACGGTGTTGATGGTGGCGTTCTCGCGGGTCTTGGTCAGCACCGGCAGATCGGCCACTTCAGGGTCCAGCTCGTCGATGTTGGCGGAACCGGCGATGAAGTTGCCTTCCATCATCAGCATGCAGTAGATCGCTTCGTGAACGCCGGCGGCGCCCAGGGAGTGACCGGACAGGCTCTTGGTCGAGCTGATCGCTGGCGCCTTGTCGCCGAACACTTCACGCACACCTTTCATTTCCGCGACGTCGCCGACCGGAGTCGAGGTGCCGTGGGTGTTCAGGTAGTCGATCGGGGTGTCGACGGTGGACATTGCCATCTGCATGCAGCGGATCGCGCCTTCGCCACTTGGGGCAACCATGTCGTAGCCGTCGGACGTTGCGCCATAGCCAACGATTTCGGCGTAGATCTTGGCGCCACGGGCCAGCGCGTGTTCCAGCTCTTCAACCACGACCATACCGCCACCGCCAGCGATGACGAAACCGTCACGGTCGGCGTCGTAGGCGCGGGAAGCTTGTTCCGGGGTGTCGTTGCGCTTGCTGGACAGGGCGCCCATCGCGTCGAACAGGAACGACTGGCTCCAGTGCTCTTCTTCACCGCCACCGGCGAAGACGATGTCCTGCTTGCCCATCTGGATCTGTTCCATGGCGGTACCGATGCAGTGAGCACTGGTGGCGCAGGCAGAGGCGATGGAGTAGTTCAGGCCCTTGATCTTGAACGGTGTGGCCAGGCACGCGGAAACGGTGCTGCTCATGGTCCGCGTTACACGGTATGGGCCGACGCGCTTCACGCCTTTCTCGCGCAGGATGTCCAGCGCTTCCATCTGGTTCAGGGTCGACGCGCCGCCGGAGCCGGCGATCAGGCCGGTACGCGGGTTGGACACTTGCTCTTCGGTCAGGCCGGAGTCAGCAATGGCGTCTTTCATGGCCAGGTAGGCGTAAGCCGCTGCGTGGCCGACGAAACGATAGATCTTGCGATCGATCAGTTCTTCAAGGTTGAGGTCGATGGAGCCGGAAACCTGGCTACGCAGACCCATTTCAGCATATTCCGGGTTGAACCGGATGCCAGGGCGGCTTGCACGCAGGTTAGCGGAGACGGTCTCTTTGTCATTGCCCAGGCACGAAACAATGCCCAGACCAGTGATAACGACGCGGCGCATGCGAATAACCCTTAGAAGTTGTCAGTGGAGGTGAAAACGCCGACGCGAAGGCCTTCGGCGGTGTAGATTTCGCGACCGTCGACAGTCACCGAACCATCGGCGATGGCCAGGTTCAGCTTGCCCTTGAGGACGCGTTTGATATGGATGTTGTAGGTGACTTTCTTGGCGGTCGGCAGGACCTGGCCGAAGAATTTCACTTCGCCCGAACCCAGCGCACGACCACGGCCCGGCAGGCCTTGCCAGCCGAGGAAGAAGCCGACCAGTTGCCACATGGCGTCCAGACCCAGGCAGCCCGGCATCACCGGATCGCCCTCGAAGTGGCACGCGAAGAACCACAGGTCAGGGTTGATATCCAGCTCGGCGACCAATTCACCTTTGCCGTACTTGCCGCCTTCTTCGCTGATCAGGGTGATGCGATCGACCATCAGCATGTTCGGGGCGGGCAGTTGCGCGTTACCTGGGCCGAACAGCTCACCGCGACTGCAGCGCAGCAGGTCTTCCCGAGTAAAGGCGTTTTGTTTGGTCATGCGAGCTCCTCAATAATCCCATGCGGCAGGTGGGGCAAATCTTCCCGGCCGATCGACGCGTTCATGCCTCGTACCGGCAGCCTACTCATAGACTATTGCGTTGTGGTGAAAGTCACAGCACCAAGGACATGAATGTACACTTGTGCACTGAAATTTTTATTCAAGCCTCTTTTGAGGCTCGTTCGGGTGCCTAAGACTGCCGCACTTTCGCTTTTCACGCCAGTCGCAGATGGTCGAAAAACCGTCACTACTGCACCCAGCGCTGCAGAATCTGTTGTAGGTCATTGCGTTTGAACGGCTTGGCCAGATAATCGTTCATGCCCGCCGAAAGGCAAGTTTCGCGATCGCCCTGCAACGCGTTGGCGGTCAGCGCGATGATCGGCACCTCGCGGCGTCCGGGCAGTTGGCGGATCTGCCGGGTCGCCTCGTAGCCGTCGATGATCGGCAGCCGGCAATCCATCAGAATCACTTCGAAATCATTGCCTTCAGCACTGCGCACCGCTTGCGCGCCATCGGTGGCGACGCTGACGGTAAAGCCCAGGCTGCGCAGCATCGCTTCGATGACGGTCTGGTTGACCGGATTGTCCTCCACCAGCAACACATTGCGCCCCTCACCATGCCCGTTGCCATTGGCCGCGCGCGGCGCCGCCAGTGTCGGCAGCGTCTGCTTATATAGCGCCAGCGGGATTTCCAGGGTGAACACCGAACCCAGGCCTTCTTCGCTCTGCGCCCGCAACGTGCCGCCCATGCGTTCGGCCAGGGTGCGGGCGATCGGCAAACCGAGACCGGTGCCGCCATAGCGCCGGGAAATCGAACTGTCGGCCTGCTGGAAGGCGTTGAACATCAATTCCAGACTCTCAGACGAAATGCCGATGCCGCTGTCGCGCACCGAACAGGTGAACCACAGCAACTCGTGATCCAGCGACTGCCACTGTGCCTCGATGCTGACCCGGCCACGCTCGGTGAACTTCAAGGCGTTGCCCACCAGATTGACCAGAATCTGCCGGATCCGCGTCGGGTCGCCCTGCACCTGCAAGTCGCGCATGTCCTCTGGAATCTGCAGGTTCAGGGCGAGGCCACGCTGCACCGCGCTGTGCTGGAAGGATTGGGCGCAAGCACCGATCAGGTCGGCGAGGTTGAACGGAATGTGCTCAAGCTCCAGCTCCGAGCGTTCGATCCGCGAGAAGTCGAGAATGTCGTTGATGACTTTCAGCAGGTGTTCGGTGGACTCGGAAGCGAGCGCCGCGTACTCGATCTGCTCCTCGGTCATGTCGGTGGTTTCCAGCAACTGCAACATGCCCAGCACGCCGTTCATGGGGGTGCGCAGTTCATGGCTCATCATCGCCAGAAAATCGGATTTGGCGTTGTTGGCCTTTTCCGCTTCTTCACGGGTCTGGATCAGTTGCGCCATCGCCTGATGCTGTTCGCGGCTGGCCTGCTCCAGTGCCTGGGCGAGGTTGTTGATGTGCTGCGACAGGGCGCCCAACTCGGTGTCATCGACGATCGGCAGCGGGGTCTTGTAATCGCCTTGCTGAATCGCCTTGACCGCGTTGCCGATATCGCGGATCGGCGCCGACAGACTGCCGGCCAGACGCCGCGCCAGAACAAAGGTGAAGAGCAGGGCGAACAACGCCAGAATCCCGGCCTTGAGCAGAATTTCCTGTTGGCGCTGACTGAAGGCATCGTTGGACAGACCGACGATTACCCGGCCCAGGTAATCCTCGCTGGTCACGTTGTTGCTGGCTTTGGCGTCGTGGAAAAAATCGCTGTTGAGGGCGATTCGTTGCAGGCGCACCGGGGCCTGGAACACCTCGACCTGATGCGGGCGGTTGTGCGCGTCGGCGGCTTGTTCAACGTAGGCCAGAATCCGGTTGGCGCTGTCCTGCACTTCCAGAAAGCGTACGTTCGGTGTTGCGAGAGTCGCCTTGAGCAGGCTTTCCAGCACTTCGTTGTTGCCGGAAATCACCCCGTACTCGGTGGCGGGCGCCAGTTGATTGGCGATCAGTTGCCCGGTGTGATTGAGCTCCTGACGCAAATCCTGAATCCGCACGAAGGTAAAGAAACTGATCAGCAGCAGCGTGAGCAGCAGGGCCGGGCCGAGGCTGATCAATTGCGTGCGGGTGTTGATGTCCCAGCGGCGACGCAGATTCATGGGTGGCTTTCTCCTTCAGCCAACTGGCGGGCAACAGACGCTTCATCGATTGGCTCGATACCGAGGGAACGAGCGACCTGCACATTACTTGAGACTTTGAAACGATCGGGGTAGAGCGAGCGCGGCCACGTCGCCGGGGGACGATCCAGCAACCGGTCAAGGATCGCCAGCCAGTCGGGCTGATCGCTGTAAGTGCTGGCGAGGCTGCCGGCACGCACGAACGCCGCGTTCGGCCCGATCAGCGCCACTTGCCGGGAGTAGCTGCTGAGCAGCAGGTTTTTCGCGGTTTTCGGGTTGTACAGATCGGGATCGTCGAGGCCCAGCAACACGTCACTGTTTCTCAGCACGGTTTGCAACGGGCGACTGTCCTGGGTGTTGTCCCAACGCTGGCTGACGATTTGCAGGTTCAGCGGTGCAGCAGCCTGGTGCAGCTCCTTGAGCAGGAATTCGCTGTGCTGGTCGAACAGCACGCCAACCCGCCGCACCTGCGGCAGAATCCGCCGAATCAATTGCAGTTGCCGGCCCAGCGGCGGGTCGCTCCACAGCAGACTCAAGTGCGGCGGTTGTGCGGCACCCAGGCGTTGCCGCGCTTGCAATCGGCTGATGCGCAACACCAGCGTCGCCGGCCCCTGAGACTCTTTAAGGCGCCAGTCGAGGCTGGGCAGGTCGAGCAGAATCATCCGCAGATTGGCCGGCAACTTGCCCGGTGCCGGCAGGCTGGCCAGTGGCTGGAAACGTACGTTGTCGGTGGGGCGCAGCTCGCTCAACGCCTGGACGAAGGCCTGCACACCGGGACTTTCTTCTGCGCCGGTCAACAGAATGTCGGCGGCCTGCACCGCCATGCCGTGCAGCCACGCGGTCAAAAACAGACACGCACCGGCCAGCCAGTGGCCCAGGGTTGGTGTCTTGTTTGCCGTGCCGAAGCGCACCCTAGAACTCCAGCTCGGCGCTGAAGTACAGCACCCGGCGTTCGTCGTAATTGTTGTCGACGAAAGTGGTCGGTTCGTTGTCGAGCCGTTGTTGCAGCACGCCGGCCAGTTGCAGTTGCGCCTTGCCCAGCGGGAGGCGTTTGGCGATGCGCGTGTCGACCCGTTCGAAGCGGTAGCCATTGAGCGCGTTGTCGCCGTAATAGAACAGGGCGCTGTTCCAGCCATGGCCCCAGTCGCGCAGCCAGCCGGCAGAGCCGCTGTTGCGCGAGGTGAATTGCTGATCCAGCGGATTGCTCGCTTCGGCGTCGACGAAGGCGTAGGTGAAGCGCAGGCGATCGATCATGCTCAGACGCCAGTCGAGCTGGGTTTCGGTGCCGCGAAAGCGTGAGCTGTTGGCGTTGCTGGCGATGTATTGGTTGTTACGCAGCGGCTCGCTGATCATCCCGGTGATTTCGTCGTAGAACAGCTTCACGTCCACGGCCAGCCCGAGTTCGGGGAAATAGCCGTTGTAGCCCAGTTCGCGCGAGCGCATGTGCTCCTGATCGAGATCGCCCGGGCCACGGGTCTTGACGAAGTAGCGCGCCGAGGACTGACCGTAGGCCGAGGGCCGCAGGTTACTCACCTGATAGCTCCAGTTGACGTTGTTCTCGAACATGTCCGGCGAACGGATCGCCTCCGAGTACACCGCGCGCAGGCCATGACGCGGGTTGATCAGATAGTTGACCGCAAATCTGGGCGTCAGCGAACTGCCGATCAGTTGGGTGTTTTCGAACATTGCGCCGCCCTGCAACAGCCAGTGTTCACTGGCGCGCCACTCCAGTTGGCCGAACGCGCGCCAGGTGGTGTCGTCCAGTGTGCCGTTGAAGTAGGTTTCGGAATCGGCCCGGTCATAACGATAGTTCATGCCGCTGACCAGCCGCAGGCTGTCGGACAGGCTGAGGGTGTCCTGCAATTCCAGATCGTAGCGCGACTCGCGGGCACTTTGGTCGATGTCGCCACACAGGGTCTGGCTGGCACCGTTGCGCCATTGGTCGAGCACCTGATTGGCCAGGGCCATTTCCTGTGGCGTTCCGGCTTCCGGGCCGGGGCCAGTGAAACGGGTGATGTTGCGCGCCAGGCGTTCGGTGTAGTTCGGGTTGAGTTGCCACAGCTGCGTCAGTTGCGGGCTGAACGACACTTCGGCATCACAGGCGCGCCACACCTGCTGGCGATCCCAGTGCTGGGCCGAACCTTGTATATAAAGGCTGTGTTCGGGATTGATGTCGAGATTCCAGCGCACCGAGCCGGCGTAGTCCTTGGCGATCACGTCGGAATTGTTCCCGGCAGCGGTAATCCCCGAGAACACCGGGTGGTAGGTGTAGGGCCGCTGGTTGGTACCGTCCTTCGCGTTGATCTGCCAGTCGAGGCTCTGGTTGTCGCTCAGGGTCTGGCTGACTGCGAGGCTGAAGCGGTTCAAACGGCGGCTGTCACGGTAATCGGCGCCGTTGCGGTCGCTGTCGAAGCCATCGTCCTCCTGGCCGGACAGCGACAGACGCAGATCGCCGCCATTCCACCCCGTGCCCTGGCTGGCATAGAAGTCGTTGATGCCGCGCTGGCCACGGGTGACCTTCAGGCGCGTGCCGTGGCTGTCCGCCGGGTTGCGGGTGATGATGTTGACCACCGCCATCAGCGCATTGGCGCCGTAGCTGACAGTGTTCGGCCCCCGAAAAACCTCGATGCGTTCGATGTCTTCCATGGCCACCGGAATATCGCTCCAGTCCACCGTGGCCAGGCCTGCGCGGTACACCGAGCGGCCGTCGATCAGCACCTGCATGCGCCGCGCTTCGCTGGCGTTGGTCCCGTGATAGTTGACCGCCGCCTGATTGCCGCTGATGTTGCCGACCATCATCCCCGGCACCAGCCGCAGCAACTCGCTGATGTCCCGCGCGCCACTGGCACTGATCAGCTCACTGTCGATGACGGTCATGCTCCCCGGCACTTCCGCCGGCGTCTGTTTCAGGCGCGTGGCCGTCAGCACCTGCGGCAGCGTTTCGCTGTCGACAAACAGGTCGTCCGCCTGCAACACCGGGCTGAACAACAGCGCCAGCAACAGCGACGAACGCGAAGGGGCAGAGGCAAAAGACACAACACAGCCTTGATCACAAAGAATTGGCGCGCATGTTAACCGAGGACAGTGACTTTTCCAGTCACGATGCGGGCATTTTCCTCGGTTTTATTGGTCTTCTTCCTACAAGTGCCGGTAATTGACGCAGGGGCTGGCCGCGCTTCGGTCGCCCCGTATAATGCCGGCATCGCCACTGGTATGGATTAACGGATTGCATATGACTGAACAGCGCCCGATTGCGGTCCTGGGAGGCGGAAGTTTTGGTACCGCCGTGGCTAATCTCTTGGCCGAAAACGGCCATCAAGTCCGGCAGTGGATGCGTGACCCCGAGCAGGCCGAGGCCATCCGGGTCAACCGCGAGAATCCGCGTTACCTCAAGGGCATCAAGATTCTGCCGGGGGTGACGGCCGTCACTGATCTGCAGGAAACCCTCGACGCCTGCGAGCTGTGCTTCGTTGCGCTGCCCTCGAGCGCATTGCGCACGGTGCTGGCCGCCCACGCCGAGCGCCTGAGCGGCAAGATGCTGGTCAGCCTGACCAAGGGCATCGAAGCTCACACCTTCAAACTGATGAGCCAGATCCTCGAAGAAATCGCCCCGCAGGCGCGCATTGGCGTGCTGTCCGGGCCGAACCTGGCGCGAGAGATCGCCGAGCACGCGCTGACCGCCACCGTGGTCGCCAGCGAGGACGAAGATTTGTGCAAACAGGTGCAGGCGGCGCTGCACGGTCGCACCTTCCGTGTTTACGCCAGTGCTGACCGATTCGGCGTCGAGCTGGGCGGCGCACTGAAAAACGTCTACGCAATCATCGCCGGCATGGCGGTGGCGCTGGAGATGGGCGAGAACACCAAGAGCATGCTGATCACCCGCGCACTGGCCGAGATGACTCGGTTCGCGGTGAATCAGGGCGCCAACCCGATGACCTTCCTCGGTCTGGCCGGGGTAGGGGATTTGATCGTGACCTGCTCGTCGCCGAAGAGCCGCAACTACCAGGTCGGGTTTGCCCTCGGTCAGGGCTTGAGCCTCGATGAGGCGGTATCGCGTCTGGGCGAAGTGGCCGAAGGCGTAAACACCCTGAAGGTGCTCAAGGCCAAGTCCCAGGAGGTGGGCGTGTACATGCCGCTGGTCGCCGGGCTGCATGCGATCCTGTTTGAGGGGCGCACGCTGGAGCAGGTGATCGGTCTACTGATGCGGGCCGAGCCGAAAACCGACGTCGACTTTATTTCCACCAGCGGTTTCAACTGATTCAACAGGAAGCGAGCCATGAACGATCCGAAAACCGAAGCCAAGTACGAATCCATTCTCCTGCGGGTGCTGTGGATGATCGTCTATGTGCTGGTCTGGCAAGTGGCGCAGTTCATCCTCGGCGCCGTGGTGCTGGTGCAGCTGATCTATCGTTTGATTTATGGCGCGCCGAGCGCCGGCCTGATGAATTTCGGCGACAGCCTGAGCCAGTTTTTGGCGCAGATCGGCCGTTTCGGCAGCTTTCACAGCGACCAGAAACCCTGGCCGTTCGCCGACTGGCCAACCCCGCGTACTCCTGAAGGCGAAGCACCGCACGCCGTGCCGCCAGCGCCGCATCCGGCTCGCGATGAGGAACCCAAGCTATGAAACTCTGGGTGTTGCGTCACGGTGAGGCCGTGCCTTATGGCTCGTGCCCTGACTCCGAGCGGGAACTGACCGAGCACGGTCGTCAAGAAGCCTTGAAGAGTGCGGCCCGGCTGATTGGTCAGCCGCTGACTGCGATCTACGCCAGTCCTTACCTGCGTGCGCAACAGACCGCACAGATTGTCCGCGAAGCCTTGGGTTTCGAGCCGGAGATTCGCACGGTCGAGTGGCTGACGCCGGAGAACGGTCCGGACAAGGTGGCGGATCAACTGGTGTCGGTGAGTGATGTGCTGCTGGTCAGTCACAACCCGTTGGTGGGTAATCTGCTGAGCTATCTGCAGCATGGCGCCGGGTATCCGCCGGAGAAGGTCGGCACTGCTGGGCTGGCTGAGCTGGAAAGCCCTGAACTGCTGATCGGCTCGATGACCCTCAACAGCCTCAAGCACCCCTGACGCTGATTCCTTGTGGGAGCGGGCTTGCTCGCGAATGCGCTGTGTCAGTCACTGTAAATGTCACTGATAGACCGCATTCGCGAGCAAGCCCGCTCCCACAGGGCCCTCATTTTCAGCTGAAATTATTTGTTTGAATTTTCCAACCAAGCACTTGCTTGGTTGACTACGCTTGCTCCAGACCAAAAAAACAGGAGCGAGTCGCATGTCTGCCGCATTCCGTTTGCCGCTGGACGTGTTTTACGAGCGTGAGGCCCGGCACCCGCGCCAGCGTTTTCTCGTGCAGCCCATCGGCGGCGGGCAGGTCGAGACCCTGACCTGGGCCGATGTCGGTCATCAGGCCCGTTGCGCCGCGCACTGGCTGCGCGCGCGGGAACTGCCGCAAGGCAGCCACATCGCGCTGATCTCGAAAAACTGCGCGCACTGGATCATCGCCGATCTGGCGATCTGGATGGCCGGGCACGTCTCGGTGCCGCTGTATCCCAACCTCACGGCAGACTCGGTGAATCAGGTCCTGACGCATTCGGAAAGTGTGCTGGCGTTCATCGGCAAACTCGATGACTGGCCGGGCATGTCGGTCGGTGTACCGGCGGATTTGCCAACCATCAGTCTGCCGCTGCATCCGCCGGGCGAGTTCGCTTTCAGTTGGGACGACCTGCAACGCAGCTCGCCGATCCAGGACGATCCGCGCCCGGCTGCCGAGCAACTGGCGACGATCATTTACACCTCCGGCACCACCGGCCAGCCCAAAGGCGTGATGCATAGCTTCGCCAATCTCGGTTTCGCCACGACCCACGGCACCCGGTTGTTCGGGCTCAATGAGCATGACCGGCTGCTGTCCTACCTGCCGCTGTGTCATGTCGCCGAACGGATGTTCGTCGAGCTGGCGTCGATCTACACCGGGCAAACCGTGTTCTTTGCCGAAAGTCTCGACACCTTTATCACCGACCTCAAGCGAGCACGACCTACCGCGATGTTCGGCGTGCCGAGAATCTGGACCAAATTCCAGATGGGGGTGTACGGCAAGATCCCGGCTAAACGCCTGGATTTCCTCCTTGGCCTGCCGTTCATTGGCAAACGGGTCGGGCGCAAGGTGTTGGCGGGGCTGGGGCTGGATGCGTTGCGCGTGGCGCTGTCCGGCGCGGCGCCGGTGCCGCAGACCCTGCTCGACTGGTATCAGAAACTTGGCCTCGATGTGCTGGAGGTCTACGGCATGACCGAGAGTTGCGGCTACTCGCACATCTGCCTGCCGGGCCAGTACAAACAGGGCTGGATCGGCAAGCCATGCCCGGAGGTCGAGGTGCGGATCGACGAGTCCGGTGAGGTGCAGGTGCGTAGTCAGGCAAACATGCTCGGCTATTTCAAGGAACCGCAGAAAACTGCTGAGACCCTGACCGAGGACGGCTTCCTGCGTACCGGCGACAAGGGCGAACAGGATGCCGAGGGGCGCTTGCGCCTGACCGGGCGGCTCAAGGAAATCTTCAAGACCAGCAAAGGCAAATATGTGGCCCCGGCGCCGATTGAAAACCGTCTGGCGGTGCATTCGCGAATCGAGCAGGTCTGCGTGGTTGGCGATGGTCTGAGTGCGCCGCTGGGCTTGTGTGTACTGTCGGTGGTCAATCAGGAGGAAGCGCGGGGCAGTCTGCATTCGAGTCTGGAAAAACTGCTGGAAGAGGTCAACGCCGGGCTCGACAAGCACGAGCGTCTGCGGCGGCTGGTGGTGGTCAAGGACAGCTGGGCGGTGGAGAACGGCTTTCTTACACCAACGTTGAAGATCAAGCGCAACGTCATCGAAGACACCTACGGTGCGCGGTTTGAGGAATGGAGCGCGCGCAGCGAGGCGGTGCTGTGGCAGGATTGAGCGACGATCAAAACAACAAAGGAAGCCTGCGATGACCTTGTGGCGCACCACTCCGAACATCGAGCAGTTGAATGCAATCCAGAAAAACACCATCGGCGAAGTGCTGGATATCCGTTTTGAAGCCTTCGACGAAGCTTCGCTGACAGCGAGCATGGTCATCGACCACCGCACCCACCAACCCTACGGTCTGCTGCATGGCGGCGCCTCGGTGGTGCTGGCGGAAACCGTTGGCTCGATGGCCAGTTACCTGTGCATCGATGCCAGCAAGTTCTACTGCGTGGGTCTGGAGATCAACGCCAACCATTTGCGCGGCTTGCGCAGCGGGCGGGTGACTGCAGTGGCCAGGCCAATTCACATCGGTCGCACCACTCACGTCTGGGATATCCGCCTGACCAGTGATGAAGGCAAGGCCAGTTGTGTGTCGCGGTTGACCATGGCGGTGGTGCCATTGGGCGAGCAGCCGCCGGCGCGCTGAGGTTCGATGTGCCCATAGCCATGACCGGACTGTCATCATTCCTGGCAGTTACGGTCATTGCTGCGGGGCGCGGTCTTGCGGACAATCAGCGGCATGTTTTCCGCTCATGGATTTACCGGCATGTCGCAACCGATCTTTTTCGCCCACGCCAACGGGTTTCCCTCGGGCACCTATGGCAAGTTGTTCGCGGCGCTGGCGCCCGAGTATCGGGTCGCGCATCTGGAACAGCATGCCCATGACCCGCGTTTCCCGGCGGACGACAACTGGTACAACCTGGTCGACGAGTTGATCCACCATTTACAGCAGCAGGATCAACCGGTGTGGGGCGTCGGCCATTCGTTTGGTGGGGTGTTGCACCTGCACGCGGCGTTGCGCTGCCCTGAGTTGTATCGCGGTGTGGTCATGCTCGACTCGCCGGTACTGACCCGCACCGATCAGTGGGTGATCCGCGCTGCCAAGCGTTTCGGCTTCATCGACAAACTGACCCCGGCCGGACGTACGTTGGGCCGGCGCGAAGAATTCGCCGACCTCGACAGTGCGCGCAGCTATTTTGCCGGCAAGACGCTGTTTCGCGGTTTCGATCCGGAATGTTTCGATGCCTACCTGCAACACGGGCTGCATGCGGTCGGCGACAAGCTGCGTCTGCGCTTCGACCCCGCCACCGAAATCAGTATCTATCGCGGCGTGCCGCACACCAGTCCGGGCCGCACGCGCCAATTGCAGGTGCCGCTGGCCGTGGTGCGTGGCCACAAGAGCCGCGTGGTCATGCGTCATCACACCCGATTCGTCGGGCGCCTGCCGCAGGGTGAAGCGCTGAGCATGCCCGGCGGGCACATGTTCCCGCTCGAGCGTCCGCAAGACACGGCGCGCCTGCTCAAAGAGCTGTTTACGCGCTGGGAGCGCCGCCAACAGAAGGATTGCGCATGAACCCGACCTTCGAAGAAGTGCGCCTGAGCCTGCCGCATATCGAACTGGCGGCGCACTTGTTCGGTCCCGAGGACGGTCTGCCGGTGATTGCCCTGCATGGCTGGCTCGACAACGCCAACAGCTTCGCGCGCCTGGCGCCCAAGCTCCACGGCTTGCGCATCATCGCCCTGGACATGGCCGGGCACGGGCATTCCGGGCATCGACCGAATGGCGCCGGTTATGCGCTGTGGGATTACGCCCACGACGTGTTGCAGGTCGCCGAGCAACTGGGCTGGAAACGTTTCGGCCTGCTCGGGCATTCGATGGGCGCGATCGTTTCGCTGGTGCTGGCCGGTTCGTTGCCGGAGCGCATCACTCACCTGGCGTTGATCGACGGGGTGATTCCTCCTACGGACAAAGGCGAAAATGCCGCCGAACGCATGGGCATGGCCCTGCAAGCGCAGTTGGATCTGCGTGAGAAGCGCAAGCCGGTCTACCACACCCTCGATCGTGCTATCGAAGCGCGGATGAAGGGGTTGGTGGCGGTCAGCCGCGAAGCCGCCGAACTGTTGGCACAACGCGGCCTGATGCCGGTGCCCGGCGGTTATACCTGGCGCACCGACAATCGCCTGACCCTGCCATCACCGCTGCGCCTGACTCAGGAGCAGGCAATGGCCTTCGTCCAGCGCATCACCTGCCCGGCGCAACTGGTGGTGGCCGCCGACGGCATGCTGGCCAAACATCCGGAGTTGCTGGAGCGTCTACCCTTTAGCCAGGAACAGCTGGCGGGCGGGCATCATTTGCACCTGAACGATGAGTCCGGTGCCGACCTTGTCGCAGACTGTTTCAATCGCTTCTTCGCCATTCCTTGACTTGCACCGGGCAACTGTCGAGGCTGGGCGGGTTGAAATGGGAGACAACCACGATGGATTTCTATACCGCTGCGAACCCGACCCGCCAAGCCATGCCGATCCGATGAGCCTGACTATGCGGTCACTCAGTCTGTTGGCGCTGTGCTGCTTCAGTTCCGTTTCGTTTGCCGTCGACGTGCCCGGCAGCCAGGATCTGCAGATCGTGCCGCGTCTGGCCGATGCGCAGATCGTCGACTATCGCCCTCCCGTCGAGCTTGAGCGGGTCTATCCGCTGGGCTCGATCCGCAAGATCAGCGGCCAGTTACGCTTTGACGGCCAGGTCACGGCGCGTGGCCAGACCACCTCGGTCACCTATGAGTTGCCCCCGGAGCATTCCGCCACCGAAGCCTTCACCGCCGCTCGCGAAGCCCTGCAAAAGCAGGACGCCGAGTTGTTGTTCTGGTGTCAGGCCCGCGACTGCGGCGAAAGCAGCCTGTGGGCCAATGAAGTGTTCGGCAATTCCAAGCTGTACGGCGCCGATGAGCAACAGGCCTATCTGCTGTTACGTCTGGCCGCGCCGAAGGACAACACCCTGGTGGCGCTCTACAGCATCACCCGCGGCAATCGCAAAGCCTACCTGCATGTCGAACAGTTTGAAGCGGGCGCACCGTTGGGCGAGTTGCTGCCAACGTCGGCCACGTTGCTGCGACAGCTCAAAAGCACCGGTGAGCTGGACTTTCCCAAGCTGACCGGCGATCCGGATGACACCTGGCTACGGCTGATTTCCCGTGGCTTGAACCTCGACACCACCCAGCGCGTGACGATTGCCGGACCCAAGGCCGAGGCCTGGCGTCAGGCGCTGATCGGCCAGGGTGTGCGCGCGGCGCGGATGGAGGCGGGGAGCGCCGACGGCTCTGGCCTGCGCATCGATCTGTTGCGATAAGCTGCACCGGGCGTGCGCGCGTGGCGTGTTCGCCTACTCTTTGACGAACTGAATTCTTCGAGACTTTACATGCTCAATAACGATCGGCTGTTGGTGCAAATCCTCCTGCTGGTGCTGTTCGGTGCCAGCCTGTGGGTGATGGCGCCGTTCTGGTCGGCGCTGTTCTGGGGTGCGGTGCTGGCCTTTGCCAGTTGGCCGCTGATGCGCCTGTTGACCCGTTGGCTCAATGGCCGCGAATCGCTGGCCGCAGCCATTCTGACTCTGGGCTGGATGTTGCTGGTGGCGGCGCCGCTGGTGTGGCTGGGGTTCAACCTGGCCGATCACGTACGCGACGCCACGGTCTTCATCAAGGACGTGCAGGTCGACGGTCTGCCTGAGGCGCCGGTCTGGCTCGGGACTATCCCGTTGGTGGGCGAACGTCTGGTGGGCCTCTGGAACAGCATTGATGAGCAGGGCGCGGCGCTGATGGTATCGATCAAGCCGTATCTGGGGCAGGTGGGTAACTGGCTGCTGGCGCGCAGTGCACAGATCGGTGGCGGCATCCTTGAGCTGACCCTGAGCATTGTCTTCGTGTTCTTTTTCTATCGCGACGGGCCGCGATTGGCGGCGTTCGTTCACAGCCTGCTGCAGCGGCTGATCGGTGAGCGTGCCGGGTACTACATCGAGTTGGTGGCCGGTACGGTGCAGCGGGTGGTCAACGGGGTGATCGGTACGGCGGCGGCGCAGGCGATTCTGGCGTTGATCGGGTTTCTGATTGCCGGGGTTCCGGGGGCTCTGGTGCTGGGGATCGTGACCTTTCTGTTGAGTCTGATTCCGATGGGGCCACCCTTGGTGTGGATTCCGGCCACAGCCTGGCTGGCGTGGAAGGGTGAGTATGGGATGGCGGTGTTTCTCGGGATCTGGGGGACGTTCATCATCAGTGGCGTGGATAACGTGTTGAAGCCTTATCTGATCAGCCGCGGTGGGAATCTGCCGTTGGTGATTGTGTTGCTTGGGGTGTTTGGCGGGTTGATTGCTTTTGGGTTTATCGGGTTGTTTATCGGGCCTACGTTGTTGGCGGTGGCCTATAGTTTGTTGACGGATTGGAGTAAGAGTCAGGCTCGGGTTTAGGTGCCTTGGCTTTTTTGGGGTTGTGGGCATATCCGTTGGTTTGGGTGTGGCGGCTGGCGGTTTCGCCCTTACGGCGAGTCACTTTTCCAGACGCCGAAAAGTAACCAAAAGGCTTGGCCCCGGCGTACGGCCCTCGCTTAGGCTCGGGTTCCTTCGTTGCGGGGTTCATCCGGGGGCATCGCCTCCGGTTTGCTTCGCTGCACCTCCTCTCGATGTGTTTGGCTGCGCCAAACGGTCGCTGCGCTCCCACCCCCCGGATGAACCCCTCCACTCAGCCTGCCGAAGGGGCCGGCACGGCAAGATCAAGAGCTGCAGCCGAGCTTGCGCTCATCCTGTTGAGTGGTGAAAAGCATGTGGTCGGCTTTTGCTTTTCTGTAGGAGCCAGCCTGCTGGCGATGGCGGCCTGACAGCCGACCAATCTGCAACTGAATGGCCTCAATCCCTGTGGGAGCTGGCTTGCCAGCGATGGCGGCCTTACAGCCAACCAACCTCTAACTGCCTGTACTCGATCCAATTGTAGGAGTGAGCCTGCTCGCGAAGAGGCATATCAGGCAACCAGCCTGTCACGGCCACACCCAAATGACCGCTCCCACACCGCTGCATGGAAACGATCATCCATCACGACATCATCTCAGGTCGCCACATTCAGGTATTTGCCCACCGGCGCGGCATTGTCGAGTGAGTATTGTTTGCTCAAGTTGGCAATCATCCGGTTCAGCGCTTCGCTGGTGGTCTGGGTGCTGGCGGTCTGTTCTTCGGGCGGGCGTTCCCGACCTGTCTGTAGCGCCGCTTTCAGTTCGTCGCTGCTCGCGCCACCGCTGCTGTCGCTATCCAACACCTTGAGCAGCGCGGCGCTGGTGTCGGTGCTGGTTGTCGAGGTGTTGTCGCTGGTCTGCAGGGCACTGCTCAGTTCGGTAGCGCTGATGTTGCCATCACCATCGGCATCCAGTTGGCTGAACAGTGCGTCGCTGGAGGCTTGTTGCGGGGGCGGAGGTGGTGGTGGGGTCAGGCTGGCGGAGAGTTCGTCCTGGCTGACGGTGCCGTCCTTGTTCTTGTCCAGGGCCGAGAATATTTGGTTGCTGTTGGCGCTGCTGCCTGCGCTGGTCAGGCCGGTGCTCAGTTCGTCGCTGCTGATGGCGCCGTCGCCATCGGTGTCGAGGGCGCTGATCAGCGCGTCGGCGAGGTCGGTGTTCGGGGCTTGATCCTGAGGTGGCGGCGGGGGTGCCATCGCGGTCATTTCTTCGGCGCTGAGGCTGCCGCTATCGTCGCTGTCCAGAGCGCCGAATTGCTTGCTCAGGTTGACCAGCAGGCCATCGTCGGATTTCTGCGACAGAGCACTTTTCAGTTCGTCCTGATCCACCGCGCCGTCGCCGTTGCTGTCGAGTTTGGCGAACAGTTCCTTTTGCAATTGCTGGCTGCGGGTGTTCTGGGTGGTGCTGCTGGTGCTGGTATAGCTCGTGTAGTTGCTGACGCTACCGATCATGGGCTCACTCCTTGGACTGTCAAACCGGTTCGCGTACCGGCTTGTGCAGACTCAAGGGGCAAGTTGTCCTGGGTATTTGGGGTTTGTACCGGTGGATATACACGATGGAGTGAACACCACTGAAACCTGTGGGAGCGGGCTTGCTCGCGAAGGCGGCCGATCATTCAACACAGAAGTCGACTGAGACACCGCTTTCGCGAGCAAGCCCGCTCCCACAGGGGGATAGGTGTGTTTCTCAGGAGCGCGGCAGGCGGATGATTGCGGTCAGGCCGCCACCCGGGGTTTCTTCCAGATTCAACTGGCCACCCAAACGCTGCGCTGCCTCGCGGGCGATGGTCATGCCCAGGCCGACGCCGCCGGAGTTGCGGTTGCGTGAGCCTTCCAGGCGATAGAACGGTTCGAACACCGCCTCGCGCTTGTCTTCGGCAATGCCCGGGCCGTGGTCGATCACGCGGATCAGCAGTTGCTCGCGTTGATCCTGCAATTCGATTCGCGCCTGCCCTGCATAGCGCAGGGCGTTGTCCATCAGGTTGTTGATGCACGAGCGCAGCGCCATCGGCTGCACCTGCAGCGGTGCGCAATGGCCGCTGACGTCAACGTCGGCGCCCTGATCCTGAGCGTTTTCGCACAGCGATTCGACCAGCGCCTGCACGTCCATCAACTGCAACGCTTCGCTGGTGCGCTGTTCGTGCAGGTAGGTGAGGGTGGCGTCGAGCATGCCGATCATGTCGTTGAGGTCTTGGCGCATCTGGCCTTGCAGTTTTTCGTCGTCGATCTGTTCCAGGCGCAGCTTCAACCGCGACAGCGGAGTGCGCAGGTCGTGGGAGACGGCGCCGAGCATGCGTGCTCGCTGCTGCACCTGTTCGCGAATGCGTTGTTGCATCAGGTTGAAGGTGTTCGCGGCTTGTCTGGCTTCACGCGGGCCGGACTCGTCCAGCGGCGGGCTGTCGAGGTTTTCGCTGAGGCGTTCGGCGGCGTCGCTCAGGCGCTGGATCGGCCGGCTGAGCAGTTTGGCGCCGTACCACGCGGCGATCATCAACGAGATGAACTGGAAGGTCAGCGGCACCAGCGGTCCGCCGAACCACGGACGCGGCGGGCGATGGGCGAAACGTGGATCCGGTGGTGGCCGTTGGCCGTCGACGCCCTCGGCAAACTCCGGCGGGGGCGGCGGTGGGGGTGGCCCATAGTGATGAAACCAGGCAAAGGCCAGCAGGTGCGCCAGGACGATCGCCACGAACAGCATGCCAAACAGGCGGCCGAACAGCGTGTCGAAGCGCCCTCGCATCAGCCGATGTCTCGTGCGTCGAACAGGTAACCTTCACCGCGCACGGTTTTGATCAACTGCGGGGCTTTCGGGTCGTCGCCGAGTTTTTGCCGCAGGCGCGACACCAGCAAATCGATGCTGCGGTCGAACGCCTCGATCGAACGGCCACGGGCGGCGTCCAGCAGTTGTTCGCGGCTGAGAACGCGGCGCGGGCGTTCGATGAAGACCCAGAGCAGGCGGAATTCGGCGTTGGACAGCGGCACCACCAGGCCATCGTCGGCGATCAACTGGCGCAGGACGCTGTTCAGGCGCCAGTTGTCGAAGCGGATGTTGGCCCGCTGTTCGGTGCGATCGTCACGTACCCGGCGCAGGATAGTCTGAATCCGCGCCACCAGTTCCCGTGGTTCGAACGGTTTGGCCATGTAGTCATCAGCGCCCAGTTCGAGGCCGATGATGCGGTCGGTGGGTTCGCAGCGGGCGGTGAGCATCAGGATCGGGATGTCCGATTCTGCGCGCAGCCAGCGGCACAGCGACAGGCCGTCTTCGCCGGGCAACATCAGGTCGAGGACCACCACGTCGAAATGCTCGGCCTGCATCGCCTGGCGCATGGCCGCGCCGTCGGTGACGCCGCTGGCGTGGATGTTGAAGCGGGCCAGGTAGTCGATCATCAGCTCGCGAATCGGCACATCGTCGTCGACGATCAACGCGCGGATGCTCCAGCGCTTGTCGTCTTTCTGCTCATCAATCACGGTCGTTTGGGTGTTGTGCATGGGGCTGTTCATCTGCCTGTAGGCCCGCCAACCACAAGATGGGCGCGAGGTGGTGGTTTCAGCATAGGCGTCCGGCCGTAAAGCGGGAAGTGCTGATGTAAGGACGTGTTGCGGCTGGCGAGGCTAGCGCGCACGCTTGTTGGTCGCGTGTCGGTTGTGTATCGCATTCGACACAATAACGCCGCAGGCTAAGCTGATCACGCCAGCGGCGACGATTTACCGATCATCGGGTGCCGCGCCGCCGCCGCTTCCGCTACAATGCGCGCCGATTTCGACTTGCCTGAGAGCCCATCCATGTCCGCCTGCCAGACTCCTATCATCGTCGCCCTGGATTTCCCTACCCGTGACGCCGCACTGAAGCTGGCCGACCAGTTGGACCCGAAACTGTGCCGGGTCAAAGTGGGCAAGGAACTGTTCACCAGTTGCGCCGCGGAAATCGTCGGCACCTTGCGTGACAAAGGCTTCGAGGTGTTCCTCGACCTGAAATTCCATGACATCCCCAACACCACTGCGATGGCCGTGAAAGCTGCTGCCGAGATGGGCGTGTGGATGGTCAACGTGCATTGCTCCGGTGGCCTGCGCATGATGGCGGCCTGCCGTGAAGAGCTGGACAAGCGCAGCGGCCCGCAACCGCTGCTGATCGGCGTGACCGTGCTGACCAGCATGGAGCGTGAAGACCTGGCCGGTATCGGTCTGGATATCGAACCGCAGGAGCAAGTGCTGCGTCTGGCGGCGCTGGCCGAGAAGGCCGGGATGGACGGTCTGGTGTGCTCGGCGCTGGAAGCCACCGCATTGAAGTCGGCGCACCCGTCGCTGCAATTGGTGACCCCGGGGATTCGTCCGGCGGGCAGTGCGCAAGATGACCAGCGCCGTATCCTGACGCCACGTCAGGCGCTGGATGCCGGTTCCGATTATCTGGTGATCGGCCGTCCGATCAGCCAAGCGGCGGATCCGGCCAAGGCACTGGCTTCGGTTGTGGCCGAACTGGCCTGATCAAACACGCAAGATCCAACAATGTGGGAGCGGGCTTGCTCGCGAATGCGGTGGTTCAGTCGAAATTGATATCGACTGACACGGCCTCTTCGCGAGCAAGCCCGCTCCCACAATGGTTTTAGGGTGTTGTCGAGTTAAGTTTCAGACCTTCAGCACCAACTTGCCGAAATTCTCCCCGCTGAACAACTTCATCAGTGTCTCCGGAAAGGTCTGCAGACCTTCGACGATGTCTTCCTTGCTCTTGAGCTGCCCCTTGGCCATCCAGCCGGCCATTTCCTGTGCGGCGCTGGCGTACTGTGCGGCGTAGTCCATCACCACAAAGCCTTCCATACGTGCGCGGTTGACCAGCAGTGACAGGTAGTTGGCCGGGCCTTTGACGGCTTCCTTGTTGTTGTACTGGCTGATGGCGCCGCAGATCACCACCCGGGCTTTCGGGGCCAGGCGGCTGAGCACGGCGTCGAGGATGTCGCCACCGACGTTATCGAAATAGACGTCCACCCCTTTCGGGCACTCGCGCTTGAGTCCGGCCAGTACGTCCTCGTGCTTGTAGTCGATGGCGCCGTCGAAGCCCAGTTCATCGATCAGGTATTTGCACTTGTCGGCACCACCGGCGATACCGACGACCCGGCAACCTTTGATCTTGGCGATCTGCCCGGCAATGCTGCCCACCGCACCCGCAGCCCCTGACAGCACCACGGTGTCGCCAGCCTTCGGTGCGCCCACGTCGAGCAGGGCGAAGTAGGCGGTCATGCCGGTCATGCCAAGGGCCGACAGATACACCGGCAGCGGCGCCAGTTTCGGATCGACTTTGTAGAAACCTCTGGGTTCGCCAAGGAAATAATCCTGCACGCCGAGGGCGCCGTTGACGTAGTCCCCGACGGCAAAGCCCGGGTTGTTCGAAGCGATGACCTGGCCTACACCCAAGGCGCGCATGACTTCGCCAATCGCCACCGGCGGGATGTAGGACTTGCCTTCGTTCATCCAGCCGCGCATGGCCGGGTCGAGGGACAGGTATTGGTTTTTCACCAGTATCTGGCCTGCGCCCGGCTCGCCGACCGGGACTTCCTGATAAGTAAACGTCTCACGGGTCGCCGCGCCCACCGGGCGTTTGGCGAGGAGGAACTGGCGATTGGTCTGGCTGGTCATGGCAGGCACTCGAACTGAATGAAGCCTTGTTGATAGACCCTCGACGCCAATGCTGCAAGGTTGGCTGATGCGGCGAATGCGCAATGATCCAGTGCAGTGATAGTCCCCCGACAGGTTTTATCACTGCGACGGATGAAGGCATAAACAGCCTTCTGATAGTGCTGACGTGGGGCGCGCCCCGGTGGCTATGCTGCGACTCTGCAAATACCTCCTGCATCTCTCCCTTCGAGGACATAACAATGAGCATGACGTTTTCCGGCCAGGTGGTCGTAGTCACCGGAGCGGCCAACGGTATCGGCCGGGCGACCGCCCAGGCATTCGCCGCCGAAGGCTTGAAAGTGGTGGTGGCCGATCTGGATGCGGCAGGGGGCGAGGGGACGGTGGCGCTGATTCGTACAGCCGGTGGCGAAGCGACCTTCGTGCGCTGCAACGTTACCGTCGAAAGCGAAGTGAAGAATCTGATGGACGAGGTGATCAATACTTACGGTCGCCTGGACTACGCCTTCAACAATGCCGGGATCGAAATCGAGCAAGGCAAACTGGCCGACGGCTCGATGGACGAGTTCGACGCGATCATGGGCGTCAACGTCAAAGGTGTGTGGTTGTGCATGAAGTACCAGTTGCCGTTGTTGCTCGCTCAGGGCGGCGGGGCGATCGTCAACACCGCGTCGGTGGCGGGGCTTGGTGCGGCGCCGAAGATGAGCATTTATGCGGCGTCGAAACACGCAGTGATCGGCCTGACCAAATCGGCGGCGATCGAATATGCGAAGAAGAAAATTCGCGTCAACGCCGTATGCCCGGCAGTGATCGATACCGATATGTTCCGTCGCGCCTACGAGGCCGATCCAAAGAAAGGCGAGTTCGCCAATGCGATGCACCCGGTGGGCCGCATCGGCAAAGTCGAGGAAATCGCCAGCGCCGTGCTGTATCTGTGCAGTGATGGCGCGGCGTTCACCACCGGTCATTCCCTGGCCGTGGATGGCGGCGTCACGGCTTTCTGACGTCTTGTCGCAAGTCCCAGGAAAACCCGCCTTCGTGCGGGTTTTCTCGTTGTTGCCTGTCAGTTCCGTGAAACCATTAAACAATTTGTATCAAGCGGTTAGAACGGTCGCTTTTGACGGCGTTGTCGCACAGCCTGCAGGACGTGGCTGTGATTTACTGCCGCCAGCAAAACGGACAGGAGTTTGCGTGCTCATGGAATTGAGAATTGACCGACAGGCAATGGTGCCGGTCGTACAGCAGATTGTTGATGGTATGACCGAGTGGATCTCGCGAAGTGGTGTGGCGCCGAGCACGCGGCTGCCCTCCGTCAGGCAGATTGCGCGCGCCAATCTGCTCAGTCAGTCGTGTGTGGCGGAGGCCTGCGAGCGCTTGGTGGCGCAAGGCATTCTGGCCTCGCGCCAGGGCGCCGGATTCATGGTGGCCGCGCACGGCAGCGGGTTGCTCGGAATTGACTGCGGGCCGGCAGAAAACTGTTTGAAGCTCGGCGAAGGTGGCTTGCCGCAAAGCTGGCGGGAGTCCGATGACCTGAGTTACGCGATCCGTGAGGTGGCCCGTACCGACATGGCTAGCCTGTTCAATTACAGCAGCCCGCTGGGGCTGCCGGCGCTGCGCGAGCAGATCGTCAAGCGCCTCAGGCTGATCGGCGTCCAGGCCCGGGAAGAACAGGTCCTGACGACTTCCGGTGCCAGCCACGCGCTCGATCTGCTGGTACGCACGCTATTCAAGTCCGGGGATTGCGTTGTGGTCGAAAGCCCCGGGTACGCGCCGTTGTTCGAGCTGTTGCGCCTGCATGGCGTGCAATTGCTGGAAGTGCGTCGCACCCCGAGCGGGCCTGATCCCCAGGCACTGGAGACGCTGTTGAGGCAATTCCGGCCGGTGGCGATGTTCATCAACAGCCATCACCACAATCCCACCGGCTCCTGTCTGACACTGGGCGTGGCGCAACAGATTCTGCAGTTGTGCAACGCCCACGATGTGCGCGTGATCGAAGACGATGTCTACGCCGACCTGCACAATGGTAACGGTACGCGCCTGGCGGCACTCGATGAGCGAGTGATTTATATCGGCAGTTTTTCCAAGACGCTCAGCAGCTCGCTGCGCGTCGGGTTCGTGTACGCCGAACCCTCGCTGATTGCGCGTCTGGCGCGGGTCAAGATGATCAGCAGCATGGGCGCCTCGAGCTTCAACGAGGCGGTGCTGGCCAGTCTCCTGGCCAATGGGGCGTATCGCAAAATGGTCCAGCGTCAGCGTCAGCGCCTCAATACTGATCGGATTGCCGCATTACAGGCGTTGGAAGATGCCGACTGGGAGGTTTTCGGCAAGCCGTGCGGCGGGCTGTTCATCTGGGCCCGCGCACCGCTGAGCGATCTTGCCCGCTTGCACAGTCAGGCGCAGTGCAGTGGCGTGCGCCTGTGTGCGCCGGGGGCTTTCAGTTTGAGTGGCGAAGTCGGTGAGTGGCAGCGAATCAATGTCGCCTATGCCTGTGATCCGCGCGCCCGACAGTTTTTTCGCAGCACCCGTGTGAATCGACCTCAAGCGTTCTGAAAACGACGCGTGCGTAGCTTTTTGCCATTATTCCGACGCCAGAGACTTGTGCTGCTCCATGGCCGTTGCGAATCTTCGGCAACAGACTTTGGCAGGGGACTAAGCGCAATGATTTCCGCCGTGCAAGGACGTTTTGCCAACCTCGGTATGGCGAAGAAACTGGGTATCGGGTTCGTGCTGGTGCTGCTGTTGACTGCGCTGGTGGCTGCCATCGGTGTTTGGTCCCTGCAGACCATCAGTCATCGTTTCGATGGGCTGAAGCAGATGTCGTCACTCAACAGCGCGTTGCTCAAGGTGCGACTGCTGGAGCAGGACTATGCGCTGCACAGCAACCCGAAAACCGTCGATGCCTTGCACGAAGGTGTCGACGGTTTGCTGGCCCAGGCGGCGCAACTCAAGGCGCAATCCCCGGCCAACGTGGCGGTGATGGGCGATGTCGAGCAAGCATTGGGTGCCTATCGCAAGGCTTTCGATGAGTTCGTCTCGCTGACCCAGGCCAAGGATCTGGCGCTGGAAATGGCCAGTTGGTCGGTGTCCAGCGTGGCCAACAATCTCGATGTGCTGCAAGCCGGGCTGGCCGATGATGGCGCGTATACCTTGAAGGACACCGAAGGCAAGGACGGTGCGCAGTTCATCGAACAGGCCAGTCAGGTCAGCCAGGTGTCGCGGTTGATGCTGCAGGCGATGAACGAGGCGCGAATTCGTCTGGACCAGAGCCGCAAGGGCGATGCCGACAGTGCCGGCAAGGGCAATATCGAGCAGGCCGCTCAGGCCCAGGCTCAGGCCGAGCAGTTGAAGACCACGGTCAAGGATGAGGGCTACCTGACAGTCCTTAATGAAGTGTCCGGGCACATCGCCGGTTTCAACGACAAACTCGCCGAGTACACCGGCCTGCTGGCCCAGGAAAAAACCGTCTACGAACAACTGCACCAGCGCGCGGCTCAGGTGATGGAGCGGGTGGATCAGGCGTATGGCGCAGAGGATGGCGCGATGCAGGCGGAACTGAAGAAGAACTCGGTGTTGATCATCGGTTCTTCGGCGCTGGCATTGCTGGTCGGACTGATTGCCGCGTGGGTCATTACCCGGTTGATCGTCGCGCCGTTGCGCAGTGTGATGCGGGTCGCACAGCAGATTGCGGCCGGGGATTTGAGTGCGAGGGTAGAGGTCACCCGTCGTGATGAAATTGGCCAGCTGATGCTGGCGATGCAGCAGATGGGCGCCGGGCTGAGCACGATCGTCAGCGGTTTGCAGGCGGGAATTGAACAGTTGGCCAGTTCAGCACAATCGCTGTCGGCAGTGACCGAGCAGACCAACCTTGAGGTCAACAGCCAGAAGGAAGAAACCGAGCAGGTGGCCACCGCCATGAACCAGATGACCGCCACCGTGCATGACGTGGCGCGTAACGCCGAGGAGGCGGCGCTGGCCGCGCAAACGGCGGATGGCAAGGTCGAGAGTGGGCAGCAGGTGGTGCGCCAGAGCATGGCGCGGATCGAACAACTGGCGGATTCGGCGACGTCGGCCAGTTCGAGCATCGAAAGCCTCAGTGCGCAGATCCAGAACATCGGCACGGTGCTGGATGTGATCAAGAGCGTGGCCGAGCAGACCAATCTGCTGGCCCTCAACGCCGCGATCGAGGCGGCGCGGGCCGGGGAGCAGGGCAGGGGTTTTGCGGTGGTGGCTGATGAGGTTCGTGCGTTGGCGCGGCGTACCCAGCAATCGACCGAGGAGATCGAGCGGCTGGTCAGTGCTTTGCGTTCGGCAGCGCATTCGTCGGTGCAGCAGATTCAGAGCAGTGGTGAATTGGTGAAGCTGGCGGTCAGTGATGCGCTGCAGACGGAGAGTGCGTTGGGCAGTATTGCGGCGGCGGTTTCGCTGATTCAGCAGATGAATCAGCAGATTGCGGCGGCGGCGGAGGAGCAGAGTTCGGTGGCTGAGGAGATCAATCGCAGTGTGACGAGTATTCGCGCGAGTGCGGATCAGTCTTCGATTGCGATGCGGGGGAATGCGGTTTCGAGTGTTGAGCTGGCGCGGTTGGGGGGGGAGCTCAAGGGGATGGTTGGGCATTTTCGGCTTTGACTTGGCGGCCTCTGGGCCGACCAGGTTCTTGGTTGGGGGGTGTGAATATCCGTTGCTGCGGTAACGGCTTCTTATGGTTCCGCTCTTACAGCGGCTCACTTTTCCAGACGCCGAAAAGTAAGCAAAAGGCTTGGCCCCGGCGTACGGCCCTCGCTTAGGCTCGGGTTCCTTCGTTGCGGGATTCATCCGGGGGCATCGCCTCCGGTTTGCTTCGCTGCACCTCCTCTCGATGTGTTTGGCTGCGCCAAACGTCGCTGCGCTCCCACCCCCGGATAAACCCCTCCACTCAGCCTGCCGATGGGGCCGGCACGGCAAGATCAAGAGCTGCAGCCGAGCTTGCGCTCATCCTGTGTAGGAGCTGCCGAAGGCCGCGATCTTTTGATCTTGATCTTGATCTTGTGGGAGCTGGCTTGGCAGCGATGGCGGCCTGACAGCCGACCAATCTCCAACTTAATACCCTCAATCCCACTGTGGGAGCGGGCTTGCTCGCGAAGACGGCCTGACAGCCAACCACTCTCCAACTGAATACCCTCAATCCCACTGTGGGAGCCAGCCTGCTGGCGATAGCGGCCCTACAGCCGACCAATCTCCAACTGAATAAACTCATGCCCACTGTGGGAGCGGGCTTGCTCGCGAAGGTGGCCTGACTGCCAACCAATCTCTAACTGAATGTTCGCAATGGCAGTCAGCCCATCACTCACAAAAAAGCCACCTCTCGGTGGCTTTTCCTCAACTTTCGACAATCAGTCGTAGATCACTTTCTTTTTCCAGTCCGCATCGGCTTCGACTTCCTTGAGACCTTCGGTCAACTGGTTCACTTCGCCTTCGACTGGAGCAATCTTGTCCATGACCTGGGCGTTGGCGCGGGCCAGCAGTTTTTCCAGGTATTGCAGTTGTTCCGAGTACATCTGCGGGTCTTGCTGTTTGCGCAGGTATTGCACGCCGCGTTCGAAGGCGAGGCGGGCCTGGCCGGGCTGGTTTTGTTGCAGGGATTGTTGGCCGAGGTTGTTGAAGAATTCGATGTGCAGCAGGACCAGGATGTGGCGGACTTCTTTGATCCAGTGTTTGGCTTCGTTTGGTGGCAGGAAGCCGTCGTGGGCGGCGCGGGTGATCTGGCCGTGCAGGGCTTCGAGCAGGAAGCGGACGTCCTTGGCTTTGGCTTCGGTCAGGATCGGTGCCGGTGGGTTGTTGACCGGGATCGATTCGCCCTGGGCCACCAGTGCGCTCAGTTCGGTGATTCGTGCTTTGGTCGTGGCGCTGGTTTTTTCCAGGTTCAGCAGGCGCTGGCAGACGTTCAATTCCAGACGGGTCAGCAACAGCTTGAGCGCCGGGGTCATGAACTGGCCGGGGAAAGTTTCGGTCAGTTCGCCGCAGCGGCGCAGGCGATCGTTGAGTTCGATCTTGGTGCGGGCCTTCTCCAGTTTGTTGTTTTCCACCACATGGTTCATGTAGCCAATGGCGATCAGAATTGCGATCCCGGCTACGACTAGCAGGGTGATCATGAGTGGTGTCACCGGTAAGACCTCTTTATAGGGTTCGCGTGCGAGTTTAGTGGCTGGGCATTTAGGCGCCTAGCGCCGCTCGACGAGTTGGATCGGCAGCTTCAATCTGTATCGGCTGCGCACTGCTTATATGAATGCTGGCGCTGGAAGTGCAGATTGCCATCACTGAGCGGTGGACTATAGCGTCTTGGCGAGTGGCGGAATATAGGCGTCAATCGTCGGGCGACGGAAAACCCCGAATGCTCCCGTAAAGCAGGTCGAAGTCATTGATTTAAATAAATTTATATTCGGGGGTTGACGACCTCTCAAACCATCCATAGAATGCGCGCCACTTGCAGCGTAAAGCACACAGCGAAACGCCGCAGGGAGTGAATGTTGTAGCGTGTCCCCTTCGTCTAGTGGCCTAGGACACCGCCCTTTCACGGCGGTAACAGGGGTTCGAGTCCCCTAGGGGACGCCAATGCGGGAATAGCTCAGTTGGTAGAGCACGACCTTGCCAAGGTCGGGGTCGCGAGTTCGAGTCTCGTTTCCCGCTCCAATTTTAAACGGCACTGCTTTCGGGCGGGGCTGAGTGAAACCAGAACCAAGTCTTCGGATGCGGATCTGGACACCGAAACACACACCATGTGTTCCGGGTAGCGTGTCCCCTTCGTCTAGTGGCCTAGGACACCGCCCTTTCACGGCGGTAACAGGGGTTCGAGTCCCCTAGGGGACGCCATTTGCGGGAATAGCTCAGTTGGTAGAGCACGACCTTGCCAAGGTCGGGGTCGCGAGTTCGAGTCTCGTTTCCCGCTCCAAATTCTAAAAGTGCCGCTCAGTGAGCGGCGTTTTTATTAGTGAAAGTTGTAGCCTGTCCCCTTCGTCTAGTGGCCTAGGACACCGCCCTTTCACGGCGGTAACAGGGGTTCGAGTCCCCTAGGGGACGCCATTGCGGGAATAGCTCAGTTGGTAGAGCACGACCTTGCCAAGGTCGGGGTCGCGAGTTCGAGTCTCGTTTCCCGCTCCAATTTCACAAAAACGCCGATCAGTGATGATCGGCGTTTTTGTTTGTGCAGTATTTGTCGCGCAACAAAAAAGGACCTTCGGGTCCTTTTTTGTTTTCACGTCAGGCCCGCTGAATCACGGGCCCGTGTCTTATCAGAGCTTCGGCAGTTGCCCGACACGCCCCATCATTTCCGTGACGATCTGCAGGTCCAGCAGGAACTGGTCAACCGTCTTGAACTCGCCATCGGTATGGCCGGTGTATTTGACTTCAGGTCGGGCCAGGCCGAATTGCACGCCGTTCGGCAATTCATGCACCGACGTTGCGCCGGCAGACGTACCGAACTCGTGCTTCATGCCCAGGTTTTCAGTGGCTACCGCCAGCAGTGCTTTCACCCATTCGCCTTCCGGATTGCGGTACATCGGTTCGGCGATCGAATAGGTGAAGTCCACGGCGACGTGAGTTTTCTTGCTCCAGGCCGTGAGCTTGTCAGCGATTTCCTTCTTCAGTACCTCCGGTGATTTACCCTTCGGCACGCGCAGGTTGACCGCCAGTTTGAAGGCTTTGTCGTCGACGCCCACATAGGTCAGGGAAGTGGTCAACGGACCCATGAACGAATCGGAGAAACCCACGCCGAGTTTCTTGCCCAGGTAATCCAGGCCCCAATTGTTGGACGCATAGCGTGCAGCGTCGGTGATCTGGTTGTGCTTGAGCGCCACCTTGCCGTCGAGGCTGTTGATGAAGTCGAGCATCCGCGCGACCGGATTGACGCCGGACTCGGGCTCGGAGGAGTGCGCTGATACGCCGGTAATCGTCAGTTTGACGTCTTTGCCGTCAACCTTGGCCGCGACTTCGAAGTTGCCGCCGTGTTTTTTCGCGTACTCGTTGCCGGCCTTTTGCAGGCTCGCCGCTAGTTGCTCAGGCTTGTCGGTGACGAGGGTAGCAACCGAAACCGATGGAATCTGGTTGGTCGCCAGGCCGCCGGTCATCGAGATGATTTCTGCGCCACTGCCTTCAGCCTTGCGCAGTGGGAAGTTGGCCATGACGATGCCGTAGCCTTTTTCGGCGATGACCACCGGATAGCCGCCGTCCAGCGCCATGTTGTAGTTCGGCGTCGGGTTGTGTTCAAAGTAATACGGGATCGCGTCGCCGGAGGTTTCTTCGGTGGTGTCGACCAGCAGTTTGAAGTTGCGTGCCAGCGGCAGCTTTTCTTCCTTGATCACTTTCATCGCGTACATCGCGACGACGATGCCGTTCTTGTCGTCCTCGGTGCCGCGGCCATACATGCGGTCGCCGATCAGTGTGACTTTGAACGGATCGAGTTTGGTACCGTCTTTCAGTACCCAGTTTTCCGGGGTGACCGGCACCACGTCGGCATGCGCGTGAATGCCCACAACTTCGTCGCCGCTGCCGTCGAGGGAAATTTCATAGACGCGGTTGTCGACGTTGCGGAACTTCAGGTTGAACGATTCGGCCAGGTTCTTGATCTTTTCGGCGATCTTGATGAACTCCGGATTGTCGTGCTGGGCCACGCCCTCTTTCTGGAAGGTCGGGATTTCCACCAGTTCGCGCAGGGTTTCGAGGGCGGCTTTGCCGTACTTCACGCGGGTGTAGATGCCCAGCAGGCGATAGATCTCGTTCTGCTGTTCGGCGGTCAGGGTCTTGTTGTCGAGAAAGCCATTGATCGCCGGGGCGAGGTTGTCGGTCTTGCTCAGATCGCTCTTGGCTACGGCACCGAGAAACTGACGAAAATCGCTGACCGTCGTATCGCTGAAGGTCTTGAGGAGCGCAGCGCTTTGCTCGGGGGTGATGTTGGCCTGAGCAGGCAGGGTGAACGACGAGAGACTGGCCAGAACCAGGCTGGCAGCAGCCAGACGCTTGAGGGAAAAATGCATTGCGATGGGCATTCCTTTGCAGGCAGTTGAGTGGGAAGTGTTTGAAAGATGAAACAAATCTTTTCCAAACTAACACCGCGAAGGTGTTGAAGGGGAGCCCCTGAAGTGGGATCCGTCGCACAGAAATGCAAAAGCGGCGCACAAACGAAAAAGGCCCGATCGGCGTTCAACCGATCGGGCCTTTGCTTTGAACGCGGCTTTTACATCGACAGCACCAGCCTGCCGGCGAACAGAATCAGGATCACGCCCATGCTGCGTTCGAACCAATGACCCATGCGCATGAACAGGGTTCGCACCCGGCTGCTGGAAAAAAACAGCGCGACGATCACAAACCACAGCGCATTCACGAAGCACATCCACACCCCGTACAGCGCCTGGATTTCCAGCGGGGTGCTGGCGCTGATGATGGTGGTGAAGATCGCCAGGAAAAACAGCGTGGCCTTGGGATTGGTGGCATTGGTCAGAAAACCGGTGCTGAACGCCTTGAACAGCGATTGCGCAACCAGTGGTTCGTCCGTGCTTTTCTCGCCCTCAAGCGTGGTTTTCGGTTTACTGCGAATCAGGCTGATGCCGAGGTAAAAGATGTACGCGCCACCGATCACCTTGGCCACCGTCAGCAACCACGGTGTGGTGTGCATCAGAGCGCCAACGCCGAGCAACGTGTAGAGAACGTGCACGGAAATACCGGCGCCGATCCCCAGTGCGGTGCAGATCCCCACCAGTCGGCCGAAGCGTACGCTCTGGCGGATGGTGACAGCGAAGTCCGGGCCGGGAGCGACCACGGCCAGAAAGTGAATGGTGGCCAGCGCCAGAAACTCGCCCAGGTAGTTCGATAACATCTCAGCTCCAGAAGGTCAGGGGTGAAGCATTGCCGCGATAGCCGACAAAGAACGAAAGGCTCAGTCGCGGATCTGCCACGCCCGGGGTGACCGAGTGCATGCAGCGCGAATTGAACATGATGAAATCTCCCGGTTGCGGCCGCACTTCAAGGGTCGGTGGGCCGAGTAGCGACGGGTCGATGCCGTAACTGTCACCGCGCATCTCGTCGAACTGATCCGGGGTGATGTCGTCGTCCCACATCTGCAGCGCGCCGCCTTCGGTCGGCATGTTCAGGTAGACGTTGCAGGCGAACTGCGCCTCCAGGCTGCGGGCCTGAAAGCTGTCCGGGGCGTCTTTGGCGAAAATGTCGTGATGGGCAAGAAAGCACACGCCGGGTTTGACCACCCGTGACAGGCCGACGTACATCTTGCGGCCGTAGAGGTTTTCCAGATGGGCACCGGCCGGCCATGACTCATCGAGCATGCAGCGCAGGGTGTCGACCGGCGAGGAGTAGGGCGCACAACGCTCGCGCAGTTCGGCGATGTTACTGGCGGCGCGTTCGAAGTAGTCCTCGATCAGCAACGGCTGGTTTTCCGCCTCGTAAAACGCCATGCCGATCCGGCCGATGCTCGGCGCGTTGATGTAGCCCTCGAAGCCCGGAGCCAGAATCTTGTCGCCAATCTGGATCGCCAGCGTCTCGGGCAAAAAGCCTTTGACGCGGATGGCGAGGACTTCTTCGTTGGCCAGTTTTTTTATGCACGTCTCATCGAGACGCTCGACGTCTAGCATCATTGTTTTTAGGTCCATCTATCGATAGTCAACGGAACCGGCGAATGCGGTTCCCCCGGCGTCGGACGCTGCGTGGCGCAACGCCCGAGATGCTTAATCCACGCTGTAGTGGACGGATAACGTGCCTTTCTTCTGCGAAAGGGAGGCGATCGTGACTGTGCCCAAATCCTTCAGGCTGCGTACATGGGTGCCACCGCAACCGTAGGCCGGCAGTTCGCCAAAACCAATTTCCCGCGCGCCCTCGCGCAGCGAGGTCAGGCGCGGCAGATCGTGCTCGATCCACTGACTTATTCCGTGTTGAACGGTTGGTGCGTCGAGTTCCTGAGCGGCATCGCCCGGTTTGAACTGCACCCGGCCTTCGTCTGGCCAGTGGTGCGCCTTGATTGGTGTCCAGCCCATGGCCTGGACGAAATGCCCGATCAAATGCCCGGCAGAATGCATGCGGGTGTTGTAGCGGCGACGTTGTTCATCGACGTGAATACAGGTCATGCCCAGTTTCACCGGACGATCGACGTAATGCACGATCCGGTCGGGTTCCTGCACCACGCGCAGCACCTGGCTTTCGCCGATCATGCCGGTATCACAAGGCTGACCACCGCCTTGCGGGTGAAACAGGGTGGCGCGCAGCACCACGGCAAATTCGTTCTCATGGGGCGTGCAGTCGAGGACTTCCACATTGGCCTTGAGGTCATCACTATGGAAAAAGAGGCGAAGCGTCATATTCCATGCCCTTATTAAAGTTTCTATTTTTATTATATGAATCGTGCAATAACGTGATAATCCGTTCAAACATCAAAGGACTTGTGCGCTGTGAGCATCAATCTACCGCTGCCACTGCTCGGTGAAATGGCGATCTTCGTCAAGGTCGTAGAGACCGGCAGTTTCTCCGAGGCTGCCCGCCAACTCGGTTCGTCGCCGTCGGCGATCAGTCGCAGCATTTCCCGGCTGGAAAAGGCCCTGGCCACGCGTTTGCTGCAGCGCACCACCCGCAAATTGCGCTTGAGTGACGGTGGCGAGGAAGTGTTCAAGCGCTGTCAGGAGATGGTCAGCGCCGCCAAATCGGTGATGGAGATCAGCGGGCAGTTCACCCACGAGGCGGAAGGGCTGGTGCGGGTCAGTGTGCCGAAAGCGGTCGGGCGTTTCGTGATTCATCCGCACATGCCCGAGTTTCTGCGGCGTTATCCCAAGGTCGATGTCGAGTTGCTGTTGGAAGACCGGCAGGTTGATTTGATTGACGATCATGTCGATCTGGCGATTCGCATCACTGATCGACCACCGGCGGGGCTGGTCGGGCGGCAGTTGTTGACCATCGACCATTTGCTCTGCGCCACCCCGCAATACCTGGCCGAACACGGCACCCCGACCCACCCGCATGACCTGCTTGATCACAGTTGCATCTATCTGGGCGAAACCCCGAGCGATGCACGCTGGAAATTCAAGAAGGGCAGTAAAGCGGTGACCGTCGGCGTGCGTGGCCGCTATGCCGCCAACCATACCGGCGTGCGGCTGGGAGCAGTGTTGCAGCACATCGGTATCGGCAGCCTGCCGTACTTCACCGCGCGCTATGCCTTGGAGCAGAAGTTGATTGTGCAGGTGCTGCCGGAATGGACGTTCCTGGCTTCGTATCATGGTGGGCTGTGGTTGCTGCATTCGCCGACGCGTTACCTGCCGCCGAAGCTGCGGGTGTTCATCGATTATCTGGTGGAGTGCCTGGAGAAGGAGCCGACGTTGAGCAAGCCGGGGAAGGCGGGGGCGCCGAATAATCTGGCGATGGCGTATGAATTACCGGAGAGCGAGGGGCTGCTTTAAAAGCAAGAGATCGCAGCCTGCGGCAGTTCCTACATTGAACGTGCGTACACGAGATCTGTGTAGGAGCTGCAGCAGGCTGCGATCTTTTGATCTTCAAACCATTAAATCAGTGCTTGCTGTCCTGAGCAGACATCGCCATCAGCTGTTTTTCCTGATTCCAGTCGAACGGTTCGTCGTTCTGTTCGGCTTCGTAGCGACGTTCTTCCAGTGCCTGATACAGATCGATTTCTTCATCAGACAGGTAGTGCAGGCAGTCGCCGGCGAAGAACCACAGCAGATCCCGTGGAATCAGGTGGGCAATTTGCGGATAACGGGTAATCACTTGGGTCAGGATGTCCTGGCCCAGGTACTGGCTTTCGATCGGGTCGATCGGCAGGGACGCCAGCAGTTCGTCGAAGCGCTCCAGGAACAAGGCATGGCTTTCTTCGGGAACCTGTTCGGCCTCACCTACGGCGACCAGAATACTGCGCAGATGGTCGAGCAAAACAAGATGATCGGCAACGACGTTGGACACGAGATAAGTCCTCAAGAGCAAAACGGGCGCGGGAGTATAAAGCTCTCGCGCCCGTTTTTCATAAATAAACAGCTACACGGTCGTCAGCATCAGCGGACTTTACCCTCAGCCAGCTTCAGCTCTTCCTTGTCGAAATCATCGACGTCGATCACCTTGCGCCGTGCCGCTTCGGCATCGCGCAGGGTCTGCGCTTCCGCCGCTTGCAACACCCCGGCCTCCAGCGCAGCGTCGATGGCGTGTTCGCCAGCGACCGGTTTGACCTGACCGCTTTTCAGCGCCGTGTGCAGTTTCTTGTGCAGCGGTTGCGCGGCAGTCAGCAGATCGCTGGCGTGTTGCAGGGCACCGACGGCATCGTCGGCAGACTGCGGGCGATAGCAGCCGGCGAGCAATTCTTCGAGGGTCGGATCGCCTTTGGCGCGACCGATCACAGCTGCCACTTCGGCACCCAGTTTGTCCGAAGGGCCTTTGTGGCGACGACCGAACGGGAACACGATTACTCGCAACAGATAGCCGAACACTTTGTTCGGGAAGTTGCTCAGCAGTTCATCCAGCGCTCGTTCCGACTGACCGAGGCTTTCTTCCATGGCCCAACGGAACAACGGCTCCATATGCGCCGGGGAGTCCAGGTCGTGATAACGCTTGAGCGCGGCCGAGGCCAGATACAGGTTGCTCAATACATCGCCCAGACGCGCGGACAGGCGTTCGCGACGTTTCAGTTCGCCGCCCAGCAACATCATGCTGAAGTCGGCGAGCATGGCAAATGCTGCGGCCTGACGGTTGAGTGCGCGGAAATAACCTTGGCTGATCCTGTCCCCAGGCGCATGTTCGAAGTGGCCGAAGCCCAAGTTCAGCACCAGCGTACTGGCGGCGTTGCCGACGGCAAAACCGATGTGCTTGAGCAGTAGACCATCGAACTCTTTCAGTGCCTGGTCTTTGTCGTCGCGGCCGGCGAGGGCCATTTCCTTGAGGACGAACGGATGGCAGCGAATGGCGCCCTGACCGAAGATCATCAAGTTGCGCGAGAGAATGTTCGCGCCTTCCACGGTGATGAAGATCGGCGCGCCGTTCCAGCTACGACCGAGGTAATTTTTCGGCCCCATGATGATCGCCTTGCCGCCGTGCACATCCATGGCGTGGCTGATGCACTCGCGGCCGCGTTCGGTCAGGTGGTACTTGAGGATCGCCGACAGCACCGACGGTTTCTCACCCAGATCCACCGCGTTGGCAGTCAGCATGCGCGCCGCGTCCATCATCCAGGCGTTGCCGCCGATGCGCGCCATCGCTTCCTGAATGCCTTCGAAGGCCGACAGCGGGACGTTGAACTGTTCACGAATCTGCGCGTACTGACCGGTCACCAGGCTGGTGAACTTGGCCGCGCCAGTGCCGACTGCAGGCAGCGAAATCGAACGCCCGACGGACAGGCAGTTCATCAGCATCATCCAGCCCTTGCCGAGCATTTCCTGGCCGCCGATGAGGAAGTCCAGCGGAATGAACACGTCTTTGCCCGAGTTCGGGCCGTTCATGAAAGCGGCACCCAGTGGCAGGTGACGACGACCGATTTGCACGCCGGCGGTATCGGTAGGGATCAGCGCCAGGCTGATACCGAGGTCTTCCTTGTCGCCCAGCAGATGCTCCGGGTCGTAGGCCTTGAAGGCCAGGCCCAGCAGGGTCGCGACCGGGCCGAGGGTGATGTAGCGTTTTTCCCAGTTCAGGCGCAGGCCGATGACTTCCTGGCCTTCCCATTCACCTTTGCAGATGATCCCGGTGTCCGGCATGGCGCCGGCATCGGAGCCGGCCAGCGGGCCGGTGAGGGCGAAGCACGGAATGTCGTCGCCACGGGCCAGCCGCGGCAGGTAGTGATTGCGTTGCTCGTCGGTGCCGTAATGCAGCAGCAGTTCGGCCGGGCCGAGGGAGTTGGGCACCATCACCGTCGAGGCGAGGTCGCCGCTGCGGGTCGCGAGTTTCATTGCCACTTGCGAGTGGGCGTAGGCGGAAAAGCCCTTGCCGCCGAACTCCTTGGGAATGATCAGGGCGAAGAAGCCGTGTTCCTTGATGTGGCTCCAGGCTTCGGGTGGCAGATCCATCGACTGGCCGATCTGCCAGTCAGTGACCATTGCGCAGAGTTCTTCGGTCGGACCGTCGATGAAGGCTTGTTCCTCTTCGCTCAGTTGCGCTTTTGGATAGGACAACAGTTTGTCCCAGTCCGGACGCCCGCTGAACAGTTCACCGTCCCACCAGACGGTACCGGCATCGATCGCGTCGCGCTCGGTCTGCGACATCGGCGGCAGGGTTTTCTGGAACCAGTTGAACAGCGGCGCGGTGAAGTGTTTGCGGCGCAGGTCGGGCAGCAGCAAAGGCGCGGCAACCGCTGCGAGCACGACCCAGAACACCAGCAGCAACCAGCCCGGAGCATGGCTGAAAATGCCCATCGCCAGCAGGTAAATGGCGACGATACCCAACGCGGGCAGGGGGGCGATGCGACGGTGGGCGAGGTACGCCACACCGACGATCAGAACCAGTATCCACAACAACAGCATATGTAATCCTCCGTGAACCAAGGCAAACCGACCCTCCAGAGCTTAGACGGCATCTGTAAAACGGGTTGGTCAGAACATGGTGATTGAACTTGTGGGAAACCCCGGATGGTTTTCGTAGGTTCGGTGGGCAACATCCGTGGGAAATCGTTCGCCGTTCCCGCGTCTTTGCGTCCATGTTTGGCCGAAACGTCGTTATCTCTGTGCTTGAGCTGTCGCTAGACTCGGGACTCACCCAGGAGAACATCGTCATGCGCGAGTATCTGAGTCCCGGCCGCTTCATCGATAGTGACCACCCGGCGGTGGTGGAGTTCGCCGAACAGCACCGGGGTGCCAGCCGCGACCCGCTCGCGCAGGCGATCAGTCTCTATTACGCCGTGCGTGAAGCGGTGCGCTACAACCCGTATACCTTCAGCCTCGACCCGCAGACCTTGTGTGGCAGTTACGCGCTGGCGGCCGGGGAAAGTTATTGCGTGCCCAAGGCCACATTGCTCGCCGGGTGTGCGCGGCATTGCGGCATTCCCGCGCGCATTGGTCTGGCCGACGTCAGGAATCACCTGTCGACCCCGCGTTTGCTGGAGCTGTTGCGCAGCGATGTGTTCGCCATGCACGGCTACACCGAGTTGTTTCTCAACGAGCGCTGGGTCAAGGCCACACCGGCCTTCAACCAGAAGCTCTGCGAATTGTTCAACGTTGCGCCGCTGGAGTTCGACGGGATCAACGACAGCGTTTTCCACCCGTACAACCGTGATGGCGCGCTGCTGATGGAATATCTGGTCGATCACGGCCAGTTCGCCGATGTGCCGGAGCGATTCTTTTTCGAACACCTGGAAAAGTGCTACCCGCATCTGTTCGGCGAACACCAGGCGACGGTGCTGGGTGATCTGCAGAGTGATTTGAGCCGTGCCTGATCCGGCGTATGCTGCTTGCCCACGCATTGGAAAAGAGGCGGTCATGCTGAAGATCTGGGGACGGAAAAACTCATCGAATGTCAGGAAACCACTGTGGGCCGCCGAGGAGTTGGGCCTGGCCTACGAGGCGATTGATGCCGGTGGCGCCTTCGGAGTGGTTGATACGCCCGAATATCGGGCGATGAACCCGAACGGTCGGGTACCGGTGATCGAGGACGACGGCTTCGTGCTGTGGGAATCCAACGCCATCGTGCGTTATCTGCTGGCCAAACATGCGCCAGACAGTGCGTGGTACTCGGCTGACCCGCAGGCCCGGGCCATCGCGGACAAGTGGATGGACTGGACCACCTCCAGTTTTGCCGGACCGTTTCGCACGGTGTTCTGGGGCGTATTGCGCACACCGGCAGACAAGCAGGACTGGCCGGCGATCAACGCGGCGATCAAGGAGTGCACAGCGCTGCTGTCCATGGCCGATCAGGCCCTCGCCCGCCAGCCGTATCTGTCCGGCAGCGACATCGGCATGGGCGATATTCCGCTGGGCAGTTTCATTTATGCCTGGTTCGAGATGCCCATCGAGCGTGCCTCGCAGCCGCATCTGGAAGCCTGGTATGCACGGTTGAAGCAGCGTCCGGCGTATCAGAAAGCGGTCATGACCGCGTTGACTTGATAATAACTATCGACACACTTGACTGTACTTGTGTGGCGGCGGCAAGCACCATTGCGTTCACGCGCCGTGGTTGTTTTGTCCGCCGCCCGGCCCAATCTTTCCTCTTCTTCCCTTCTTGGTGCGTAAATCCGATATGAGTTCCGCTCTGTCCATCCGGCAGCTAACCAAAACCTACGGCAACGGGTTCCAGGCCTTGAGTGGTATCGATCTGGACGTCGCCGAAGGTGATTTTTTCGCCTTGCTCGGCCCTAACGGCGCTGGCAAATCCACGACCATCGGCATTCTCTCGACTCTGGTCAACAAGACCAGCGGCACGGTGAATATCTTCGGTCACGACCTGGACAAGAACCCCGCCGCGCTCAAGCGCTCGATCGGCGTGGTGCCCCAGGAATTCAACTTCAATCAGTTCGAAAAGACTTTCGACATCGTCGTGACCCAGGCCGGTTACTACGGCATTCCGGCGAAAATCGCCAAGGAACGCGCCGAGCAGTACCTGACCCAGCTCGGCCTGTGGGACAAGCGCGATGTGCCCTCGCGTTCGCTGTCCGGTGGCATGAAGCGCCGACTGATGATCGCCCGCGCCCTGGTGCATGAGCCGCGCCTGCTGATCCTCGATGAGCCGACCGCTGGCGTCGACATCGAACTGCGTCGCTCGATGTGGACGTTCCTCACCGAGCTGAACCAGAAAGGCATCACCATCATCCTCACCACGCACTATCTGGAAGAGGCTGAGCAGCTGTGCCGCAACATCGGCATCATCGACCACGGCACCATTGTCGAAAACACCAGCATGAAACAGCTGCTGGGCCAGTTGCACGTCGAAACCTTCCTGCTGGATCTGAAAAACGACTTGAACGCCGCGCCGCAATTGCTCGGCTATCCCGCCCGGTTGCTCGATGGCCATACCCTGGAAGTCCAGGTCGACAAATCCATGGGTATCACCGCGCTGTTCACCCAGTTGGCGCAGCAGAACATCGAAGTGCTGAGCCTGCGTAACAAAACCAATCGCCTCGAGGAGCTGTTCGTGTCTCTGGTAGAGAAGAATCTGTCGAAGGTGGCGGTATGAGTTCCGAGTTCCGTCCCAACCTCGTCGCCCTCAATACCATCGTGTATCGGGAAGTCCGCCGCTTTACCCGGATCTGGCCGCAGACGCTGCTGCCGCCGGCGATTACCATGGTTTTGTATTTCGTGATCTTCGGTAACCTGATTGGTCGGCAGATCGGCGACATGGGTGGCTTCACCTACATGGAGTACATCGTGCCGGGGCTGATCATGATGTCGGTGATCACCAACTCCTACGGCAACGTGGTGTCGAGCTTCTTCGGCAGCAAGTTCCAGCGTTCCATCGAGGAACTGATGGTCTCGCCGGTGTCGCCGCACACCATCCTGATCGGCTACACCGTTGGCGGCGTGCTGCGTGGCTTGATGGTCGGGGTCATCGTGACGATCCTGTCGCTGTTTTTCACCCATCTGCAGGTGCATCACCTCGGCGTGACCTTGCTGGTGGTGATCCTGACCGCGACGATCTTCTCGCTGCTGGGCTTCATCAACGCGGTGTTTGCGCGCAACTTCGATGACATTTCGATCATCCCGACGTTTGTGCTGACCCCGCTGACCTACCTCGGTGGCGTGTTCTACTCGATCACCTTGCTGCCGCCGTTCTGGCAGACCGTGTCGCTTGCCAACCCGGTGCTGCACATGGTCAACGCGTTCCGTTACGGCATTCTTGGCGTGTCGGATATCCGGATCGGCATCGCGATCACCTTCATGCTGGTGGCGACGGTGGTGTTGTATCTCGGTTGTGCGCGGTTGCTGGTGAGTGGACGCGGGATGCGGACCTGATCCAGTGTGGGAGCGAGCCTGCTCGCGAATGCAGACAACACAAAACTAAACGGCCTCCACTGCGGAGGCCGTTTTGCATTCAGCGCATGCGGTTTTTCTTGCGCCGCGCCCATTGCCGCGCCACCCACCAGCGCCAATAGAGCATCACCGTGAAGTAGGCGAGGATGCCGAGTAGCAGTCCGCATACCACCGACCCCAGCAAAAACGGCTGCCACATGGTCGAGAGCTCTCCGCTGACCCATTCCCAGGTCAACGAATCGGGCAGGGTACGGGCAGGCACATTCATCAACCAGGCCCCGGCCTGATAAGTGCAGAAAAATACCGCCGGCATGGTGATCGGGTTGGTCAGCCACACGAGGCTGACGGCAATCGGCATATTGCCACGCACGGTGATTGCCAGTGCGGCGGCTACCAGCATCTGCGCCGGAATCGGCAGGAACGCGGCGAACAGGCCGACGGCCATCGCCCGGGCCACCGAGTGACGATTGAGATGCCAGAGGTTCGGGTCATGCAGCAACTTGCCGAGAAAGCGTAAGGATTTGTGTTCCCTGATGCTCGTCGGGTCGGGCATGTAACGTTTGAATAAGCGCCGGGGCATAAGGCTTCTCGGTCGGTTAAGGCGGCAAGTATGTCTGGATTCTACGAAGCGCCCATTCAGACTTTGTGACAATTGTTGACGACGCTTGTGCTCCACGCCAGCTAAGCCTAGTGAGGGCACTCTCAAGGACAGGCTTATGCGCACAGGGATGATGGCGCTGGCAGCCGGTTTGCTGGTTGCAGGTTTTTTGCCGGTTTTACCGCCGGTCGGGTTGATGATGTTGTTGCCCATGGTGGGGCTGATGTTGCTGCCGTTTCGCAGCCATCCCTTGGCGTTTCTGCTGTTCGGTTTCACTTGGGCTTGCGTCAGTGCGCAGTGGGCGTTGGATGAGCGATTACCGGCGCAACTTGACGGTGAAACCCGCTGGGTCGAGGGGCGGGTGGTCGGCTTGCCGCAAACCAGCGAGGGCGTGGTGCGTTTCGAGTTGGCCGATGCCCGCTCGCGCCACGACAAGCTGCCGTCGTTGATGCGTCTGGCGTGGTACGCCGGGCCAGCGGTCAAAAGTGGCGAGCGCTGGCGTCTGGCAGTGAAACTCAAGCGCCCCGGCGGCTTGCTCAATCCCGATGCCTTCGATTACGAAGCCTGGCTGCTGGCACAACGCATCGGCGCGACAGGTACGATCAAGGATGGTCAGCGCCTTGCCGAGGCAAACTGGGCGTGGCGCGACGGCATTCGCCAGCGCTTGCTGGCAGTCGATGCACAAGGGCGGGCTGGTGCATTGGCGGCGCTGGTGCTGGGTGATGGCTCCGGGCTCAGTCGCGAGGACTGGCAGATCCTGCAGGACACCGGCACCGTGCATCTGCTGGTGATTTCCGGCCAACACATCGGGATGTTGGCGGCGGTGATGTATCTGCTGGTCGCCGGGCTGGCGCGCTACGGCTGGTGGCCGCTGCGCAGGACTTGGCTGCCTTGGGCCTGCGGGCTGGCGTTTGCCGCGGCGCTCGGTTACGGCTTGCTTGCCGGGTTTGATGTGCCGGTGCAACGGGCCTGTGTGATGGTCGGGCTGGTACTGCTGTGGCGTCTGCGATTTCGCCATCTCGGCGCGTGGTGGCCGCTGTTACTGGCGTTGAATGCGGTGCTGTTGCTCGACCCGTTGGCCAGTTTGCGTCCCGGTCTATGGTTATCGTTCGCAGCTGTGGGGATTTTGATTTTCACCTTCGGTGGCCGACTCGGTGCGTGGAAATGGTGGCAGACCTGGACGCGGGCGCAATGGCTGATCGCGCTGGGTCTGTGCCCGGTGCTGCTGGCGCTGAATCTGCCGATCAGCCTCAGCGGACCACTGGCGAATCTGTTGGCGGTGCCGTGGGTAAGCCTGTTGGTGCTGCCACCGGCGCTGCTCGGCACGCTGTTGTTGCCGGTGCCTTATGTCGGTGCGGGGTTGCTGTGGCTGGCGGGTGGCTTGATCGACTGGCTGTTTCGCGGCTTGTCGATGATTGCCGGGGCCTGGCCGGCGTGGATCTCGCCGTCGCTACCGTGGTGGGCGTTGTTGCTCGGCAGTCTCGGCGCCTTTTTGCTGCTGTTGCCGCGCGGAGTGCCATTACGACCGCTGGGCTGGCCGTTGCTGCTGATTCTGGTGGCGCCGCCTCGCGAGCGGGTGGCCGAGGGGCTGGCCGATATCTGGCAGCTCGATGTCGGTCAGGGCCTGGCGATCCTGATCCGTACGCGTCATCACACGTTGCTCTACGACGCCGGTCCACGCTTCGGCGATTTCGATCTGGGTGAGCGGGTGGTGCTGCCGACGCTGCACAAACTCGGGGTCGAGCGCATCGATCTGATGCTGCTCAGTCATGCCGACGCCGACCATGCCGGTGGTGCGCTGGCGGTATCGCGGGGCTTGAAAGTGACGCGGGTGATCAGCGGCGATCCGCCGGGCCTGCCCGCCATACTGCGGGCCGAGGCCTGTGAAACCGGGCGGCAGTGGCAGTGGGACGGAGTCAGTTTTCAGCTGTGGCAATGGTCGGCCGCCAATGACAGCAATCAGCGCTCCTGTGTGTTGCAGATCGAGGCCAATGGCGAACGCCTGCTGCTGACCGGCGATATCGACATCGCCACCGAACGGGTTCTGCTCGACAGTCCGCTGGCCGTGCCGACGCACTGGCTGCAGGCGCCGCACCATGGCAGTCGCAGTTCCTCCTCGATGGCGCTGCTTCGGGCATTGAAGCCGCATTCGGTGCTGATCTCCCGGGGGCAGGGCAATTCGTTCGGTCATCCGCACCCGCTGGTGCTCGCGCGTTATCGCCAGCAAGGGCTGCGCATCTACGACAGCGCGCAGCACGGCGCCATTCAACTGCGCCTGGGCAGCTTTCAGGCGCCGTGGCTGATGCGTCAACAACGGCGTTTCTGGCGTTGAAACACCATTGATCGCGGGATCGCCGAATGTGGCATCAGGTCGTCGGGGCAGCGGGTCTTAATCGCGAACCGGTATGGTAAAGTGGCGCACTTTTTCGAGGGGACTGTCACTGTGTGGGAATTGGTCAAATCCGGCGGCTGGATGATGTTGCCGATCATTCTGAGTTCCATCGCGGCCATGGCGATTGTCGCCGAGCGTCTGTGGACCCTGCGCGCCAGCCGCGTCACCCCCGAGCATCTGCTGGGTCAGGTCTGGGTCTGGATCAAGGACAAGCAGCTCAATAAAGAAAAACTCAAGGAACTGCGCGCCAATTCGCCGCTGGGTGAAATCCTCGCCGCGGGCCTGGCCAACTCCAAGCATGGTCGCGAGATCATGAAGGAATGCATCGAAGAAGCCGCCGCGCGGGTGATTCACGAGCTCGAACGCTACGTCAACGCGCTGGGCACGATTGCCGCCATGTCGCCGTTGCTGGGCCTGTTGGGCACGGTGCTGGGCATGATCGACATTTTCAGCGCCTTCACCGGTTCCGGCATGACCACCAACGCCTCGGTATTGGCCGGTGGTATCTCCAAGGCACTGATCACCACGGCGGCGGGCCTGATGGTCGGTATTCCGTCGGTGTTCTTCCATCGTTTCCTGCAACGCCGCATCGATGAGCTGGTGGTGGGCATGGAGCAGGAAGCGATCAAACTGGTCGAAGTGGTGCAGGGCGACCGTGACGTCGACCTGGCCGGGGACAAAGCGTGAAATTCCGTCGCAAACCCCGGGAAACGATCGACATCAACCTCGCGTCGCTGATCGACGTGGTGTTCATCCTGTTGCTGTTTTTCGTCGTGACCACCACCTTCACCCGCGAGACCCAGTTGCGCGTCGATCTGCCGGAATCGGTCAGCGGTTCGCCCGCCGAAGACCAGCAGCTCAAGCAACTGGATGTCGCGATCAGCGCCGAAGGCGTGTTCTCGGTGAACAACAGGGTTCTGCCGAAGAACGACCTGGCAACCCTGATGGAAGCCATGCAGAAAGAAGCCAACGGTGACACCAATATGCCGTTGTCGATCAGTGCCGACGGCAAGACCCAACACCAATCGGTGATCACCGCCATGGACGCAGCCGGCAAGCTCGGTTTCAGCCATTTGCGCATGACCACGGTCGAGGCGGCGCCCAAATCCTGATGAGCCTGTCCGATCGTTTGCTCGCCGCGTGGTATCAGGGGCATCCGGCCCTGACGTTGCTGCGGCCGCTGGAAATCCTCTACCGCTGCGTGGTGGTCAACAAGCGTCAGCGTTTTCTCGACGGTGAAGGCCAGATCTATCAGCCACCGGTGCCGTTGATCGTGGTCGGCAACATCACGGTGGGCGGCACCGGCAAGACACCGATGATTCTATGGCTGATCGAGCATTGCCGACGCGCCGGCCTGCGGGTTGGTGTGGTCAGTCGTGGATATGGCGCCAAACCGCCGCAACTGCCGTGGCGGGTCACCGCCGAGCAGAGCGCCGAGATCGCGGGCGACGAGCCGCTGTTGATCGTACAGCGCACCGGCGTACCGCTGATGATCGACCCTGATCGCAGCGCGGCGGTCAAAGCCTTGCTCGCCAGTGAACCGCTGGACCTGATCCTGTCTGACGACGGCATGCAGCATTACCGCATGGCGCGGGATCTGGAGCTGGTGCTGATCGACGCCGCCCGTGGTTTGGGCAACCAGCGCTGCCTGCCGGCCGGTCCGTTGCGCGAGCCGATCGAACGCCTGCAAAGCGTCGATGGCGTGCTGTTCAACGGTGCCACTGCGGACCGCGAAGATGGCTTCGCGTTTCGCCTGCAAGCGACGGCGCTGGTCAATCTGCGCAGTGGCGAGCGCAAGCCGCTCGATCATTTTTCGCCTGGTCAAGCGGTGCACGCAGTGGCCGGGATCGGCAATCCGCAACGTTTCTTCAATACCCTCGAAGCGCTAGACTGGCGAGCAGTCCCCCATGCGTTTGCCGACCACGCCGAATACAGCGTGCAGGCCTTGAATTTCACACCGTCATTGCCGTTGGTGATGACCGAAAAGGACGCGGTGAAGTGCCGTGCCTTCGCAGCAGACGACTGGTGGTATCTGGCCGTCGATGCCGTGCCGTCACCGGCCTTCGTGGCCTGGTTCGACACCCAGTTGATGCGCCTGTTGCCCGATCGTCTTTTGCCTTAACTCTTTATCCAGGGAATGTTCATGGACACCAAATTGCTCGACATCCTCGCGTGCCCGGTCTGCAAAGGCCCGCTCAAGCTCAGCGCCGACAAGACCGAATTGATCAGCAAGGGCGCCGGCCTGGCCTATCCGATCCGCGACGGCATCCCGGTGATGCTCGAAAGCGAAGCGCGTACCCTGACCACTGACGAGCGTCTGGATAAATGACCACTGCTTTCACCGTTGTCATCCCGTCGCGTTACGCCTCGACCCGCCTGCCGGGCAAACCGCTGCTGGATATCGCCGGCAAGCCGATGATCCAGCATGTCTGGGAACAGGCGAGCAAAAGCAGCGCCAGCCGTGTGGTGGTCGCGACTGACGATGCGCGCATCGTCGAAGCCTGCAAGGCGTTCGGCGCTGAAGTGGTGCTGACCCGTGAAGATCACAATTCCGGCACCGATCGTCTGGCTGAAGTCGCCGCCAAACTGGGCCTCGAGCCTGACGCGATCGTGGTCAACGTGCAGGGTGACGAGCCGCTGATCCCGCCAAGCGTGATCGATCAGGTTGCCGCCAACCTCGCCGCCCACACCGAAGCGCGCATGGCCACCCTGGCCGAGCCGATCGAAGACGTCGAAACCCTGTTCAACCCGAACGTGGTCAAGGTCGTCAGCGACCTCAATGGTCTGGCGTTGACCTTCAGTCGCGCGACCTTGCCCTGGGCCCGCGATGCGTTCGCCAAAAATCGCGAGCAGTTGCCGGAAGGTGTGCCGTACCGTCGTCACATCGGTATTTATGCCTACCGCGCCGGGTTCCTTCAGGACTTCGTGAGCTGGGGCCCGTGCTGGCTGGAAAACACTGAATCCCTCGAACAACTGCGTGCTCTGTGGCACGGCGTGCGGATTCATGTGGCCGATGCGTTGATCGCGCCGCCGACCGGTGTCGACACCGCTGAAGATCTTGAGCGCGTTCGTCGCCTGCTGGAGGCCTGATGCGCGTTCTGTTCGTGTGCCTGGGCAACATTTGCCGCTCGCCCACCGCTGAAGGCGTGTTGCGCCACAAACTGCGCGAAGCGGGGCTGGCGGATCAGGTCGAAGTGGCCTCCGCCGGCACCGGTGACTGGCATGTCGGCAATCCGCCGGACAAGCGCAGCCAGGCTGCGGCCAAACTGCGTGGTTACGACCTGTCGGCGCAACGTGCGCAGCAGGTCAGCCGTGCCGATTTCGCCAGTTATGACCTGATTCTGGCCATGGACAACAGCAACCTGCGCAACCTCAAGGCGCTGCAACCGTCCACCGGCAAGGCCGAGCTTGACCTGTTCCTGCGCCGTTATGCCGGTGTGGTCGATGAAGTGCCGGATCCGTACTACGACGGCGATCAGGGTTTCGAGCAGGTGCTGGATCTGATCGAAGCAGCCTGTGACCAACTGTTGATCGAAGTGAAGGGCCGGTTATGAGTTTGCAGGTGCAGCCCCAGATTTCGCTGAAACCGTTCAACAGTTTTGGCGTGGACGTGCGCGCGCAGTTGTTCGCCGAGGCCCACAGCGATGCCGACGTGCGCGAAGCCTTGGCCTATGCGACTGCCCATGACGTGCCATTGCTGGTGATCGGCGGCGGCAGCAACCTGCTGCTGACGGCTGATATCCCGGCGCTGGTGCTGCGCATGGCCAGCCGTGGCATTCGGCTGATCAGCGATGACGGCAGCCGCGTGGTGATCGAGGCTGAAGCCGGCGAACCGTGGCATCCGTTCGTGCAACACACCTTGGCGCTGGGTTTTTCCGGTCTGGAAAACCTCAGTCTGATTCCCGGCACCGTTGGCGCGGCGCCGATGCAGAACATCGGTGCCTACGGCGTCGAGATCAAGGATGTGTTCGCCGGGCTGACCGCGCTGGATCGCCAGACCGGCGAGCTGCGCGACTTCAGCCTGGAAGAATGCAACTTCGCCTACCGCGACAGCCTGTTCAAGCAGCAGCCGGGGCGTTGGCTGATCCTGCGGGTGCGCTTCAAACTTGATCGAGTTGCCCACCTGCATCTGGAATACGGCCCGGTGCGTCAGCGCCTGACCGAGCAAGGCATCGAGCAACCGACACCCAGCGACGTCAGCCGCGCGATCTGCAGTATCCGCAGCGAAAAATTGCCGGATCCGGCGGTGCTCGGCAATGCCGGCAGTTTCTTCAAGAATCCGCTGGTGTCGGCGGCGCTGGTCGAGCAGATCAAGGCGCAGCACCCGGATCTGGTGGCCTATGCGCAACCGAACGGGCAAATGAAGCTGGCCGCCGGCTGGTTGATCGAGCGCGCTGGCTGGAAGGGTTTCCGTGAGGCCGATGCTGGCGTGCATAGATTGCAGGCGCTGGTGCTGGTCAACTACGGCTCCGCGACCGGCCTGCAATTGCTCGATCTGGCGCAACGCATCCAGAAAGATATTGCCGAACGTTTCAATGTCGAGCTGGAAATGGAGCCGAACCGTTATTGAAGCTACGCTTTCCAGACGCCATCCAAAGCCCTGCACTGAGCAAAAAGTGCAGGGCTTTTTTGTTAACGGTGGGTTAACTTAGCCAGCTAACGATAACCGTCATTTGCTCCACCAAAGGCCCGGTGCAGACGTTCGCGTCGGCACAAGAGAGCCTGTGCCAACCACATATCAGTCAGCGATGACCCTGTGGCGAGGGAGCTTGCTCCCGCTGGGGCGCGTAGCGGCCACGCTTTCAAGAAGGGCCTGCTACGCAGTCCAGCGGGAGCAAGCTCCCTCGCCACAGGATCAGTATTCAGCTTCACTGGTGTGTATCGGCCGATTAGCCTGAGTCGATCTGCGTGAACCACCGCCAGTTCTGGCGGCAGATTGCTCGACCCCATAACCACCAAGAATATGCGGGCGTGCCCATGATTACCCTGAAACTCAATGGCCAGGATCACCCACTGGACGTCACCGAAGACATGCCGCTGCTCTGGGCAATCCGTGATGTCGCCGGTTACAACGGCACCAAATTCGGCTGCGGCATGGGCCTGTGCGGCGCCTGCACCATTCACATCGATGGCTTGCCGGCGCGCAGTTGCATTACGCCGATCGGTTCGGTGATCGGGCAGAACGTCACCACCATCGACAACCTGCACGCCGATCCGGTGGGGCAGGTGGTGCAGCAAGCCTGGCTCGACAGCGCCGTGGCGCAATGTGGTTTTTGTCAGGGTGGGCAGATCATGTCCGCCACCGCGTTGCTCAAGACCAATCCGAATCCGAGCGACGAGCAGATCGAAGAGGCGATGGTCGGCAACATTTGCCGGTGCGGCACTTACAACCGGATCAAGACCGCGATCCGCCAGGCCTCCACTCACTTGAAGGAGGCGAAGGCATGAGCCGCTTGCCGAATGATTTCGCCCTGAGCAATCTCAGCCGTCGCGGTTTTCTCAAAGGCGTCGGCGCCACGGGCGCATTGGTGCTGGCCGCGAGCTGGGGCTGGCAGGATGCATTGGCTGCAGACAAACCGAAGAAGTTCGGTGCCGACGGCATGCCCAATGGCTGGATCGACGATCCCAAGGTCTACGTCAGCATTGCCGCGGATGGCACGGTCACCGTGGTCTGCAACCGCTCGGAAATGGGCCAGGGCGTGCGCACCAGTCTGAGCATGGTAGTTGCCGACGAACTGGACGCCGATTGGGCCAAAGTCAAAGTGCAACAGGCGCCGGGTGACGAAGTACGTTTCGGCAACCAGGACACTGACGGTTCACGCAGCATGCGTCACTGGTATGAGCCGATGCGTCGTTGCGGCGCGGCGGCCCGGACCATGCTCGAACAAGCCGCTGCCGCGCAGTGGCAGGTGCCGGTGGGCGAGTGCCAGGCGCAGTTGCACAAAGTCCTGCATAAACCTTCCGGTCGCGAGCTGGGTTACGGCGAACTTGCCGCTGCAGCCAGTGCGCTGGCGGTGCCGGCCCGTGACAGCCTGCGCCTCAAGCAGCCGTCGGAGTTCCGCTACATCGGCAAGGAAGGCACCAAAGCCATCGACGGCGCCGACATCGTCAACGGGCGCGCGGTGTACGGCGCCGACGTGCATTTCGACGGCATGCTCTACGCGACCATCGCGCGTCCGGCGGTGTATGGCGGCAAGGTCAAGTCACTGGATGACAGCGCGGCGCTGAAAGTCCCAGGCGTGCTAAAAGTCATGCAGATCGAAAGCCGCCCACTGCCTTCGGAATTTCAGCCGTTGGGTGGTGTGGCGGTAATTGCCAGCAATACCTGGGCAGCGATCAAGGGTCGTGAGGCGCTGAAAATCGAATGGGACGACGGCCCCAACGCCAGTTATGACTCGATCGCTTATCGCAAGGAACTGGAAGCGGCGTCGCGCAAACCCGGCAAAGTGGTGCGCAACACCGGTGATATCGACAAGGCCCTGAGCGGCGCCGCCAGCAGTCTCGAAGCGTCCTACTATCTGCCGCATCTGGCGCAGGCACCGATGGAGCCGATGGTTGCCATCGCTCGCTACGACAAAGGTGTGTGTGAAGCGTGGGCGCCGAGTCAGGCGCCGCAGGTAACTCGCGAGCGCCTCGCCGAGCGCCTCGGGCTGCCGTTCGACAATGTCACCTTTAATGTCACGCTGCTCGGTGGCGGTTTCGGCCGTAAATCCAAGCCGGATTTCGTCGTCGAAGCGGCGATCCTCGCCAAAGAGTTCCCCGGCAAAGCGGTGCGGGTGCAATGGACGCGCGAGGATGACATCCACAACTCGTATTTCCACACGGTGTCCGCCGAGTACCTGAAGGCGGCCGTTGGCAAGGACGGCATGCCCTCCGGCTGGCTGCATCGCACGGTGGCGCCGAGTATTACGGCGCTGTTCGCCCCGGGCATGAACCATGAAGCGGCGTTCGAACTGGGCATGGGCTTTACCAACATGGCCTACGCGATTCCCAACGTGCGTCTGGAAAACCCCGAAGCCACGGTGCACACCCGGGTCGGCTGGTATCGCTCGGTGTCGAACATTCCCCACGGTTTTGCGATCCAGAGTTTTGTCGATGAACTGGCGCACAAGGCCGGGGTTGATCCGCTGAAATACCAGATCAAATTGCTCGGCCCGGATCGACAGATCGACCCGCGTACCCTGAGCGAGGAGTGGAACTACGGCGAATCCCCCGAGCGCTATCCGATCGACACCGGACGCATGCGCACGGTACTGGAGACCGCCGCCAAGGCTGCCGGCTGGGGGCGTCAATTGCCGAAAGGGCGCGGCCTCGGCCTGGCGGTGCATTACAGCTTCGTCACCTATGTGGCGGCGGTGATCGAAGTCGAGGTCAAGGACGACGGCACGCTGATCGTGCACAAGGCTGACATCGCCGTCGATTGCGGGCCGCAGATCAACCCTGAACGCATCCGTTCGCAGTTCGAAGGCGCCTGTGTGATGGGCCTGGGCAACGCGGTGCTGGGTGAAATCAGCTTCAAGGACGGCAAGGTCCAGCAGGACAACTTCCATATGTACGAAGTGGCGCGCATGTCGCTGGCGCCGAAGGAAGTTGCCGTGCATCTGGTGACGCCGCCGGGCGACGTGCCGTTGGGCGGTGTCGGTGAGCCGGGCGTGCCGCCAATTGCGCCGGCGCTGTGCAATGCGATCTTCGCCGCCACTGGTCAGCGCATCCGCAACTTGCCGGTGCGTTATCAGTTGCAGGGCTGGCAGAAGGCGCACGCGTAATGGACAGCGTCGACCTCAACGTCCTGCGCAGCGTGCTCGAGTGGCGCCGCGCCGGGCAGCGAGTGGTGCTGTTCAGCGTGGTGCAGACCTGGGGCACAGCGCCCCGGGCACCCGGCGCGATGCTCGCGTTGCGCGAGGACGGCGTGGTGATCGGCTCGGTGTCGGGCGGTTGTGTCGAGGATGACCTGATCGCCCGCCTGCACGACGGGCGCATCGCCAGCGACGGCCCGCCGGTACAACTGATTACCTATGGCGTCACTCGCGAGGAGGCGGCGCGTTTCGGCTTGCCCTGTGGCGGCACGCTGCGTCTGACCGAGGAGCGGGTCGGTGATCCGGCGTGGGTCGCCGAGTTGCTGGCGCGTTGTGAAAACCATGAGATTGTCGCCCGTCAGCTGAACATCGAAACCGGTGAGGTGCTGCTGTCGGCGGCGAGCAAATCCGATGTGCTCGAATTCGACGGCAAGACCCTGCGCGCCATTTATGGTCCGCGCTGGCGTCTGTTGTTGATCGGCGCCGGACAGCTGTCGCGTTACGTGGCGGACATGGCGCGGCTGCTGGATTTCGAGGTGCTGATCTGCGATCCGCGTACCGAGTTCGTCTACGGCTGGGAAGAGCACCACGGTCGCTTTGTCCCGGGCATGCCGGATGACGCGGTGTTGAGCATTCAGACAGACGAGCGCACGGCGATTGTGGCGCTGACCCATGATCCACGCCTGGACGATATGGCGCTGCTCACCGCACTCGATTCGCCGGCCTTTTATGTCGGTGCACTCGGATCGCGGGTCAACAGTCAGAAGCGCCGGGACAATCTGGCTCAGCTGGGCTTGTCACCCGAGGCGATCAAACGTTTGCACGGGCCGATCGGTTTGCACATCGGCAGCCATTCACCGGCGGAGATTGCCCTGTCGTTGTTGGCGGAGATCGTCGCGATCAAGAACGGCGTCGAGTTGAAACAGAAGAAAGTTGTGGAGGCGTCATGAGTCGATCCATTGCAGTGATTGTGCTGGCGGCGGGCGAGGGCAGCCGCTTTCGTCAGGTTGCGGGTGCCGACAAGGACAAGCTGCTGGCCGATTGCACCGGGCGTGATGGTGCGGTGCGTTCGGTGATCGAGCAGGTATTGCTGAATCTGCCGGCCGGGCTCGACAAACGGGTGCTGGTCACCACCGAAGCGCGGCCGCAGGCGATGCGCATGGCGCAGGCCTATGGCTGTGAGGTGGTCTCGATTGATTCGAGCGGGATGGGTGACAGCATTGCGGCGGGCGTTGCGGCTTGTCCGGAGGCGGATGGCTGGTTGATTGTGCTGGGGGATATGCCGTTTATTTTGCCGTCGAGTATTGAGCGGGTGGTGGCGGCGATTGCCGAGGATGCGGTGAGTGTGGCGGTGCAGGAGGGCGAGTTTGGGCATCCGGTGGGGTTTGGGCGTTCTTTTGGGCCGGCGTTGCAGGCGTTGAGTGGCGATCGCGGGGCCAGACCGTTGTTCAAGCAGGGGCGGGTGGTTGAAGTGGTGGTCGATGATCCCGGGGTGTTGTGGGATATCGATGTGCCTGAGGCGTTGGTGTTCAAATAAAAGCCAGATCAAAAGATCGCAGCCTTCGGCAGCTCCTACATTTGGGATGTGATCACCTGTAGGAGCTGCCGAAGGCTGCGATCTTTTGATCTTCTCTGAAATAGGTTTACACCTGTTTCAGTCTCAAACG
>NZ_JBYOKU010000025.1:0-90855 GCF_057799175.1 Pseudomonas sp. 14P5.3.2 | reverse complement strand
CTCGAGTTCGCTCTTATTGATGATGGGACGCCCGTCGACCTCACGGCCATCGAGCAGCAGCTTGACGGTGTCGCCGATATCCTTTTTGGCCCAGGCGGGGATCAAGACAAGCATGCCGAGGTCAGGAAAGGCGAATACCGCCGCGCGGTTGATCCCCCACTGGCCGGAAGGCAGGAGGCGCCCGGGGACCCACGGGTCCAGCAGTGAATGGGGGGCAGAGATTCTCTTCTTGGGCTGAACGAGCATGGTCGGAACTCCGTGCGAACTGTCGGGAGACAAAGGGCGTGGAGTTATTCAGCGCTGAAGATGACGGCTCTGGCTACTGTCAGAAATTACAGGTAGGCGCTGTTTTCTGACGAGTGGTAAGGCACGGCCCGACGGATAAAAAGTCGCTTTCCGGCATCACTCGGCGCCTTCTGTGCGTGTCGTCGGCAGTGTCTGCAGGGCTTGAATGAGATGGTTGCCAGCCGTACCGGCCTCTTCGCGAGCAAGCCCGCTCCCACAGTTTTAACCGGGTGCTGCCGTAACTATTGGCTCAGCGCATATCGATGTGGGAGCGGGCTTGCTCGCGAAGGCGGTGTGCCAGCCAACACCTTAAGTGCCTGACACGACCTTTTCGCGAGCAAGCCCTTTCCCACAGTGTTAACCGGGTGTTGCCGTAGCCATTGGCTCAGCGCATATCGATGTGGGAGCGGGCTTGCTCGCGAATGCGTTGTGTCAGCCGACACCTTAAGTGCCTGACACGGCCTCTTCGCGAGTAAGCCCTTTCCCACAGTTTTAACCGGGTGCTGCCATAACTATTGGCTCAGCGCATGCCAATGTGGGAGCGGGCTTGCTCGCGAATGCGGTGTGCCAGCCGACACATTAAGTGCCTGACACGACCTTTTCGCGAGCAAGCCCGTTCCCACAGGGGGGAATGTATTTCTTCAGATGAGGACGATTTCGTAGGGCAAGCGCATCCGCTCGAGGATTACGCGTGGCAGCAGCGGCGCGATGCCGATCGCCGGTTCGCCTTTGAGCTGGCTGGCGTAGGCGTGGGTGGCGTGGCTTTTGCGCGCTACGGTCCAGGTGTCGAGTCGCAGTTTGCGCGCGCGTTCCCAGGGGATCAGGTTCTGATCGCGTTCCGGCCAGTGCCAGGCCCAGACTGGCACGTCATGGAAGGTCGCGCCGACTTGCGCTGCCGCTTTGGCACTGGCGCGGCCAACCGCTTCGTGGTCGTCAGTGCGATCGTCGCGCCAGGTGCTGAACACCACGTCGCCGGGACGCAGGTAGCGGGCGATGAAGTCGGTGAGGTCGGCCTCGCGGTCGAGCAGGGCGTTATCGGTAAACCCGCCGCGCACCCATTTCAGACTGTGCATCGGCAAGCCGAGACGGCGCAGGGCCTCGACGCTTTCCTGGGGACGGAACACGCTCAGGCGTTTTTCCGACCATTGCCGCGAGCCGGGATGACTGGCGCTGCCGTCGGTGATCGACAGCAATTGCAGCGGATGGCCGAGGCTGGCGAGCAGTTGCAGGAGCCCGCCGCAGGTCACCACTTCATCACCCGGATGCGGGGCGACGACGACGGCTCGGGCACCGGGGGGTACCAGACTGTGGGTATTGATGACGGGAATGTTGTCGAGCTGCGGGGCACTGTTCCATATCTGCGCCGGCAGCGGGTTTTCGCTGAGGAATAACGGTTTCATGGGTGTTACGTCCTTGTCGTCTCTGGCCCTCAGTCGTATCTGCACCGTGGAAAAGCAGGCGCGCTCGACCCGTGAAGGCGGATGGATTGCCGTGCGACGCTCCGAACCCTGGATTGCCGCGCAGCAGAGTATTGCTCATGCCAGCCGATTCGTCGCGTCACAGATCAATCTGATCCGCTTTTTTTTGGCCAAGCTGTGCCAGATTTCGCAGATAGTCACCAAATCCACCGCGTGCGCGACTGTCCAGACGGGCGCTGGTGCGCACTTGCGGGCGATGGCTCCAGGCGATGTCGGCACCGCACCGCTCCAGTCGCCGCACCAGTTGCACGTCCTCGTCGCAGGCCAGCGGCGGGAAGCCGCCCGCCCAGCGATAGGCGTCGGCACTGACCCCGAGGTTGGCGCCGTGGATGTGCCGGTGCCCGTCACGGGCCTGATAGTGACTGTGATAGCGGATTTGCGCGGCTTCGTCGAACGACTGATCCCAGTGTTCGACAGTCACCGTACCGCACACCGCGTCGGCGCCCAGCCCGAGCTGCGCCACCAGCCAGTCATCGGCCACCCGGCTGTCGGCGTCGGAGCAGGAGATCCAGCGCGCGCCGCGCTCCAGCAGGATCTGCGCGCCGGCGGCGCGGGCCTGGCCGACATTGCGTGCGTCGATGTGCAGGCTGCGCACCGGAAAGCGGTTGACGATCTGCGCCGAGCGGTCGGTGCAGCTGTCGAGCACCACCAGCACCTCGACCGGTTCGCCGGCCAGCAGCCCGTGTTTGCTGGCGCGCAGCGCTGCGCTCAGGCATTGCTCAAGCAGGTCTTCCTCGTTATGCGCCGGAATCAGAATACCGATCATCGCAGGCCCTCCAGTGCGGCCACCGAGCGCGGCTCGCGACTCCAGACTTCAAGGATGAAGTCCGCTTCCTGATGCAGCGCCAGACGCGGCAGCGGCAGTTGCTCATGAATCAGGTCATGCACCTGACGGGCATTGAGCGGGCAGCCGTCGATGGGCGGGCGCCAGTGGCAGGCCAGCAATTGCCCGTCAGCCGTCAGGGATTCACTGATGCGCCGGATCACTTCTGTCAGATCCTGGGCATCGAGGTAGTAGCCGATTTCGCTAAATACAATCAGGTCGAATTTTTCTTCTGGCCAGTCGCCGGGCAGGCGACTTTGGCGCACCTCGGCGTGGTCAAAAAGGCTCAATCGGGTACGCGCCAGATTCACCGCCGCACTGGCGGTGTCGCAACACAGCAGACGGTCACAGCGGCCAGCGAGTTCGGCGCTGAGTTCGCCATTGGCACAACCGGGTTCGAAGATCGCCCGATAATGTGCGCGGGGCAGGGCCGCGAGGGTGATCGCGCGTTTGCGCTGTTCGTACCAGCGCTCGCGGAACGCCCAGGGATCATCGTTGGCGCTGAACAGACCTTCGAAGTAACGATCATCGACGCTCATAGGAACACCACTTCAAACGGTTGCAGCAGACGATCCAGCACGTACGGCGCCAACACCGGTTGCAGCCCGGCTTGCGGGTCGCCTTCCAACTGGCTGGCGAACGCATGCACCGCGTGGCGTTTGCGCGCCACTTGCTCGGGTGACAACAGAATCTTGCGTGCGCGCTGCCACGGCACCGACGCGTCTTCGGGAGAGGCCCAGTGCCAGGTCCATACCGGCAATTCGTGGCAGGTGGCGCCGACCCGGCGTGCGGCTTCGATACTGGCGCGACCGGCGGCTTCGTGATCGCAGTGGCCGTCCTCGCACCAGGTGCTGAACACCACGTCGCCGGGGCGCAGGTGGCGTTCGATGAACGCGACCAGCGACGACTCATCAGCGGCGACCTGGCTATCAGTGAAACCGCCGCGCAGCCATTTCATCCGGTGCAGCGGCACGCCGAGGCGGCGCAGGGCTTCGGCCGATTCCTGCGGTCGCACCACGCTCAGGCGTTCCACCGGCCAGCGCTCGGAACCGGGATGACTGGCGCTGCCATCCGTGACCGAGATCAGTTGCAACTGACGCCCGGCGGCGGCCAGCAACTGCAACAGGCCGCCGCAGCCAAGCACTTCGTCATCCGGGTGCGGGGCGACTATCACCGCGCGGGCACCCGGAGGCACCAGACTGAGGACATCGACGCTGTCCAGCGCCGCCAGGTGCCGGGAGTGTTGCCATTGCAGCAGGGAAGTACCCTGGTGGCCGATGATCGGATCGGGTTTGTTCGCGGCATTCATAGCGTCCAGGCCTCCTCGGGGTGTTCGGCCAGCGACTGGCCGAGCGCGGCGAGGTCACGCTCGGCATGGCTCTGGCGCAGGAACACCGGCAGATCAGCGATCAGCCGGGCGAAGTGCCGATCCTTGCAGAACGGCCCGGCACCCAGCGCACGCCCGACGTCGCGCATCGCTTGCTCAGCGGATTGCTCGACCACTGCGCGGGCACGCCGCGCCAACAGTGCGGCATCGGCCTCGGGATGCGCATCAATGTGCAGGGCACTGAAACGCAGTACATTCGCCGCCGCGTACAGCGCCGCATCGACCGCCCCGAGATGGGCGAGGGCGTGCGGCTCCTGGCGTTGCGCGCAGTGTTGCCGCAGTGCTTCGGCGATCTGCCGCGCCGCGCCGTACCAGCACGCCGCGATGCCGATCCCGCCTTGCCAGAAGCCCGGACGATTCAGGTAGTCGCCGGGTTCGCCGATAGCCTGGGCTTCAGCGCCGTCGAATAACACTTCGACGCTGCCGGTGGCGCCCATGCCGACCGCTTGCCAGCCCTGATCGGTAATGGTCACGCCCGGTTGATCCAGCTCCACCGCGACCAGTTGCTGACGGTCTTCGGCGTCCCACGCGGTGAGCAGTGCATGGCTGAGCACCGCCGCTCCGGAGCACCAGGCCTTGCGCCCGTCGAGGCGCACCATGTGCCCGGCCGGTCGCACCTGCACCCGAGCCTGCGGTGGTTCAGCCGCCCACATGCCCCAGGTGCTGCCCGGGGTGGGCGAACCACCGAGTTGTTCGATGATCGCCAGTGCGTCGGTGTGGCCTTCGTAGAGTTTGCACAAGCCCAGATCATGCCCGCCGACTTCCGCCAGACGTTGAAAGCGCTCCAGCGTGCGGCCGCTGCCCGGTAACGGCAACTGATCCAGACCGGCCTCGACCAGCGCCCGCAGGCAATGGCCGAGTGCGGCGGTGTCGTGATAGTCCGGCGGGCGGCGCGCCAGATAACTGTGCAGGTCCATATCAGTCTTCTTCTTCGCGTTGCAGTTCGAACAGCAGCAGCGAACGGCCGGTGACCGAATACTCATGGCCGAAATCGAAGCGTTCCTGACCGCGAATCGATGGCTGATTGGTGTCGATCATGCAGGTCCAGAAACTGCCTTCCGGCACTTCCGGCAGGCTGAAGTTGACGATGTCATGGTGGGCGTTGACCACCAGCAGCAACGTCGCATCGGCACCCTTGCGGCGGATCCCGGTTTCCTGTGCGCGACCGTCGAGGAGCATGCCCAGGCAGCGGTTGTGCGCGTCGTGCCAGTGTTCGGTGGTCATCTCGGTGCCATCCGGCGCAAGCCAGGTGACGTCCTTGACGCCGATGTCCTCGTTGTACTCGCCGACCAGGAAACGCCCACGGCGCAGGATCGGATAGGCCATACGCAGCTTGATCAGGCGTTTGACGAATTTGAGCAGTGCCTTGCCGTCCTCGCTGAGATCCCAGTTGACCCAGCCGATCTCGCTGTCCTGGCAATAGGCGTTGTTGTTGCCGTCCTGGGTGCGGGCGAATTCATCGCCGGCAACGATCATCGGCGTGCCCTGCGACAGCAGCAGCGTGGCGAAGAAGTTGCGCATCTGCCGGTGGCGCAGTGCGTTGATCTCTGGATCGTCGGTCGGGCCTTCGACGCCGTGGTTCCACGACAGGTTGTTGTTGCTGCCGTCCTGGTTGTTTTCGTCGTTGGCCTCGTTGTGCTTGTCGTTGTACGACACCAGATCGTTGAGGGTGAAACCGTCGTGGGCGGTGATGAAATTCACCGACGAGTACGGCCGCCGTCCACGCTGATTGAACATCTCGCCGGACGCGGTCATGCGGCTGGCGAAGTCGGCTACCTGGCCGTCATCGCCTTTCCAGAACGCGCGCACGGTGTCGCGGAATTTGTCGTTCCACTCGACCCAGCCCGGCGGGAAGTTGCCGACCTGATAGCCACCGGGGCCGCAGTCCCAAGGCTCGGCGATCATTTTCACCTGACGCAGCACCGGGTCCTGACGGCAGGCGACGAGGAAGCTGTGACGCTCGTCGAAACCGTCGTGATAGCGCCCGAGAATGGTCGCCAGATCGAAGCGGAAACCGTCGACGTGCATCTCGCTGGCCCAGTAGCGCAGCGAGTCGGTGACCATCTGCAGCACACACGGGTGACTGAGGTCGAGGGTGTTGCCGGTGCCGGAATCGTTGATGTAGAAGCGCTTGTCGTCCGGCATCAGGCGGTAGTAAGAGGCGTTGTCGATGCCGCGCATCGACAGGGTCGGGCCTTGCTCGTTGCCCTCGGCGGTGTGGTTGTAGACCACGTCGAGGATCACTTCCAGATTGGCCTCGTGCAGGTGCGCGACCATCTCCTTGAATTCGGCGATCTTGCCGCTGGCCAGGTAACGCGGATCCGGGGCGAAGAAGGCGATGCTGTTGTAGCCCCAGTAGTTGGTCATGCCCTTGTGCAGCAGGTGCTGGTCGTTGACGAAGGCATGGATCGGCAGCAACTCCACACTCGAAACGCCGAGTTTGCGGATGTGCTCAAGCACGTCATCGACCATCAGACCGGCAAATGTACCGCGCACGTTCTCTGGCACCGAGGGGTGACGCATGCTGATGCCGCGTACGTGGGTTTCGTAAATGATCGTCTTGTCCCACGGCACGCTGACCCGATGGTCGTTGCCCCAGGTGTGCGCCGGGTCGATGACCTTGCACTTGGGCACGAACGGCGCGCTGTCACGTTCATCGAAGCTGAGGTCGGCGTCGGGATGGCCGATGGTGTAGCCGAACAACGCCTCGGACCATTTCAACTGGCCGACCAATTGTTTGGCGTAAGGGTCGATCAGCAGTTTGTTGTGGTTGAAGCGATGACCATTGGCCGGGTCATACGGGCCATAGACGCGGTAGCCGTAGATCAGCCCCGGATGGGCGTCGGGCAGATAGCCGTGGAAAATCTCGTCGGTGTATTCCGGCAGTTCGATACGTTCGAGTTCGACTTCACCGGCATCGTCGAAGATGCACAATTCGACCTTGGTGGCGTTGGCGGAAAACAGCGCAAAGTTCACCCCCAGACCATCCCAGGTTGCGCCGAGCGGGAAGGGCAGGCCTTCACGGATTCTCGATGGCTCAGCGTGCGCTGCGGGCTCGGCCTTTTTTTTTGGACTGGACATGATTGCTCCTGCAAAACGGGTTGGTTCGGATAACGGATCAACTGTGGGAACAGAATCTGTGGTGAGGGGATTTATCCCCGATGGGTCGCGCAGCGGCCCTGCGACTGCTTCGCAGCCGATCGGGGATGAATCCCCTCACCACAGACATCTCTCCCTGACAGGGGTTGTTTGGGGTTTCTTGAGGACGAGTTGGCCCTCGGTGGCGAGCGAACTCGCCACACGGTGATTCAGTTCAATATTCCGGGTGGGTCAGTTGGCCGGGGGCTTGCGTGGGGCGCGCGGCTTTTTCTCGGCGGGCTTTTCACCCGGCGGTACGACTTTGGCGGCACCGGCCGGTTTGGCTTTGGCCGCCGCCGCCGGAGGCTTCGGCTTGGCCGCCGGGGCCTTGCTGTCGGGGCCTTTGCCGGCGGCTTTGCTGCCAGCGGCTTTGGGCGACTTCTTCGGCGCCAGAGCCTCGGCTTCGGCCAGTTTGCGCGCCATTTCCCAATGACGCGCTTCATGACCTTCAGGTTTGCCCTCGGATTCCCAGATCTGATAGGCAAACTCGCGGATGCGTTTATCGTCGGTACTCATCGCAATGCTCCTGAACTGAACTCGTCGTTACGTAAAGAGTTGGATAAACAGATTGACCGGGAAATCCCCCAGCGCGGCGCTGACGTTCAGCTCCCTGTTTTTTGTGACTGCGCGGCTGTAAAAAAGTCCCTTCAGGTTTGTGTCAGAGGCGGCGAACGGTAAAACCACTCGCGTATCGCCCCAGCGCAGCGCATCCACCCGCGGCACGGCACTGTTTTCCAGCAACGTCGCGCAGCGGATCGGCACGATCACGATGGCGTAGTCGCCCTCGTGCTCACGGGCGAACGCGAGCACGTTGTGCGCCTGCTCGCCCAGCACCTCCAGGGCCTGATAGGTGCCCCGGCGAAACAGCTCGGCGTGTTCGGCGCGCAGGTTCAGCACTTGGGCGATCAACGCTTGCTTGATGCGCCCGTCACGCCAGTTCGCCAGCAGTTCCTCAAGCGGCGCGTGCCCGTCCAGGGCCTGCTCGCGCGCGGCGTAATCCACCGGCCGGCGGTTGTCCGGATCGACCAGGCTGAAGTCCCAGAACTCGTTGCCCTGATACAGATCCGGCACCCCCGGCACGGTCATACGCAGCAAGGTTTGCGCCAGACTGTTGAGGGCGCCGGCCGCAGCGATGCTGTTGACCGTCTTGCTCAGCGCGGCGCGCAGCAGCTCGCCTTCTGCACCGGTGAGCAGTCGTTGGGTGAACGTCTGCGCTGCGTTTTCGTAGGCCTCGTTGGGCGCACTCCAGCTGCTTTGCAGCTTGGCTTCGCGCAGGGCTTTCTGTTGCCACTGCCAGATGCGCTCGGCGTATTCGCTGAAACCTGATTGATCGTCGTCACGCAATTGCAGCGGCCAACTGCCCAGCAGCGCCTGATAAAGGATCAGTTCATCGCCGGACGACGGCACTTGATCATCGTCGCGCAACGGCCGGGCGAGGGCACGCCACAACTCGACCTGTTCGGCGTACCAGTGGCCGCGTTCGCTGAGTATCGCCAGGCGGGCGCGGGTGTCCTCGCCGCGTTTGTGATCGTGGGTCGCAGTGGCCAGCAGGTTGTCGGGGAACGCCGCCAGCCGTTGCTGATTGACCGCATGGAAGTCGCTGACCGGTGCGCTGAACTGCTCGGTGTTGTAGCCGACGTCATTGCGCGACAGCAGCACCGCCGAGCGATACAACGCGGTGTCCTCCACGGCTTTGGCCGCTGCCGGCGAAGTCAGTTGCTGGAAACGTACGCAGGCGTGCTTGAGGATCTTGCGCGAGCGCCCGCGCGGCTTGTGCCGCCAGGGCGTGCCACCGAGCCAGGCCGCCACGCAGTCGAGCACCGGCCAGTCGCCTTCGCCCAGCGTCTGCCGCGCGCCGTCCATGGCTTGCTGGAAGAATTGTTCATCCTGCGCCGAGCGACCGAGCGCGCTGATGTAAGTGCGATACACCGGGAAATGCACGATCAGCGCCTGCAACACCCGACGGATCGCGCCGAGGGTCAGGTCACGGGTCATCAGGTCGTCGCGCGCCACTTGCAGCAGCGCCTGGGCAACGCTTTCGCAGTCGCTGGCCAGCGAGCCGTTGAGGATCTGCTGGCGTGCCAGTTGCGCTTCTTCGATAAACGCCGCCGGGCGCTCGGTGCGCCGTTGCCACAGATCGCCGAGCACGTATTCACCGTCGGGATCATGTTGCAGCAACGACAGTTGATTCATGAACTCGTAACCGGTGCTGCCATCCACCGCCCAGTCGGTGCGCAGGGTTTCGCCGGCGCCGAGAATCTTCTCGACGTAGATCGGCAAGTGCCGGCCCGGCGCGAGAAAGTCGAGGCGTCGCCGCAGTTTTCGGCAGTAGCCACGCGGATCGGCGAGGCCGTCGATGTGGTCGATGCGCAAACCGTCGACCAGCCCCTCGCTAATCAGCTGGAAGATCTTGCCGTGGGTCGCTTCGAACACGGCCGGGCGTTCGACGCGCAAGCCGCCGAGTTCGTTGATGTCGAAAAAGCGCCGCCAGTTGATGTCATCCGCTGCGGTGCGCCAACTGGCGAGACGGTAGCTTTGGCGCTCGAGCAACTGGTGCAGCTTGTCGAAGCCTTCTGCGGTGGTGGAGTCGTAATGCGCGAGACTTTCCGTGATCGCGGCGAGGACCTGCGGATCGCTCGCCAGCTCTTTCAGTTCTTCCTTGAGCGGCATCGCCAACGCATGCGCGTCGGTCTGGTAGCTGAGAGTACTGAAACGATCGGCCAGGGATTTCAGCGCCTCGACTGGTTTTAACAGCTCGCCGTAGTCATTCGGGCAGATCGGGAAGTGGTGGTCGTAATGCTCGACGTGGAAGCGTCCTTGCTGCGCATCGAAGCGCAATTTCAGCGTGCCTTCCTGCAGGGCGATGCCGTAATCGCTGCCAAGAAACGGCAGCAGCAACTGGCCTTCCATCAACGGGTCCGGCGAGTGCCACTGGATGTCGAAGAACTCGCCGTAAGGACTCAGTCGGCCCCATTCCAGCAGATCGAGCCACCAGGGGTTATCGCTGCCGCCGACGGCCATGTGGTTGGAGACGATGTCGAGGATCAGCCCCATGTTGTGTTCGCGCAGGGTGCTGACCAGACGCCGCAGCGCCGGCTCGCCGCCGAGCTCCGGGTTGACTTGGGTCGGGTCGACCACGTCGTAGCCGTGTATCGAACCGGCGCGGGCCGCGAGCAGCGGCGAGGCATAAATGTGGCTGATGCCGAGGCGGGCAAAGTACGGCACCAGCGGCACTGCCTGTTCCAGGGTGAAGCCCTTGTGAAATTGCAGGCGCAGGGTCGCGCGCAGTGGCTGGATGAGCGTCTGGTTCATTGGTCACGCTCGGCAGCTTGCAGGCGCGCGCACGCCAGCAGTTCCAGACGCCGCGCAGCATCGACGCCATCGAGCAACGCTTCGCTGTTGCCAGGCAGGCGCCGCGACCAGTTCGGATGGCTGTCGATGGTACCGGGCAGGTTGGCCTGTTCGTCGATACCCAGCGCGTCCTCCAGCGGCAGCAGCACCAGCGGCGCGCGGGTATGACCGAGGAAGCGCACGCTGGCATCGACCACTTGATCGGCTTCGTGGGACTCTTCGCGAAAGTTTTGCGGGTCCTGACTCAGCGCACCGCGCAGGCCTTCGCGTTCCCGCTGACGATGACGGCGCCATTCGATTTCACCGTTGGCATCGACGAAGCCCAAACGCGAGTTCCAGTCGATGTCGCGGCCATGCCACCAGCCGTTGAGCGTCGGCAGGTCGTGGGTCGTGGTGGTCGCCAGGGCGTTATCCGGCCAGTCGAGAATCGGTTTGAAACGGGTGTTGTCCTGTTCGAACAGCAGCACACGCATGCCGAGTATCGAGCGCGCACTGAGTTTTTCCCGCAGGCCGTCGGGCACGGTGCCGAGGTCTTCACCGAGGACAATGGCCTGGTGCCGATGGGATTCGAGGGTCAACAGCCGCAACAGATCGTCAAACGGGTAATACAGATAAGCGCCATCGGCCGGTGCGGCGCCGTTGGGGATCACCCACAGGCGTTGCAGGCCCATCACATGGTCGATGCGCAGCCCGCCGGCATGGGCGAAGTTGGCGCGCAACATGTCGATGAAAGCGCGAAAGCCGTTGCGGATCAGGCCTTCGGGGGAGAACGCGGAAATCCCCCAACCCTGACCGGAGCGGTTGAGAATATCCGGCGGTGCACCGACGGTGAGTGAGGCAAGCAGTTCGTCCTGAAAGCTCCACGCCTGGCTGCCAGCGCCGTCGGCACCGACTGCCAGATCAGCGATCAGGCCGATGCGCATGCCGGCGCCGCGCGCAGCGGTTTGTGCACGCTCCAGGCAACGATGAATCAGCCATTGGCAAAAGGCGAAGTAGCCGATGCGCTCGGCGTATTCTTCGGCAAACGCTTCGAGGGCGGCGCCACGCGGTTCGTGCCAGTGCTCCGGCCACTGCCGCCAGTCGAGGCTTTCGCCACGGTCGGCACGCATTTCCTGAATGGCTTCGAAGCGGCAGTGATTTTCCAGCGCTTCACCACCGGCATGGCGGAAACTGGCGAAGTCGGCATGCAACGGATGCTCGCCCGCGACAAAACCGTCGTACAAGGCTTGCAGCAATTTGTACTTGGCATCGGCGGCGGCAGGCCAATCGATCAGTTTGAGGTCTTCCAGTTGCCTGAATTGCTCGGCCAGACCGCTGGCGTCGATCGCATCGCGCAACGCCCGTTCGCCAAGTATCGCGCCCGGTGCGGCATACAGGGAATTGAGGAACAGCCGGCTGGACGGCGAATAGGGGCTGTAGCGCCCGGTATCGGCGCTGAACATCGCATGCAACGGACTGATCGCCAGCGCATCGGCGCCGCGCTCGCCGGCCACCCGGGCCAGCTCTTCCAATGCCTGGGTGTCGCCGAAACCGCCGTCGCCGGGGCGGCGCAGACCGTACAGTTGCGCGCTCAGGCCCCACACACGGGGGATCGGATTGTCCACCGCATCGCCAACGCTGAAGCAACGCTCCGGCGCCACGGCCAAGGTGAAATACTGATCGGCGATGTGCACCTGTTGATAGCCGACCGGGATCAGCCCCGGCAGCACGGCTTCGGCGTCGAGCTTGAGGTTCAGCCGCGAGCCGTCTTCCAGATGGATTTCGCACGGGGTTTCAGGTTCGAAGTAGCGGGCCAGATCAACGCCGACGCCAACGTCTGCAGTCAGCAGGGGGGGCAGGTGGCGATCCTGCTGCACCTGTTGCAGTTGCAACAGGCTGGCGTCGATTTCCTGGGCGGTATTGGCCGGATGGCCCAGGCCGGTGAGGACATTGCGCAGTACTGCCGGGGCGACTTTCTGCGGACGGCCGTTGGCGTCGATCCAGTCGACGGCAAGGCCGGCGCGGCTTGCGAGTATTTCCAGTTGCGCATCGCTCATAGGCGCTCTCCATCCAGAGGTTGCAAGGGGGTTGCGGCCGTGAGGCTGACAAGCGCGCAATACGGGGCGAGGATGCCCGGTTCCGACAAATCGTCTGCAGGCGGCTGCTGAAACAACCACACGGCGTCGGTCTGTGCAGGGTTGACCACTGGCGTATCGCTGAGGTTCAGGTCAATTCGCAGCTGACTGCCATCGCCCAGGCGCCAGCGCGCAGTGACCGCGCCGAAGCCGAGCATGTGCGCGCCCAGCGCCTGGGTGCCGGACAGATTGGGAATGATGTATTGATGGCGCAATTGCAGCAGTTGCCGGTACAGCGCGAGGGTTTCCTGCTGTTTTGCGGTGCCGCTGCCAATCAGTCGGGGCTGCGAGGCATGGAAGGTCTCCTCGGCATTCGGGTCGGGGATCTGCTCGCGTTTATGCGGATCGGTAAACGCGGCGAACCCGGAAAACTCGTTGCGACGTCCCTCGCGCACCAATTCGGCGAGTTCGCCGTGGTGGCTGGTGAAGAACAGAAACGGTTGCTCGGCGGCGTATTCATCGCCCATGAACATCAGCGGGATCATCGGCGATAGCAGCAACAGCACCGTGGCAGCCCGCAGTGCCCGTGGATCGGCGAGGTGATGCAGGCGCTCACCGAAGGCACGGTTGCCGATCTGGTCGTGGTTCTGCAGGAACAGCACGAAAGCGGTGGAGGGCAGGTGTTCGCTGGGTTCGCCCCGGGGTTCGCCGTGGCGGGTGATATGGCCCTGGAACACGAAACCCTGGCTCAGACAGCGCGTCAGTTGTTCCGTAGGTTGCAGCGCGTAGTCGGCGTAATAGGCGTCGGTTTCGCCGGTCAGCAGCACATGCAAGGCGTTGTGGCCGTCATCGTTCCACTGCGCGTCGTAGTCGTATTCGAGCAGGCTCGACTGGTTGAGCTCGTTCTCCACGGTCAGCCAGACGTGGCGAGCCGGATCAGTCTGCTGACGAATACGCTGGGCGAGTTCGGGCAGGAAGTCCGGACTTTCTATCGCATGCACCGCGTCCAGACGCAGGCCATCGAAGCGATATTCAAACAGCCACATCAGCGCGTTTTCGATGAAGAACTCGCGAACTTCATCGCGGCGAAAATCGATTGCGGCGCCCCATGGGGTCTGTTTGTCTTCGCGGAAAAAGCCCTTGGCGTAGCGGCCAAGGAAATTGCCGTCGGGGCCGAAGTGGTTGTAGACCACGTCGAGAATCACCGCCAGACCATGGCCATGAGCGCTGTCGATCAGGTGCTTGAGTTGTTCCGGGGTGCCATAGGAGGCTTGCGGAGCGAAGGGCAACACGCCGTCGTAGCCCCAGTTGCGGGTGCCGGGGAATTGCGCCAGCGGCATCAATTCGATAGCGGTGATGCCCAGTTCGGCGAGGCGCGCCAGATGCTGTTCGACTTCGGCAAAGCCGCCGAGTGCGCCGACGTGCAACTCGTAAATCACCGCTTCGCTCCACGGCCGACCATTCCAGGTGGTGTGGCGCCATTGATAGGCCAGCGGATCGACCACCACGCTGTAGCGGTCAATGTCGCCGTCCTGAGCACGGGAGGCCGGGTCGGGCACCTCCAGTTCGCCATCGATGTTGAAGCGGTAACGGGTGCCCGCCGGGCACCGGGTCTTGATCACGAACCAGCCATCGGCCTGCGGCAACATCGGCAGCGACTGGCCATCTTCAAGTTCGACACTGACGTAAAACGCATCCGGTGCCCACAGCGCAAACTGAGTGTGTTCGGCGTCCTGCATGATCGCGCCGTGGGGCCAGTTTTCTTGGGTCCGTAACGGCATCGTGAAAAGCTCCGTGAGTTATTTGTGGCCGGCTTTACCCAGCGCCTTGGCGACCAGTTGTTCGTAGAGCTCGGCATAGGGTTCGACCGCTTTGCACCAGTTGAACGGCGCGGCCATCGCCCGGCAGCGCATGGCGTTGAGCAAGTCGGGGAAGGCGAATACCTTGAACGCGCGGCTCAGGGCTTCGCGGTAGCTGTCGGCCGTGGATTCGTCGAAGAGGAAACCGGTGACGCCATTCTCGATGGTGTCGGCCAAGCCGCCAGTGTTGCGCGCCACCGGCAGCGAGCCGAAACGCTGGGCGTACATCTGGCTCAGGCCGCAGGGTTCATAGCGCGAGGGCATCAACAGGAAATCGCTGCCGGCGAACATGCGCCGGGCGTCGGTCTCATTGAAGCCGATGCGCACGCCGATCTGCCCGGGGAAGCGCAGCGCCAGTTCGCGCATGGCCTGTTCTTCTTCCGGCTCGCCACGGCCGATGATCGCGATCTGGCCGCCGTTCTGCACGATGTACTCGGAGACTGCTTCAGTCAGGTCCAGGCCTTTCTGATAGACCAGGCGCGAGACCACGGCAAACAGCGGGCCAGTGGAGTCTTTCAAGCCAAACAGTTCACGCACATGGGCGGCGTTGACCGCTTTGCCTTCCCAGTCGCCGATGGCGAACGGCGCAAACAGGTGCGGATCAGTGGCCGCGTCCCAACTCTCGTCGATGCCGTTGGGAATGCCGCTGAGCAAGCCTTGCTGGGTCTTGGCGGCGAGAAAGCCATCCAGACCGCAGCCGAAATCCGGGGTGGTGATTTCCTGGGCGTAGGTGGCGCTGACCGTGGTGATGTGGCTCGAATAGGCCATGCCGGCCTTGAGGAACGACATTTTGCCGTAGAACTCCATGCCTTCCTGTTGCAGGGCATGGGTCGGGATGCCGAGTTCCGGGCACGAGCCGAGGCTGGTCACGCCTTGATAAGCCAGGTTGTGAATGGTGAACAGGGTCGGCGTGCGCTGCCCGCGCCAGTGCATATAAGCAGGGGCCAGGCCGGCCGGCCAGTCGTGGGCGTGCACCAGATCCGGGCACCAGTGAATTTGTGCGAGGTTGGCGGCGATGTCGGCAGCGGCCAGGCCCAGGCGGGCGAAACGAATATGATTGTCCGGCCAGTCGCGGCCGTTGTTGGCACCGTAGGGCGAACCTTCACGTTCATAGAGTTCAGGGCAGATCAGTACGTAGATCACCAGCCCGTCCGGCATGTCCATGCGGCCGATCTTGCACGGTGGCAACGCGGCATGGCCGCCGAGTTCGCCGATGATATGGATCGGGTTCTCGCTGTGCATCACCTGCGGATAACCGGGGATCAACACGCGCACATCGTGCAGGTGCGCCATGGCGCGGGGCAGGGCGGCGGAGACGTCACCCAGACCACCGGTCTTCACCAGATCGGCGATTTCCGAGGTCACGAACAACACTTTCTTCTTGTTGGGATTCTGGCTGGCGACCGGCGTCAGCGTTTTGGTGCCCGGGACGTTGATCGACCGGCTGCCGGGAAGACTCACCGTGCTCGATTCGCCAACCGCCTGCTGAGCACGCTCTCCCTGAATATCCAATGCCGCACTGATCATATGAATCTCCCGTCTCGTTGATCTGTTTCTTGTCTGGAACAAGCCATATCCATGGCCAAATCCTGTGGCCGGGCGCAAACGCGCCACGCATCGGTGAGCAAACGCTACCCAACACGCGCAAGCAGAATGGGTGAAGGGGGCGTTGCAAGGATTGCACCAGTCACGTTGCCCCTGTGTTGCAGATGACCAGCCGCTTCACGCAAAAGTTTCGACTTTTTTTACGTGCAGTGACCGACTGGTCTAACCCCGCGAAAATCAGTCTAGGCCAGATCCTAGAGCGGGCGAGAGCAAATGGGTAAATTGTTCGACAATCGGTTTGCAGGCATTGAAAGACGTGGTGTGCAGGGCTGAACGCACCGACGAAGTGCAGGTTTTTTTCTATGGAAGGGCCAAAACGGTGACTGGCCGGTCACGTTTCTGTGCTGGCGGGGAAGGAAGCTGCACTGTTGTGGTGCGGGCAGTTTGTTGATGTGTTGTCTATTAAGGCCCCTTCGCGAGCAAGCCCGCTCCCACAGTTGATTTGTGTACGACGCATTTCCAATGTGGGAGCGGGCTTGCTCGCGAAGGCGTCAGTCGGGCCACCGCCGTCCAGCAATGACGATCAGTTCAACAGGCGCAGCGGGCTTCCCGCCGCCCAAGCCTGAATATCCTCGATCATCTGCGAAAAGAACTGTTCATAGTTCTGCCGACTCACATACCCCACATGCGGCGTGGCCAGCACATTCTCCAGTGTGCGAAACGGGTGCAGTTCAGGCAGCGGCTCCTGATCGAACACATCCAGCGCCGCCCCGGCGATCTTGTGTTTCTGCAATGCCTTGATCAGCGCCGCTTCATCGACGATCGGCCCGCGCGCGGTATTGATCAGCAACGCGGTGTGTTTCATCCAGTCCAGCGCCTGCGCATCGACCAACCCGCGGCTGCGTTCGCTGAGTACCAGGTGCACCGAGAGCACGTCGGCCTGCTCGAACAATTCCTGCTTGCTGACGTAGGTCACGCCGGCCTGCTGCGCGCGCTCGGCGGTGAGGTTTTCGCTCCAGGCAATCACGCGCATGCCGAACACCTGACCGAATTGCGCGACCTTCTGGCCAATGCTGCCAAGACCGAGGATACCCAGGGTCTTGCCATGCAAGTCGCCGCCCAGCCCTTGCTGCCAGCCACCGGCGCGCAAGGAGTTGGCTTCATTCACCAGGTTGCGCGTGGCGGCCATGATCAGTGCCCAGGTCAGTTCCGGTGCCGCATGCTTGTAGCTGTCGGTGCCGCAGACCTTGATGCCGAGGCCGGCGGCCGCCTGCATATCCAGCGCCGCGTTGCGCATGCCGCCGGTGACCAGTAGCTTGAGGTTCGGCAGGCGCTGCAGCAGATCCTGGTCGAAACGCGTGCGCTCGCGCATCACGCAGATCACCTGGTACTTGCCCAGTCGTTCGGCCAGCACGGCGTTGTCCGCCGGGTAGTCATGCACGAAGCTGACTTCGCCGATGCTGTCGAGCACCGACCAGTCGACCACGCCCCGTGCCACGTCCTGCCAGTCATCGATTACTGCAATCTGCACCGCCATCAGCCTTACCTCATCAACGAACGGGATTGGAATTGTTCAGCCAGCCGAGCAAGGCCTGATGAAATTTTGCCGGTTCTTCCATCTGCGGCGCGTGGCCCAGGCCGGGGAATTCCACTAGCGTCGACTGTGGGATCAGCTTGGCGACCTGCTTGCCGAGCACGTCATAGTGACCGATTTTCGCCTTGACCTCGGGGGAAGCGAGATCCTTGCCAATGGCCGTGGTATCAGAGGTGCCGATCAGCAACAGGGTCGGCATCTTCAGGTCCTTGAACTCGTAGTACACCGGCTGGGTGAAAATCATGTCGTAGATCAGCGCCGAGTTCCACGCCACCCGGGTTTTTCCCGGGCCATTGCTCAGGCCGGCAAGCATGTCGACCCAACGGTCGAATTCGGGTTTCCAGCGGCCGTCGTAATAGGTGGTGCGCTCGTAGTCACGAATGCCTTGGGCGGTGACTTTCAGTTCGCGCTGATACCACTGATCAACGGTGCGATAGGGCACGCCAAGGGCTTTCCAGTCTTCCAGACCGATCGGATTGACCAGCGCCAGTTGTTCGACCTGATCCGGGAACAGCAGCGCGTAGCGCGTGGCGAGCATGCCGCCGGTGGAGTGGCCGAGCAGCGAGGCTTTCTGGATGCCGAGCGTCTTGAGCAGGCGATGAGTGTTGGTCGCCAGTTGCTGGAAACTGTATTGATAGTTGTCAGGTTTGCTGGAGGTGCAGAAGCCGATCTGATCCGGCGCGACGACCCGGTAACCGGCCTCGCTCAAGGCCTTGATCGAACTGTCCCAGGTGGCGGCGCAAAAGTTCTTGCCGTGCATCAGCACCACGGTGCGACCGTTGGCCTTGCCTTGGGCGGCAACGTCCATGTAGCCCATCTGCAGGGATTTCCCCTGTGACTCAAAGGCAAAGTGCTTGAGCGTGTAGGGGTATTGGAAACCTTGCAGTTCCGGGCCATAGGTCGGGGCGTCGTTCGGGGCGTTGTCGGGCGCCGCTTCGCCGGGCACGGCCGCCTGGGCCAATAGCGGCAGCGCTGCGCTGAGGAACAGGCCGGGCAGCCAGCGTGTGAGCGTGACGGACATAAGGGCAAACTCCATGGAAATCGACCGATGCTGGAACGCCCGGATTAGGGCGACGTTAACCACAGGCAACGCCGTGGCGTGAATGTTCAACCGAGCCAGCCCAGGGTCAGCATCGCCACCACGGCGTAGCGCGCAGCTTTGGCCAGCGTGACGATCAGCAGAAAGCGCCCCAGCGGTTCGCGCATGACGCCGGCGATCAGGGTCAGCGGATCGCCGATCACCGGCAGCCAACTCAGCAGCAGCGACCAATGTCCGTAGCGCTCATAATGTTTGCGCGCGGTGGCCATGTGTCTGGCGTTGACGGGAAACCAGCGCCGATCCTGAAAGCGTTCGAGGCCGCGTCCCAGCCACCAGTTGACCAGCGAACCGAGGACATTGCCCAGCGTCGCCACGCCCAGCAGGCCCCAGAGCCAGTAACGGTCACTGGCGATCAGACCGACCAGCAGCGCTTCGGATTGCAGCGGCAACAGCGTCGCAGCGCCGAACGCCGCCGCGAACAGCCCGACGTAACCGGCAGCCATCAGTGGCCCGGGTAGTCCGCCACCACCACATCCGTGCCGTCCTTTTTCAGGCCGATCACTTGATAGGCATCGCTCATACCGTCCATTTCCATGCCCGGCGAACCCATGGGCATACCCGGAGCGGCGATACCCAGCAGATCGTCGCGTTTGCTCAGGGCCAGCACTTGTTGAGCCGGCACATGGCCTTCGACGAACTTGCCGTTGATCAGCGCGGTATGGCAAGAGCCGAGGCGCGGTGGCACGCCGTGTTGCTGCTTGAAGCTGCTCATGTCGCTTTCGACGTGATCTTCGACTTTGAAGCCGTTGGCTTCGAGATGGCTGATCCATTTCTTGCAGCAGCCGCAATTGGCGTCGCGATGCACTTCGATCGGGATCAGCTCGGCGGCCTGGGCCAGGGAGGACAGGAGCAGGGCGCTGAGGGCGGCCAGTCGCAGGGAGGTTCGCATGGTGGGCTCTCGACAAGGATGACGGTCAAAAAGGAAAGTATTTTGACCGGATTATCCTGCCGGGCATCAACGGAGTGTTTCAAGTTGATACAAGGCAGGCTGGCAGGATGATCATGGATCAAGCCTGACAGCCTGCTGAGCGGGAGATTACAAATCTGTCAGGCGGAATGGAGATGCGCTCTGTGGCGAGGGAGCTTGCTCCCGCTCGGCTGCGTAGCAGTCGCCAATCGGTCAACTTCGGCTTCCTGTTTATTCCGCTGCCAGAGTTGGGGCCGCTTCGCGACCCAGCGGGAGCAAGCTCCCTCGCCACAATAGACTGGTAGGGGAATCAACGGACTTTGAACCGCCCCATGATCGCGCTCACCCGGTTGTTGGCTTCGAGCAACTGACGGGTATTGAGTTCGCTGGCCTGGCCGCTGTGCACCAGTTCTTCGACCATGTGGCGGATCTGTACCATGCTGCGGTTGATCTCTTCGGTCACCGCGCTTTGCTGTTCGGCAGCGGTGGCGATTTGCGTGCTGAGGCTGTTGATGTGGCTGACCGAACCGGCCATTTCATCCAGGCCTGAGTTGACCCGGGCCGTGGCGTCAGCGGCGGATTGGCAACTGGCCTGCGTGTTTTCCATGGCGGCGACCGACGAACTCACGCCTTGGGTCAGGCGGGTCAACATCTCGTTGATTTCCGAGGTGCTGGCCTGGGTGCGGGCGGCGAGGGCGCGGACTTCATCGGCCACTACGGCAAAGCCGCGACCCTGTTCACCGGCGCGCGCGGCTTCAATAGCAGCGTTGAGTGCCAGCAGGTTGGTCTGCCCGGCAATCGCGCCGATCACCCCGAGAATTTCGGTGATGCGCTGCGCATCCTGCTGCATGTTTTCGACTTTCTGGGTGGCACTGGCCACTTCGTCGATCAAGGCCACCACACTGTTGGTCGCTTCCCCGACCACCACCCGCGAACGGTCGGCGTTTTCGTTGGCGCGCTGGGTGAACGCTGCGGTTTCAGCGGCGTTCTGCGCAACGCTTTCGGCGGTCGAGCTCATCTCGGTGATGGCGGTGACGGTCTGATCAGTCTCCGAAGCATGGCGCAGCAGGATCTGGCTGGTGTTGGCCGACGTACGCTGCAGGTCATCGAGGCTCGAAGCCATGGCACCGGTGGCCTGCGTCACTTCGCCGATCATGTTTTGCAGATAGGCAATGAAGGTGTTGACCGAGTGGCCGATGGCGCCCAGTTCGTCTTCGGCGCGGATGGTGATGCGGCGGGTCAGGTCGGCATCGCCGCTGGACAGCGAGTCGATGTTGGCCTTCAGGGCTTTCATCCGCGAAACCAGTTGGCGGATCGCATAGACCTGCAACAGCACCAGCAGGATCACCAGCGGAATCTGCAACAGGCTCAGGCTGCTGAGCACGTCGTCGCGCTGGGCGGTAAGCATCTTGGTCGGCAGGGCGGTGGCGAGGAACCACGGCGTGCCTTCGATCGGGCGCATGAAGAAGGTGCTGGCTTCGCCGTTGTTGTCAAACTCGACGCGTTGCGCCTGATCACGGTTTTGCAGGCCAGCCTTGACCTGACTGGCGAAGGTCGAGCCGGCAGCGAGTTCACTGATGTTCTTCAGCACGATCGGGCCGCTGATGCGCGAGCTGTTGCTGATGATCTTGCCGTCGGCCTCGACGATCAGCATTTCGGCGTTCAGGTCTTTTTCCTTGCGCGCCACCAGATCGTTGAAGAAACCCAGCGTCACGTCGATGGTCGACACACCCCATGCCGCGCCGTTTTTCTGGATCGCCATGGCGCAGTTGGTGCGCGGTTCGGCGCTCGCATCATCCTTATAGGCCGCAGCCCAGGCGCACTGGCCGCGCGGGGTCTGCATACCGCCCTTGTACCAGCTCTGGTCGTAGTAGTTGGGGGCGGCGTCGCTGTTCCAGAACGTGTTGACCGCCAATTTGCCCGAGGCGTCGCGGTGCCAGAAGGTGCTGAATTTGTTGCGCCCGGCCTCGCGCTGGCCCGGCAATGGCCAGATCCCGCCACCGAAAACTTTCTGCTCGCCGTATTGATCCACCAGCCCCGGCAGCACCGTATCGATGGCCGCGCTGTCGAGCAGCGGAATGGTCTGGGTAATGCTGCGCTGCTGTGACTGCACTTTGTTCAACTCGCCCTGAATCTGTTCGGCGACTTCGGCGATGCGATTGAGCACTACCTGTTCTTCAGTCTGGCGAAGCTTGGGCGCGACCAGTTGGCTGATACCGACCACGGTCAGCACCGACAGCAGCAGGATGAACAGAACCAGAAACAACGTGTAGCGAGCCTGAATGGTGCGGAATGCGGGCATGGATACCGGTCCTTGAGCTGCGATTTTTTATTGTGGGTCGAGGGAAAAACGGCGGGATTACACCAGCGTATCGTCGGCGAACGGCGAAGCTTTAGGTACTTTCGTGCAAGAAAGCGATGGGCTGACAGAAGGGCGTATCGACCTCGATACAAATGAATTCACCGGCACGTCAATCGGCGTGAAAAAGGAATCGGCAGCTATCGTCAAACTGCCATGAAGCCGCGCCACAGTGAACCTCTGGCGATTTGTATCGAGAATGTACAGAAATTGTAAGCGACCGCACTAAAAGGGTTGGTGCCATCACTGGGCCGGTAGATACTTCCCGGCATTCGAGTGGTCCAGCAAGGACATTTCATGGTTATTTCACAGGGAGTCTTCTCATGACGATCGGCATTGTCGGCGGCTGGGAGAGCAAGGCAGGGGTGCTGGTTCGCAATACAGGCGCGAAAAAGCAGGTGGCGCAGAGCGTCAAGGTGCAACAGATGCTGACCATGGTTGGCAACGATCCGAACGCGCTGAACACCGCTGAAATGGACAAGCAGGGCCTGCGCAAGAACATCAAGGGCTTTGATCCGGCGAACACCTCGGTCAAGCAACTGGGCAATCTGAGTGCCTTCCTGCGTGGCCGCGGGCTGATTTCGGAGATCACCTCCTTTACGTTGATGAACGCCGGCGACAAGTTCGACCGGTTCGGCGTGACCAAAGACGTCGATGCCAAGTTCAATGCGCTGGAGTATTTCGCCACCCAGCTCGACGCGATCCAGACCAATGGCCTCAATGGCAATGCGTACGGCAAGAACCTGATCCCCGAATACAAAAAGGCGATCTACGTGCTGCAGAACCTGAAAACCTACGGTGAAGGCAACGCGCCGAAACCTGTGGACCAAGGCGTCAAAGCCAAGGCATAAGCCGATCAAAAACGGCCCACCCATACGCTGGGTGGGCCGTTTTCGTTTCTAGCCCTGAAACCCTTCGCCGGTCTGCCGAATATGATCCTGCAAACGCTGCATGTGCGGGCAGTGCAACGTCAGCGTGGACGGCTGACAGCCGCGATGAAACAGCGCCAGCCAGCCTTCGCTGCGTTCATCGGGGACAATCCCGGTGAAGGCGAAACCTGCAGCCGCGAGTTGTTGCAGTGAGCTGGAAAACCCTTGGGCGAGTCTGAGCCGGATCGAAATCAGCCAGTGCGCTGGCAGTTGCACCACTTGCTTGAGCAAGCTGTCATCGAGCTCTTTGAGCACCATGTCATAGCGCCCCAATGCGCGTTCGAAATGCACCCTCGGACCTTTCCACGGCGCGGCTTTATCGCTGGTCCCGAAAGCTGATTCCAGATGCGACATCAATTCCCGGCAATCCTGTGGCCAGGCCAGTGCCGGCAGCGGGCGACGATAGCCGTCTATGGTGCGGTGGCCGACAACGATCGTCTCACGCCCCGGCCCGCCGAACGGAGAGGGTGCGTAGTCCGGCAACAGTCCAATGCTGTGGAACCCGAGACCGGCGGCCATGCGCTGTGTGTAGGGATGGTGCGTGACCTGTTTGATCGTGACGCCCTGGCAATCAAGCGCCTGTGCATGAATCAATAACTGCTGGCCCAACTGTGTGGCGATGTTTTGCCCGCGAGTGTCCGGGTGCACCACCGTCAGTGCCAGTTCCGCAAGAAAGCTTCTGCCAGACTGGCGAAACAACGTGGCGTGCCCGCAGATTTTCTCGTTCACCACCGCTACCAGCGAGTGCCAGCGGCCGTCGTTGTGGTTCTGGCTGATCATGCAGGGCAGATACACGTGCGGTTGAGGGTAATGATCGCCGTAGACTTCCTCGAACAGGCGACTGACGGCCGGTGCGTCAGCGATGCGGTAGCGTCGCAGGGTTACCGTGTCCATCATTCTCGCCTCGGGCGCGGGTTTTCATAATCGCGCCGGTCGACGACCCGCTGACGCTTGCCGGAACGTGGATGACAAGTCAGTTCATCGCCTGCACAAGCGATGACGTGCAGATCGAGCAACTGATCGTTGTGCAGAGTCCCGATCAGCGGGTATTGGTCGATCAGCGCACGGCGCAGTCTTGAGGTTGTCAGGGAAATGTCATGCGTCAGCGTACCCGGCACCCACCGCAGGCTCAGCAGGTCTTTTTTCCCCTGCTGTTCGATGACCAGTTGCCAGTTGTCGCTGGTGCCGACGCTTTGCACCAGATCGCCAATATCTCCCGTGTCCAGGCTCAGTACACCTATTCGAACGCGCTGGCTGCTCATGCTGCGCCCCATCAGGGCGAATTTGCGCATCGGGGTTCCGCTTGGTTCGCGCCAGCACGCCAGGTCGCCGACGGGGTAGCGGATCACCGGCATCAGGCGACGGGTGAGGTTGGTCACCACCAGCCTGCCGTTGCGGTTGCATTCTTCGATGACCTCACCGCTCACTTCATCGATGATCTCCAGCCGATTGTGCCGCTCCAGCATCCGGTGTTCGCCCAAGGCGCAATCGCGGGCACTGATGCCGATCAGCCCGGCATCGACGCTGGCGTAGCCGATGGAGGCGATACGCGCGTTCGGGAACACCCGATGGAGCAATTGCAGTTGCGCGGCGAACAGGCTTTCACCGCCGTAGAGCAGGGTTTCGACACCCTCCAGCACAAGTGACTGACGCTCAAGCCAAGCGGCCAGTTTCAACAGTTGTGCCGGTATGCCAGCCAGCACATTGATCTGGTAGGCAACGATCGAGTCGACCAGTACCGCGCTGTCGACGGCTCCGGTGAAGGGAAACTCGCTGACGGCTGTCTCGACATGGGCCAGGGCGTCGTGGACGAATATGAAACTGGCATACAGATCCCCGACGAAAAACAGGTTGGCAACCCGGTCCCCGGGGTTCAGTTGCGCCGTGAGGTGGCTGCCGAAATCGTGTACCAGGGTTTGCCATTCTGCGCGGGTAAATAGCGACAGTTTGCCCGCGCCAGTGGTGCCTCCGGTCTTGAAGATCAGCGCATCGTTCTGCGGGCCTGTCAGCACCGGCCATTGCTGCGGATTCTGGCTACCTAGCCAGTATTGCTCAGGGTCAATCTCGGGCAGTTCGCTCAAGGCGCTGATGGGCATTGCGACTGCCTTGAGGTGTTCGCGGTAATACGCGGAATGTCGGCGGACGTAGCCGAGCAAGTCGTTCAATTCAACGGTCGTGTTCATGGTTTTTTCTTATAAAAGTGGCGGGTGGCCGCGTGCAGGTCTCTGCTGTCAGCGGCGCGTATCAATCACTGTCGGCGTTTTGCCGCTGTGCCTGTTTCGAGCGAACTGCTCAATCGCACATTGCTCGATGTCGACCGTCAGCAATCCGCTTTGCATCAGCGTGGTCAGCGTCAGGTAATTCTGCAGTCGTTGCCGCGCCTGTTCCGGTGCCAGCGGGCAGCGCAGGCGCATGCGTTCCAGGCCATCCGGGCCGTGATCGAGGACCAGTTGAAACGGCGCCTGCAGGTGCTGCGCCAGCGTCGCCAGCGAAATGAAGTCGGTGCCGATGCGCAGCAGCTTGCCGTGGCGTTGCAGCAGTTCGAAGCGCGGCGAAGTCAGGCCGCAGGTGCACGGGCCGGGGAGCCAGCGCCCGCTGTCACCGATGTCATAGCGCTGCACGGACTGGCCCTGACGTGCCCGAGTGGTCACCAGCAAACGCCCGTGTTCGCCATTACTGACTGGCGTGTCCTGATCGAAATCGACGATTTCCAGATGCTGAATCTCGCTCATCAGGTGAAACGCGCCATCTGTCGTGGCCTGGCAGGCATGGCCGATGGGGCCGGCATCGACGCTGCCGTAAATCGCCGAGCGGATCAGGCTCACACCGCAGCTCTGCAGCAATTCGCGGGTTGGCTCACTGAGGTGTTCGCCGCCGAGAAAGACTTTTTCGATGCCGCCATAGCGCCGCAATGTTTGCTGTTCGTTGAGGAACAGCCGGTGCAGGGTGGCGGGCATGCCGATCAGCACGGTGATCTGCTGTTGCTCGATCATCTGCGCGATCTCCCGGTAATCGTCATCCGCTGGCGCGCTCATTGGCCAGTGCCGGGCTTGCAGTTGCTCCAGCACCTTGGCAAAACTGGAGAAGCCGCCGTACAGCCCGCCGCTGAAGAACAGGTTCATCACGCGGTCCCGCGTCGGGGCCAGGCCGGCTGCCAGCAAACCATCGGCGGCGGCACGCATCTGACGCTGGAAATCGTCGTAACTGAAACCCGAAAGCACGGGGGTGCCACTGCTGCCCCCAGAGCGAAAATACAGCTGCGCCTGCGGGTGCGGCGGTCGATCGATGAACGTGTCCTTGTTCATGATCGGCACGCCGGCCAAGGGCGGCGGCGATGGCTGGCGATCCAGCGTGGCGTGGTGCGCCAGTGAATTCGGCGTCAGGCTGACCGACACTCGGCGGCTCAGACGCTGCAAGGCGTAGACGCCGTCATGGGGTTCGCCGTCGTAGCCATCGTGGATGGCGCCGATCGGCACGATGCGGCTAACACCGGCTGCGATCAGTGTCTGCGAAAGCTCGGCGATCTGCGTCTCCGGGCACAGCAGGGCACAGCTTTGCAGCACGTTGCGCCACGGCAGCAACGTAGCGGTCAGCAGCTCGCGGGGCAGGGGCTTGAGCAACAGGCTGCGAAACAGCGCCGACGGTTCGAGCTGGCGGTCATGGCTCCAGATCACGCGCCACCCCGGCGTGCTCCAGACCCGGCCGGTATGCCCGGCAAAACTCTGGGCCAGCCGCGCCATCGCCGTGCAGGTGGTGATTTGCGAAGCCTCTTCAAGCGTCGGTGTGAGGGCCGGCCACTGCCCGGCGCGACGCTCGAACGCGACGGCCAGTTGTACACCGATGTCGCTCAACACCGCTGCATCGTCACTGTCCACCAGCAACCATTGCGGGCTGGAGCAGGCTTGCTGATCGAGGCGGCAGACCTCATCGACGATGGCATCGAGTACGGCGGGCGAGACTGCGTCCGGGGTCAGATAGGCGAAGCTGATGCGGTGCCCCCAGTCGATCCAGCGACAACCTGGCGGCACCTGTTGGCGAATGGCTTGCAGCGCGGTTTCGCCTCCCCAGGCCGCGACGCCGTTGGCGTGCTTGCACAGTTGGCCGATTTGTCCGGTACTCGTCGGCAGGACTGCCACGTGACCGTTGAGTTGCCCGCTCGGGTCGCAGTCGAGAAACGCCTGGAACAAGCGTGCGGTAAAGCCGCCGTCGCTGCTGCTGGGGCGCAGCCAGTTGACGTTACCGCTCAGCAGACTTTCGATTACCGCACAAAATGCCAGCAGCGGCGCATTGGCGGGCGTGATGTGCACCACCAGGCCCAATGGGCTCCAGCGTTCGAAACGCGACTGGCGATAGTCGATGCGGCGCAGAGAGTCGGGTTGCAGGCCGAGCTCGCGATCAAGCTTGGTTTGCAGCGTGGCGGGCTGGCAGAAATCGATCAGGGCCTGGCGTTGTCCGGCATCAAGCGGCAGTTCCGGTTCTTCACGTTGCAGGCGTTTGGCGAATGCCTCGGCAGTTGCGAGCAGCGTGCTGATTTCAAGGGGGGTCTGCAGCCGATTGGGCAGCTCCAGGTGAAGTTGCTGCAAGGCGCTTTCGAGGTTGCAGTCGGTGTGCAGCTTTCCGTTGATCAAGTACATGTCAGTGCCTCCCCAGCAGTTCGGAAGCAGCCATGGCGCAGCTTCTGGCGGCTGCGGTGCCGGCGCGGCCATGCAGGTGGAACCAGTCGCTCGCCAGACCGCAACCGCAGCTTGTTCCAGGATGCAGCGTCGCCAGGTCGCTCATGACCACCGCGTGGGCCGGGCTTGAGGAAATGTAGGGTGAGACCAGACTCAGCAGGCCGGATTGCCCATAGGGCAGAACTGAAAAGTCCACGGGGTTGCGCACGTAAACTTTCGCGTAGACCGGGACGTGAAAGCGATGATGGGCGCATTCGATGTAAGGCACCGCGTGTTCGACGGCGCCATAGCCGTCGCGACAGTCCCGGGTATTGATGCCCAACTGTTGCTGGATGCGCGCGTACAACGCTTGCTTGGGGACTTCTTCGGCGGCACGGGTTTTCCAGCCACCGCCGAAAAATGCCAGGGAGCCTGCCGGCAACTGCATATCCGGCACATCCGTGGCGCGCATGCGTTGCAGGGTCTCCCAGAGAAACGCCGGGAAGCCGAAAATACGCACCGGCAAGCCTTCTTCGGCAAATGCCTGCAGGGCCGCGATCACACCGAACAGATCAAACTGGTGACCGTCGCCGTTACGACGCAAGGCGTAAACCACCCGATTGGCGGGAGCAAAACCGCACAGGAACTGATCGGTAAAGGACGTGCCCAGGGTGTTGGTCTGTTCTGGCTCGTAGCTCAGCAGCAAGTAGTTGCACGGTGCGTGCGGTGTTATCCAGCCGTACTGCGCGAATATCCGCTCGACCATGAACTGCGCTGCGCCGAGGCTGCGGGCGTCATAGCGCATGCGACTCTTCTGCCCGCTGGTGCCGGAAGAGGTCAGTTCCAGAGCGTCCGCGCCAGTCGGGCTGAGCAGCCGGTGTTGCTTGAAGAAATTGGCGAAAATCGGTGGCAGTTGCGACCAGTCGTCCAGCGTGTCGAGATCATCGACATCGATTGAGTGGGCGCTCAGCCAATGGCCGTAGCCAGGCGTATGGCGAGCGTGGAACCGGGTGATTTCGCTCATGGCCTGATTGAACAGACCCGTGGGTACGGAGTCCGGGCAATAGGGCTTCGGCAATGCGCAGAGCGCGTCGCCATGGGGGAATCGAGTCATCGAATATCCTTATTGATGTGCGTTGGGCGCCGCGGGTGTCGCAGGGTTGTGGCGCAGAAGACGGTAGAGCAGGGGCAGGCACAGCAGGCCGCCGAGAGCTGCCCACAGGCAGAAGGATTGCAGGTTGTCGCCGCCGCCAACGATGGCAATGAGCGAACCGCCGATGCCCATCACGGCAATCGACAGCATGCCGATCATGGCCGAGACCAGACCTTTGCCATCGGGGCTGGAGAACAGCGCCAGCCGGTACAGTGCGGCGTTACTCATGCCCAGCCCCAGCGCATACATGGCCAGACCGGCGACGGTCAGTGCCAGGGAAGTCGGACTCAGGGCCGCGCCGATCAGCATCAGCAGTCCGAGACAGAATGGCCACAATGCCAGACCAATCACCCGAACCAGTGTGTGCCCGGTGAGCAATCGATCCAGCAGCAGATTGCCGACGATCACCGCCGAGAACACCGGGATCTGCCACACGCCGTATTCCAGCGCAGACAGCTCCAGCCGCTGCATGAGCAACACCGGCGCCAGACCGATCCAGGCTATCAATGGCAGGCTCATCAGGCCCAACGCCAGACTGCTGCCGACGAATCGGCGATTGCGCAGCAGTGCGAAGTAACCCCGGCGGATTTGCCTGAGCGAGAACGGCGCAGGGGCCTGTTGCTGGCCGTCGCGGCGCGTGACGCCGATCGTTTCCGGCATCCAGGCCAAGAGACCGAGCCAGACAACGGCACTGGCCGCTCCCAGACCGAGAAATATCTGCCGCCAGCTCAGCCATTCCAGCAGCAGGCTGCCGAGCAACGGACCAAGCAGCGGCGACAGCAGCGCCACATTGCCCAGCAGTGCCATGAGCCGCACCGCATCGGCTTCGCAGAATACTTCCTGCAGCGCCGGGTAGCTGACGGCGACGACGAATCCCAGGCCCATGCCTTGTATCAGACGCAGCACATTGAACGCTTCAATGCGCTGCGTCATGACCGCGGCGCTGCACGCCAGGCCAAACAGCGCACAGCCGAGCAATAGCGAGCGACGTCTGCCGTAACGATCAGAGAGCGGGCCGATCAGCCATTGCAGGCACACGCCGCCGATCAGATACAGATTGAACGCATTGGGTACGTGACGGGCATCGGCGTTGAACTCCTCAGTGACCGTCAACATGGCCGGCATGATCATGTCGCTGGCCATGTAGGTGAGCAGTTCAAAAGCGGTAATGGCCAGGCAGAATCCAACTGTCTGCACGGGCGCCATTACGATCAAGGTTCTCTGCATAAACATCCCTGTTCCAGTGAGCGAGAAAGTTTGCAGAGACTAGAGGCAGAGTCGTCGCAGCATCCAATGCTTTGCTGCGACATGAAATTTCAAATACTTACAGCGTATTTAAGTGAATCAATACGCGTGTTGAACAGCCGTGACTGGCCGGTCGGCGTGCCAATAAAAATGCCCGCTGGCGGGCGGGCATGGTTGCTCTGAAAAGACTTTTACTGCTGCTCTTCCGGTGCTTTCAGACACACCGAGATGCGAACAATCCTGTTCTATCGATGGTAATAACCGGGACCTTCCTGGTAGCGATGGTGGTCGTCATGCCAGCCTCCGTGAGGGAAGAAGAAGCAGCCACTCAAGGTCAGGATGGCAAGGAGGGGAATCAGCCAGGTGATTCGACGGAACATTTCAAAATCCTCATGGTTACGCCGTCATGAAGCCAAAACTCTTCATCGGCTGTAACATGTGACCGCGTTCGTCCCGGCCCATCCCCGCAACACGGTATGTGCATGGCATGCAGCCGGATACAAACCGGATACATTTGAAAGTTTCAGGAACCCGCAATGACTCAGAAGCAACGTTTGAAATACTCGATCCTGATCGCCCTGTCGGTGCTGGCGATCATGCTCGGCCTGTCCTGGCTACAGAACGCCGGGATGATCAGTCAGAAGATGTTCCAGTACATCGCCATCGGTGTGGCGGTGGTCGTGGTGGTGATCAACGCGGTGATGCGCCGCAAGGTCAAACCCTGACGGCGATCGCGGGACGCTTCAATCGTGATTGAGCACGGCAGCAGCCTGTGGATGCAGGCTGTAACTCTTGTCCGGGTTGAAGGTGACCACGCCTTCGGCACACAGACGCTTCAACACTTCGCGCACGCTGAGGAAGGACAACGGAATATCCAGGTCCAGCAACTGGCTGTGCACGCCGCGCACACCAAGGCGCCGTTCGCTTTGCGCGGCGACCAGCAAGGCGTCGATGACTTTCAGGCGAATCAGGCTGGTGCGCAGACCGAAGCTTTTGAGCAGCAGGCGAATGCGCTCATTGCCTTGTCGCTCGGGGCTGGGTGCGAAACTGCTCGCGCGGGGACTCATGGAAGCTCCTTGTGACGCCTGGCTACCGTCCGTTGGTAGTTGCGAGTTGTACATGGGATTACTCCTTTCAGAGCCTGGTCAGGAAACGTTTTGGCTGCTCTCAGTAAACAAGACGTTTCAGCACGACAAATCATGAAAGAAAATATGTAGAAATTTTGTCGCTTATTCGTTGTTTTCCCGTCATCGCCGGCCGGTCGCTTGGGCAAACAGGCTAAATATTTTTTTACCGTATTCGTTTCCTGAACAGCCATCTTGCGCCCGGGCGCAGGAATCAACTTCAGACCGGGTCTGACGCTCGCGCAACGCAGGCGTCGATTCGTGTCCCATCGATCAGGAGCGAGTGTGATTATTTCCAGGCAGTTAACCGGGCTGGCCCTCGCCGGCGCGTTTCTCGGACTCAGTCTGTCGGCCCATGCGTTAAGTCCCGCCACACAAACCCATGCTGATATTCGCCGCACCTCATTTGGCGTGCCGCACATTCGCGCGGAAAACGAGCGCGGACTCGGGTTCGGCATCGGTTACGCCTATGCGCAGGACAACCTGTGCCTGCTGGCCAACGAGATTGTCACGGTCAATGGCCAGCGCTCGCGCTATTTCGGGCCGGATCAGTTCACCGTCGAACAACGCGAAAATCGCGTCAGCGACCTGTTCTTCACCTGGCTCAACACCCCCGCAGCGGTGAAGGCCTTCTGGGACGCGCAGCCTGCTCAGGTGCGCGATCTGGTGGAAGGTTATGCCGCAGGCTACAACCGCTATCTGGCCGAGCGCCGCCAGCAAGGCCTGCCGCAGCAGTGCCAGGGGGAGTGGGTGCGTGATATCGCCGCCGAGGATCTGGTGAAGCTCACCCGCCGCTTGCTGGTTGAAGGCGGGGTCGGGCAGTTCGCCGAAGCACTGGCCGGTGCGACGCCGCCGCAAGCCACGGCACAGGTCGGTAGCCATGCGCAGGCTTATCAGTTGGCGGACGCGCGCATGCAGCGCTTCGCCCTGGATCGCGGCAGCAACGCCGTGGCGGTCGGCAGCGAGCGTTCGTTCAACGGGCGCGGCATGCTCCTGGCCAACCCGCATTTTCCGTGGGTCGGCGGCATGCGCTTTTACCAGATGCACCTGACCATCCCCGGCAAACTCGACGTGATGGGCGCCGCCTTGCCGGGGCTGCCGGTGATCAACATCGGTTTCAACCAGCATCTGGCCTGGACCCACACGGTGGATTCGTCGAAGCACTTCACCCTGTATCGCCTGCAACTCGATCCCAAAGATCCGACGCGCTACCTGCTCGATGGCAAATCGCTGCCGCTGAGCAAGCAGACGGTGACCGTGCAGATCAAACAGGCGGACGGGCAGGTGGTGCCGGTTTCGCGCGATGTCTACAGCTCGCAGTTTGGCCCGATCGTGCAATGGCCGGGCAAGCTCGACTGGGACCATCAGTACGCTTACAGCCTGCGCGACGCCAACCTGGAAAATGATCGCGTGCTGACGCAGTGGTACGCGATGAATCAGGCGTCGAGCCTCAAGGATCTGCAGGATTCGGTGCACAAGATCCAGGGCATCCCGTGGGTCAACACCCTGGCCGTGGATGACAAGGGGCAGACGCTGTACATGAACCTGTCGGTGGTGCCGAACGTCAGCGCCGACAAACTGGCCAAGTGCAGCGACCCGCGCATCGGATTGCAGATGATCGTGCTGGATGGCGCCAACAGCGCCTGCGCATGGGATATCGATCCGCAAGCCGCGCAGAAGGGCATTTATGCCGCCAGCCAGTTACCGCAACTGTTGCGCAAGGACTTCGTCCAGCACTCCAACGATTCCGCGTGGCTGGCGAACCCGGCACAACCACTGACCGGGTTCTCGCCGCTGATCAGCCAGGACGGTCAGCCACTGGGGCTGCGTTCGCGGTTCGCACTGGAGCGCCTGAGCACGCTGGGTAAAAAAGGCCCGGTGGCGGTGAAGGATCTGCAACAGATGGTGATGGATGACAACGTCTATCTGGCGACTCAGGTGCTGCCCGATCTGCTGAAATTCTGCGCTGCGGATCTTGGTGCGGACGCGGCTTCGTTGAAGCCGGTTTGCGTCAGCCTCAAGGGCTGGGATGGCCGGGCGAATCTGGATTCGGGTATCGGCCTGGTCCATTTCCAGAACATCATGCAAACCCTGCAAAAGTCGCCGGATGTCTGGCGCGTGGCGTTCGATCCGAAAGACCCGCAACACACCCCGCGCGGGTTGGCGATCGAGCAACCGGCGGTGAGCAAGGCATTGCGTGAAGCAATGCAGGCATCGCTGCAAACCACCACGAAAATGGGCCTGAAAGCGGACACCCGCTGGGGCGACATTCAGGTGGTGAGCAGCGGCGGTCAGCAAACCGCGATTCACGGCGGGCCGGGTACGCTGGGGATCTACAACGCGATTCAGAGTGTGCCGCGTGAAGACGGCAAACTCGAAGTGGTCAGCGGCACCAGCTACCTGCAAGTGGTAACCTTCGACGACAAAGGCCCGCACGCTCAGGGGCTGCTGGCGTTCTCGCTGTCCAGTGACCCAGAGTCGAAATACTCCCGGGACCAGACCGAGGCCTTCTCGAAGAAACAGTGGAGCGTGTTGCCGTTTACCGAGCAGCAGATCACGGCTGATCCGCAGTATCAGGTGCAGACCGTGCGTGATGCTGCCGGCAAGAGTGCCGAGGTGGTTGCGCAGTAAGTCATCCTGAACGAAAAAGCCGCTGTTTCCAGGGATGGGTCAGCGGCTTTTTTGTGAAGGACATCACTGCCATTCGTCGAAAACCTGATAGCACCTGTCAGATCTGACAGGTGCGCAGTCCGCAAAAAAGCGCTCTGATGAGACGGATCTTCTTTCTACAGGAGCTTCGTCCATGGCCACATCTCATTCCTCCGGCAAGACCGCTGGTCAATTCGAACCACTGAGAATCAAGGGGCAGACCAAGCCAGTCATCGGAGCGGAAATTGGCGTGCCGCTGGCCGCACTTGAACGTGTAGCCGATGGAGAGGTCGCTTATGTCGAGGTAGATCCGCCGTCAGGAGGCGATCCCTGGGAGGTGAACGACATCGTTCTGCTGCGGCTTGAGGGCGAAGCCGAAGTCCTCGACCGCGAGCCTGTACGCGATCCCGATAAGGTGCTGACCCTGCGCATTCCCGAGGAGCGTTTACATCCGGACAAGGTCCACGGTTTGTCTTGTGAGGTCATTCGTGGCAGCGACAGCATCGGTACATCCGAACCGCTGGCGGCTCTTTACAACCGAATCCGCCCCGGTGGGAAGGATCTGTCGACCGTGCCCGGTGGCCACTCCGAGCTGCAGTTGTTGCTGCCCGACTCGATAAAGAATGGGGTCGGCCCCGACTTTGCCAGTGCCGAGATCTGCGTCGCCTACCCGTATTGCCGGGCCTACGATCGCATCAGACTGAAGTGTAACGACGAAGTCCTCGAGGTCGATGTTGGCCCGCATCAAGCGCCTCAACCGCCGAATCCCGGTTCTGAAGTGCCGATCACGTTCTGTTTCACAGTGGAGCGCATCTACCTCGACCACGCGAGGCAAGAGGATCACAAGCTGAATTTTTCCTTCACTGTTACTGACCAGCTCGGCAACGGTCCGGATACTGAAGCACCATGCTCGCCGGTCGTGACTGTGGAGGAGGATCTGGATGGTTTGCGTCTACCGATGGCGATCCTGCTGGAAAGAATGGAAGACCTGCCCGAGGATGACGCCAGCATCATCGAGTTGGTGAAACTGGCGGGCCAACCGCTGCTGCTGATCATCGTAACCACGGACACGCGCTTCGTCGTAGGCTACGGCGTTGTAGCGACCTACACCGCGAAATTGCCCGGCCAGCCGGACGTTGTCGTGGACGTCCGCGGCACAGTGGAGGTCGACGAGTCCGAAGAAAAGCTACTTTGCATTCTCGAAGTACCCAACGCCAAGGTGATTGCCGACAGCAGCGTGACGGTGACCTATGAGTTGCGTAAGCCTGATGGCGAACTGGTCGGTGTGTCCAGACCGGCCTCAGCGCAAGTGATCGGAGGAACAACGGATAAATTGCTGCCACCGTTTCTGGTGCCGGCGGTCGAGCCGATCGACCGATTGGCGTCCCCGGACGGGGTGACCGCGTGGCTGTTGCAAGTGAAAGACAAGCCGGTGTGGCTGGAATATGTGGGCAGGGACAAGGACGACAAAGAGGTCATTCATCGAGATCGCGCCGGTGAGCCAAATTATTCGGCAGACGGTTTCAGCCGTGTGCTGCCACTGGCCTGGCTGAAGACGTTGAAGGATGGCAGTTCGTTGCGGATCGTGTTCAAGGTGAATCTGGACGGGGTGGCGAACAGTGCGACGGCGACGGTTTTTCCGGTGCGGGTATATACGGTTAAAACGGCTGGGAACGAAAAGCCGGTTATCAGCGATGTGGAAGCTGGAGGGGTTTCCATTCCACCTGGGGGAAGTACGGCGGCCGTACGCGTCAAAGTAATCGGCACAGGGGCTGCGCTGAAACAGGTGCAAATTCTGGATGGCGGGAGCGTGATAGCCACGGCTGATGTTTCTGACGCGGGAGTCTGGAGTGAATTCGTGACCCTGGCACTGGGCGAGCATTCTTTGACTGCGAAGGCGTTGTATGGGGAGGGGGAGGTTTCGGAGCCGCCACGTACGCTTGATATCGTATCTATCCCCGTCGGGATGATTAATATTGGTAGTAATTTAGGTTCTGTTGCTATCAGTCCGGATGGTACACGCGCCTACGTAGGTCATAACGGGGGCGGGTCGGTATCAGTTGTCGATCTTACTAAACAGACAGTTATCAAGAGTATTAACGTAGGAAAAGCTCCTGGCGGGGTGGCTGTCAGCCCTGACGGCAGTGTCCTCTATGTATGCAATTACAACAGCGGCAATATGTCTATCATCGATACCGAAATGTTTACGGTACAGACCATTGTGGTTGGAAGTCAGCCTAGTGGTATTTCGCTCAGTCCAGACGGGAAGCTTGCATACATTTCAACTCATGCGTCTAACTTTATTACAGTGGTTGATACAAAGCTTCTGCATATAGTCAACTCAATACGAATTACGGGCGGGTTTAATGATTTCGCTATAAGCTCGGATGAAACGCGTGCTTTTTTGAGCGATTATTACGGTGGTGGAGTGAAAGTCATCGATCTAGTGAACTCGAGGGAGATTAAGAAAATTTTGGTAACTGGCGGCCCAGGGGGGCTTGCAATAAGCAAGGATGGGGAATTTCTATTTGTCGGTACCCACGCTATGGTCCTGGTTTTTGATGTGAAGAAATTAGTGGAGGTTAAACGTATTGATCCGGGTACTCAATATTTGGGCCGCAAAGCGGTAGCAAGTCCTGATGGGAAGTTTGTGTACATACTCGATGCCGCTGCTCTTCAAGTCGTTAATGCGCAAAATAAAAATTTTGTTCGTCGCATTTCTTTAAGCGGGGGAACGCCTGTTTCATTCGCTATAAGTCCTGATACCTCCAGAGCGGTTGTCACCTTTCAGAGTGGAGGCATTGAGGTCGTTGTGATTGGTTATTAGCTATTTTGGAATTTAGGTCAATTATGCAGGTTGAGTCATTTTATATGCTGCTTGCATTTCATGAGTACTTGATTGGATAGCTCTATGTAAATCCACATTCAGCTATTTTTTCCATATCCTACAAGCGCAACTCAGCTTTTCGGCGGGTTTCGTGGCATCGAGTTGATCACCGGATCACCCTCGGTGTTGCGCGTCAGGTACACCGGCAGCACTTTGGGCAGGGTGTTGACGAGGCCGCTCAGTTCTTTGATGTTGTAGACGCCGCCGACGCGGATCGCGCCGGTGTTGGCGTCAGCCAGTTTCAGCGGTTTGTTCAGGTAGCGATTGATCAGCGGCAAGGCGTCGTTCAGTGCCAGGTTGTCGAGGACCAGTTTGCCGCTGCGCCAGGCCAGTGAACTGTCATTGTCGTAGGTCTGGCTGATCTGTGGCGTGTAGTCGCCATGCCGGTACTGCGCCTGCATCGACGGGCCGAGGCGCAGGCCGTCGCCGGGCAATGCCGTGTTACTGGTGACCAGTACCGAGCCTTCGATCAGGTTGACCCGCACCTGATCTTCATAGAGCCAGACATTGAAGCGGGTACCGGTCACGCGGATCTTGCCTTCGGCGGCTCGGACCACGAACGGGTGGCTGAGGTCGTGGCTGACTTCGAAAAACGCTTCGCCCTTTTTCAGCGTGACCCGGCGCTCATCCTTGTAGTTGCTGAAGGTCAGTTCGGTGTTGAGGTTGAGCTCGACCTGACTGCCGTCCTTCAAGGTGACCTGATGAACATTGTCGCTGGCTTCGAAGTGCTGATAGCTGTTGGGCAGCCAGCCGAGGTTCCAGCCGCTGTAGGCGGCCAGCGGTAATGCGAAGGCGCAGACGCTGGCGGCGATGGCATAGCGACGCCAGGCCGGGACCGGTTTGTTCAGCGGCACACTCGGGGGCGGCTGCGGACGCGGCAAGTGTTCGGCAACGTCCCAGATTTCCAGCATGGCTTCATATTCGAACGCATGCAGCGGATGAGCATCGCGCCATTGCTCGAAAGCCAGACGCTCCTCGGCGGAGCAGTCGGCAGCGTGCAGACGCATGCACCAGTGCGCGGCGGCATCGGTGATCGCATCGTATTCGGCTTCCGAGAGGGATTCTTGGGTCATTGACTCGTCCTGATTTGCTGCATTCTAACCTTGCGGGCAACGCGCCGAGAACATCCATCATGGCAATTGCCCATCAAAGTGGAACTTATTTTTCCGTCAGACGCCCAAAAACAGGACATCCGACGAACATCATCCACAAATGGAGTGAAAAAATGATCAAAAAAACCTTTGCCGCTGTTGTTGCCACTGCTGCCTTGTTCAGTGCCGGTGCCGCGATGGCCGATCGTCCCGGTGCGGGCTGGGTCACCATCGAAAAGGCGATCGAGATCGTGAAGACCAAGGCCGGTTACGTCGAAGTCTATGAGATCGAAGCAGATAACGATGGCTACTGGAAAGGTGAGGGCCGCAAGGCGGATGGCTCTGTTTATGAATTCCGTATCGATGGCGCGTCGGGCAACGTACTGCGCGATCAGAAAGACTGATTTCCACGGTCAATAAACCATGCGCAGGCTGCACAGGCCTGCGCATTTTTCATTTTCAGGGCACGCTGCCGGGGCTGGCGACCGGGTCGAGTTGCCGTCCTATCTCGCAAATCAGAAAGGCGATCGAATCGGCGTTGCGCAAGATCGTGTCGATGCGCGGGTGCGGGTTCGCCGGGTCGAGGAATGCCGTTCGCGCCTCCTCTATGGTGGGGCTGCGCGTGACCTTGAGAATTTCCTTGCCGACATGCGCAAGGCCCGGGATTTCATCCAGGCTGAGCCACTCCTGAAATTCGTCACTCCAGCGCGAGAACAGCTCTTCGCGCGGCGTGCCCAGTGACAAGGCCTCGCGCTGGAATTGGGTCTGGTTGTGCTTCATGGCCGCGCCGTAGCCGGTCACCGTGGAAATCAGGTCAACGAACGGGCGCCGGGCCTCAAGACTGGCGATGTCCACGGCCTTGTTGGCCTGATGGGCCAGTTCATGGATCAACGTCGAAGCCCGTGCATGCCCTTCGACATTGAACGGCTCAGTCAGGCCGACCTTGTACCAGTCCAGATCCTGATGGAAAAACTTCTCGGTGAAATGCACTTGCTTGCGCGAGTCGTCATCCAGCACAAAAGCAATCAGCCCGGTATTGCGATAGCGGTTTGAGCCGACGACAAAACGATCACCGTCCAGCAGATCCTCGGTGGGGTCCACCAACGCCTTGCAGACCGGAACGATGGCCTGTTTGAGCTTGTCGAGAATGGCGGTATCGATCTGTTGCGCATCGAAGAACGACTTGAGGAACGTATCCAGGCGAGTGCCGCTGCCCTGGTGCCTTTGCTGCGCCAGATTGTGCAGGCAGTTGAACGCGTAGAACCGTGCCAGATCCACGGCCTCGGTGAGCATGCGCGCCTTGTCCGGGTGGCGGGCGCGGATCTGTTCCATGCCCTGAGCCTCGATGTTCAGCCAGATCCGGCGTTCGCGATCGTTGGCGTAGCGGTTGTACATTTTCGACATGGCCTTGCCCAGATGCACCGTATGTCGATCCGGGTCCAGCACCAGTTTGCCTGACGTGGTGTGTTGCAGCACCGGGCCTGGCTGTTCCGCGCCCTTGATTTGCCAGACCGCGCCCGGCTTCTCCACGGGATAGACTTTTCCGGCCACAGGCGCATAGGTCTGCCGCGTCGCAAGATCGGTATAGGTGCCGTTCGCCGCCACCGGCGTCAGGTCTTTGAGCGCAACCTCCGTTGCCTCGAAGGGTTGCAGCGAAGTGCGTAGCGGGTCAGTGGTGTGGATGTGTTGCAGATCCGGCGCACCGAGCACGCTGGGCTGTGGAGCCGACGGCGTCAGCGTCCGGGCCTCGAGGGTCGACTCCAGTGACAGGCGCCCGAGGGAAACCATCTGCACTGTGCCAGCGATGAACGCCTCGAGTGCAAGCTTCCAGTGGTGATCCTGCAACGCCTCGGCCGAGGTCATGAAGTCCTTGAAGCTTTGCCAGAGAAACTGCACATAGGCCAGTTTGCCCGGCAGCAGGCCCCAGATCAGTTTGATCCCCTTGCTGAACAGGTTTTTCGCCGCCTCCCAGTCCTCCTGCGCCGAAGGCTGGGCGTGGCTGGCGAGCAATTTGGGCAGCAACGCGAGATTGTCGCTGAACAGCTGCCGCAGCAGGTTGCCCTGAATCGGATTCGACGCCAGAGTCATTTCACTGGTCTGGCCGACACTGCTGCTGAATAACGCCTTGAAGATCGACTGCTGAGCCTGCGGCAAACGCCGTAACAACAGGTCTTGCAGGGCGCCCGGAATGTTCAGTGCGGCGATCAGCGCGGCTTCGTTCTCGAACTCGCTGAAGGCCTGTTCACCGTGATACGGCGTATAGAGCACCAACGGTCCGACATGGCCGGCGCCCGGGCCGACCAGGTACATGCCCAGGGCTTTGACCGCCGCCGCGCCGCCGGTTTTGATCAGCTCCAGCGGGCGGATCAGCGCATGGGCACCTTGCACCGTGGCGCGGGCGATGGCGTCCGGCATGTCGAGCACTTGGGCGATCAGCCCGTAGGCGGCAGCAGACAGACGCTGCTGCAGTTTCAACTGATGGGCATGTTGCAGCAGTTGCCACGGTAATTGGCGCAGAAAACGCTGTTGGCGCTGTTCGGCCTCGGTGTCGGTGGTGGACAGGGCGGTCGTGATCTTGCCGGCGAATGTCGTGGAAATCTCCAGGGACAGCAATAGGCTCCTGACTGCCTGACGGTCGAGGCCAGTCGGCAGCGCAGCGGTGGTGTTCGACGCCACGGTAAACGCGATGTGCTGGGCGATGTGGCTGTAGTTCAAGGCGAAATCGGTGAGGCTCATGTTTGGGCCGGCCAGGGTCAGGGCTGGGATGATCCGCACTTGCTCGGGATCGAGGTTGTGCGCCTGGAACCGGGCGCCCAGCAGGGTGGTGAGGGTCTGCTGAATGTGCCCGCGCACGGTCGGCAAGGCATGCAGGTAATCCTTGTCATCGCTGACGCTGGCGCGCCATTGCTCCAGCAGCTCCAGGTGCAACTGCTGCTCCTCAAGTGAGGCCATGCCCAGCCAGCCGGGCAGGGAGTGCCGCTCGCCGAGCGCCCGGGCCAACGCACTGGCCCGCTCCAGATTGGTGTTGATCGGGATCTCGGCCAGGGATTTCAGCGCCTGCTCCTGCTTGAGCGCGGACAACTTCAGTTGACGGAGCCGATCACAGCGCTCGAGAAACTGCTTGATCGCCGTTTGCACGCGATCCTGCAGGACGTTATCGGTAATCAGGTGCAAAGGGCCGAGGCGATAGTCCTGATGCAAACCCTCATGCAGCGGCGAGAGGTTTTCCAGCAGTACCTGACGTTTTTCCGGATTGCGCAAGCGCCGGTCCAGGGCCTTGCGGGCACTGTCGACGGAGCTGAAGGCTTCCAGGCCCATCGCCGGCGTCCACAGCACCGCAATTCCCGAGTGTTGTTCATCGAGGCCGCCGCGTTCCGTCAGCAGAACGCAGCTGGCCAATGGCAGCGCCTCTGTCTGGCCACTGCCGAACAAAGTCAGCGACCAGGCATCGGGGCGGAAACCATTGAGTCCGCGGCGCTGGGCGCGATCCGCCAGGGCGGGGTCGAACACGGTGTCGACGATGGCCTGGACCTGGCGATTCAGGCTGCCGTCGAGTACGCGCAAGCGTGCCTCACCACAGACACCGACGAACAGCGTGTGCGCAAACTGCTGCATGAGCTGTTGCAGATAGCGGCGTTGCAGGACTTGCGAGCCAATTGGCTGCGCGGCGAAACGGCTGCTGATTGACGGCAGGATACTGGCGAATTTCCTGACTTCGGCTGCAGCAGCGTCGGCCAGCAGCATTGAGGGTAACTGGCTGCCGCCGAGCACTGGCCGGGTGCTCCAGCGCCCACGGGTATCGAGGGCCAGCAAGCGATCATGGATCATCGAGCGGATGTCCAGCGCCTTGTCGAACAGCGCGGGAATGTTCACCGCGTCGTCGCTGTGGCGGAACACCTGCAAGGCATATTCGATGTTCTGTCGCTGCTTGGTGATGATGCCTTCGAACAGCACGCTGAAGATGTCGCCGGCGATCATTTCGCCGGACACATGGGGTTTGTCGAAGCCGAGGAAACGCTGGCGCTCCTCCAGGTTAAGCAAGCCATAGAGCTCGTCTTCGTGCCCGGTACTGGCGAATTTGGCGAGCAAGGTGTCCTTGAGATCGCCGTAGTCCTTGAGGATCTGCAAGCCATGGGACGGGGTGTAAAGGCAGGCATCGGTGTGGCTGATCATCAGCGAGCCGGCCAGTTCGACGAAGTTGGCCTGGTATTCCCACAGACGCACCGTTTCCAGGGTGGCACGCCGCCCGGGGTGCTCGTTGGCCTCGATCCAGGTCAGCAAACTGTCGAATTTTTCGGCCTCGATGATCCCGGCTTCGCGTTTGAGCAGAATGTCGGCCAGGGCCTGTTGCCGGATCGTTTGACTGAACAGGCTGCGGCGCGGCATGCCGTCTGCGCAAGCGTCATTCCAGTATTGCTCAAGGTGTTGATAGAGCAGCACCAGCAGTTTGCCGGAGACGGTTTTGACCGCCTGTTCCCAATGCGTCTGATCGCTGGCCAGCGCAGGTCGGCGCGGGTTGGAAAACCTGTGCGTCTGGCCCTGCGCCCAGCCGGGGTGACGATAGTGCCGGAGCACCGCGTTGGCCAGTGACAAGGTGTCGAGCCGGTGTCCCTGATCACCGGGAGCGGCGCCGGCGTAGAAGCTGACCTGTGTTTGTGCTTGATCCGCGCCGGGCATCCGGGGGCTCAGTTGCTGGTCGAGAAGCGTTTCAAGCAAGGTTCCCAAGCCAGGCAGATTCAGCAGTTCATGGAGCAAGGACTGGGCGTTGAGCTGCTGACAGTGCTCGATGGCGCTCCGTTGCTCGTCGAATATGTCGCCCTCGATGAGCTGGTAATTCACGCTGATACGGCCTTTCTCCAGCAGGCGCTTGCGCTGTGACACGGCCAGAAATGCCAGCAATCGATCCGCTTCGTCGGCCTGATTGACTCGCTGTTCAAGGTGTTCGGTCACGGCGCGGAAGGTGTCGAATTTCTTCAGGCCGTCGAACGGCGTGTACAACATGAAGCCGCGATCCTCCGGCGTGGGGCTGAGAATGAAACTGCCGGCCAGGGTTACGCTGGGCGGGTCTTCGCTGTCGAGCAGGATGCGGTGAGCCAGCATCGGCGGGGTTTGCTGGTTGCGTAACAGATGGGTCGAGAGTTGCGCGTGCGTCAGCCACCGGAAATCCTGCGACGACAGCCCATGGGCAGTGCCCAGCGCAGGCCACAGTCCAGGTGAATCCAAAAAAGAGCAGAACAGCAGCGGGGGAGCAGGTACGGGCATCATCGCGTCTCGATCAGGGCACCCTTGGGGGCACCGGTGAATTGAGACGCCAGCCTAAAAGCCGAACGGGTGACTAAGGTGGTACATAGTTACCGCACAGGCGACATGCAAATGTGGTGGCTGCGTCGCGCTGCACCGCAATGGTTGACAGCACCCGTACCGGACGTGGTTAATCGGTGAGCAAGCTGTTCGTACGCTGTTGTTCCCTCCAATAATTAGTCTGGAGCTTCAGATGTCTGCGCCACACGAATCCGTGTCTTCTCCTGCGTCCACGCTCTCGCTCGAAGCGCTGACGCATCTGCTTGAAAAGATTTTTCTGCGCCATGGGACGTCGGCGTCCGTCGCCCGCACCCTGGCTGCCAACTGCGCCAGTGCCGAACGCGACGGTGCGCACAGTCATGGCGTGTTCCGCATTCCCGGCTATGTCTCGACGCTCAACAGCGGTTGGGTCAATGGCCAGGCGGTGCCGCAAGTCGAAGACGTTGCCCCCGGTTTTGTGCGGGTCGATGCCGGCAACGGTTTCGCCCAGCCAGCGCTGGCCGCCGCTCGGCCGCTGCTGGTGGAAAAGGCGCGCAATGCCGGGATCGCGGTGTTGGCGATTCGTAATTCCCACCACTTTGCGGCGCTGTGGCCGGATGTCGAGCCTTTCGCGGATGAGGGGCTGGTGGCGCTCAGCGTGGTCAACAGCATGACCTGCGTGGTGCCGCATGGCGCCGACCGGCCGCTGTTCGGCACCAATCCGATTGCCTTCGCTGCGCCCCGGGCCGGTGGCGCGCCGATTGTTTTCGATCTGGCGACCAGCGCTATCGCTCATGGCGACGTACAGATTGCGGCGCGCAAGGGTGAACGGTTGCCTGCCGGGATGGGCGTGGACAGTCTCGGTCAGGCGACCCAGGATCCGAAAGCGATTCTTGAGGGGGGCGCACTATTGCCGTTTGGCGGCCACAAAGGTTCGGCGCTGTCGATGATGGTCGAGTTGCTGGCGGCTGCGTTGACGGGCGGCAATTTTTCCTTCGAGTTCGACTGGTCGAACCATCCCGGCGCCAAGACCCCGTGGACTGGGCAGCTGCTGATCGTCATCGATCCGAGCAAATCCGCCGGACAGAGTTTTGCCGAGCGCAGTCAGGAGCTGGTGCGGCAGATGCATGGGGTAGGGTTGAAGCGCTTGCCGGGTGATCGTCGGCATTTGCAGCGCGCACGGTCGCTGGCGGAAGGGATTGTGCTGGATGAGCAGACGCTGGGGCAGTTGCGGGAGTTGGCCGGGGAATAATTGTCAGATAACCAATGTGGCGAGGGAGCTTGCTCCCGCCGGATTGCGAAGCTGCCCCCTTTGTCTACTTGAGAATAGGGGGACTGCTGCGCAGTCCAGCGGGAGCAAGCTCCCTCGCCACAGGTTTACTGCCTGATCCCACAGAATGGGATCAGGCAAATGTCACTTAACGACGACCGAGCAACAAGCCTACGACCAGACCAAAACCGGCGGAAATCGCCACGGTTTGCCACGGATGGCCGCCAATGTAGCTTTCAGTGGCTTCGACTGCCGGTTTGGTGCGCTCACGCACGCTCGACACGGAATCCAGTGCCTGTTGCAGCTTCAGGGCGATTTGGCCGCGCAGGGTTTCGGCTTCCTCGCCGACCAGGGAGGCGCTGCTCTTGAGCAGTTTGTCGGACTCTTCGATCAGCGCCTGAAGTTCGCTGAATGCCTGATCCTTGATTTGGTCTTCGGCAGCTTGCACGCGGGATTTGCGGGCCATTGGGTGACTCCTTGCAGATGGATGAACAGTGATTAATGGAGTGTGGCGCTGACTGAAAAGTTGCACTGATTTTAGGTGCGAAAGAAAAACCTGCGCGGGAGATTTCCGCTGAGCGTGTAAGATGTCGCCATTTTACGCAGCAGGTATTTCCCCATGAGTTTCAATCTGGCCGACAAATCCCTCGCCGAGCGCGCTGCGCTGGAAGACGAGAAATCCCGTCTGTTCGAACTCTGGCAGAACAATCTGGGCAAAGCCAAAGGCGAAGCCGCGCGGTTGTTTGGCGAACGCTCCAAGCGCAAGGGCAAATGGGCCGAGTGGGTACGCGCCGAGCTTGATGGCATGTCCCCGCCGGAATTCGCCAACATGGTACGCAGCGAGGTCAATCGACTAATGGCGGCCAACAAGTAACAGCGCGTCAGTCGCTGTTGAAACACCCGACAATCGCCTCGCGCACCTTGATCACCACCGGATCGATCTGCGTGCTGGTGCGCCAGCCCAGTTCGATCGGGTAACGCGGCAACGCCAGCGGGCAGGGCAGCAGCGCCAGCCCGCTGAGCTCGGCAATGGCTCTGGCGGCATGGCTCGGGATGGTTGCCACCGCGCCGCTGCCCTTGAGCAAATGCGGCAACGCGGCAAAGTGCGTGGTCGACGCGCAGACCCGCCGGCTCAGGCCCAGCGCCGCCAGGCCTTCATCGGTGATGCCGATAAAGCCGCCCGAGGACACCAGAATGTGCTCGCGGGCGACGAACTCCGGCAAATCGATGTTCTGCTGGCCGGGCGCCAGACTGCCCGGATCGACCAGGCACGCATAATCCCCTTCACCCAGCACCTGACGGCTGAGCAGACGTTCGGCGAACCCACCGGCGGTGATCGCCAGGTCGATGCTGCGCTCCATCAGCGCGCGGGCGACGATCTGGCTGTGGGTCTGACGGAAGATCAGCCGTAGCTTGGGCGCGTTGCGAGCGATGGCTTCGATCAGGCGCCGACCATAGGCAATTTCAAAATCATCCGACAGGCCCACGGTGACCGACCGGCCGTCGTAGTGATGAGCCGCCGGATCGACCATCGCCAGGCTTTGCCGGCATTTGTTCAGTGCCTCGCTGACTACCGGTTTCAGTTGATTGGCCTTGAGCGTTGGCGCCAGTCCCCGGCCGGTGCGCACGAACAATTGATCGCCATACACCTCGCGCAACCGGCGCAACGCTGCGCTGACCGCCGATTGCGTCACGCCCAGACGCAGCGCCGCACGGCTGGCGCTGGATTCTTCATGCAAGGCTTCAAAGACTTTCAGCAGGTTGAGGTCGACGGTTGCGATATTCATTTGGCTCATATCATTCAGCAGTGAATCGGTGTTTATTCATGATCCCGCGCCGCCGCAGAATCGGCAACACTTGAACCCGATGGAGTGACCGCAATGCCCAAATCAATCGTCGCCGCCCTGCAGATCGGCGCCTTGCCTGGTGGCAAGGGTGAAACCCTGGAACAGATCCTCAGCTGGGAAGACGCGATCAGCGAGTCCGGCGCGGCACTGGTGGTGATGCCTGAAGCGTTGCTCGGGGGCTATCCGAAAGGTGAGGGCTTCGGCACGCAGCTGGGTTATCGCTTGCCTGAGGGGCGTGAGGCCTACGCCCGCTACTTCGCCAACGCGATTGACGTGCCGGGAGCAGAAACCGAGGCACTGGCCGGTTTGTCGGCGCGCACCGGGGCCAATCTGGTGATCGGCGTGATCGAGCGTGCCGGCAGCACGTTGTATTGCACGGCGCTGTATTTCGATCCGCAGGCAGGGCTGGTGGCCAAGCATCGCAAACTGATGCCGACCGGCACCGAACGGCTGATCTGGGGCAAGGGTGATGGCTCGACGCTGCCGGTGCTCGACACTCAGGTCGGTAAACTCGGCGCGGTGGTGTGCTGGGAAAACATGATGCCGCTGCTGCGCACGGCGATGTACGCCAAGGGCATTGAAGTCTGGTGTGCGCCGACCGTGGACGAGCGCGAGATGTGGCAGGTCAGCATGCGCCACATTGCCCACGAGGGTCGCTGCTTTGTGGTCAGCGCCTGTCAGGTGCAGGCCTCGCCGAACGCGCTCGGCGTGGAGATTGCCAACTGGCCGGCGGATCGTCCGCTGATTGCCGGGGGCAGCGTAATTGTCGGGCCGATGGGCGATGTGCTGGCCGGGCCATTGCGCGGCGAGGCGGGGTTGCTCACGGCGGAGATTGATACCGATGAATTGGTTCGTGCGCGCTATGACTACGATGTGGTCGGCCACTATGCGCGGCCGGATGTGTTTGAGCTGAGTGTCGATGAGCGGGCCAGACCGGGGGTGCGTTTCACCGCATAACCTCAGAACTGACACATACCCTGTGGGAGCGAGCTTGCTCGCGAATGCGTCAGATCATCCAACATCATCGTTGAATGTCACACCGCTTTCGCGAGCAAGCCCGCTCCCACAGGGGCGAAGTGTGTGCAGTGGGTTACCACGTCGCAGCAGTGGCTTTCGGCAAACTCAGCTTGCCACTGTCGACAAAACGCATCGTGCCGAACACCCCGCCGGCCAATTTGCCGCGCAGTACGTAGGGCAGGTTGTCGAGGGTTTGTGTCTGGCTCAGGCCGAGGGTCTGGCGCAATACCGAGAACGCGGAAACACTGACCGGTACGCTGACCACGGTTTCCGAGAAGCGCGGGATCGAGCCGACCTGATCGCTCACGCCCGAGGCCAAGGGACGGCCATTGACCTCCAGATCCAGGGCGATGCCGGTGTAGTCGATCGCGGTTTCGTTGGGGTTCTGCACCCGCAACTTGAGGGCGAAACGCACTTCCAGATCCTGACTCGGCAACGGTTCGAGGCCGACCACGTTGATGTTCACCGGATCTCGGTTGGGAAACAGCGCGCAGGCGCTCAGGGACAACAGCAGCAGGGACAGGATGACGGCGTGGACGCGGCGCATAAACAGTCTCTCAACAAAAAAGGGCTGAACCGTTGCCGGCTCAGCCCTTTTTTCATGGCGCAGCGTCAGCGGTTCAACTGTGCGACCGCCGCAGCTGTTGCAGGTTCAGCTTTGGCCGGCATATCGGGGTTTTCCATGACCTGCAGAATCGACGCTTCCGGATCGAAATCGTCTTCTTCCAGCTCAATGAATTCTTCCGGCAGGAAGATATTCAGCACGATAGCGCACAACGCACCGACGGTGATCGGCGATTCGAAGATGTTGCGCAGCGCTTGCGGCAGTTCTCGCAGCACTTCCGGCACGGCGGCGATGCCCAGGCCCATGCCGACCGAGATCGCCACGATCAACATGTTGCGCCGATGCAGGCCAGCCTCGGCGAGGATCTTGATTCCGGCCACGGCCACGGTGCCGAACATCACCAGTTCGGCGCCGCCGAGCACCGGTTTGGGCATCAGTTGCAGCACCGCGCCGATCATCGGGAACAGCCCCAGCAACACCAGCAGGCCGGCGATGAAGAACGCCACGTAGCGACTGGCCACGCCGGTCAGCTGGATCACGCCGTTGTTCTGCGCGAACGTCACCATCGGCATGCTGTTGAACACCGCTGCCATGGCCGAGTTGAGGCCATCGGCGAGCAACCCGGATTTGATCCGGCGGATGTACAGCGGGCCTTTGACCGGTTGCCGCGAAATCATCGAGTTGGCGGTCAGGTCACCGGCCGCTTCCAGCGGCGAAACCAGGAAGATCACCGCCACCGGCACGAATGCCACCCAGTCGAAATTGAAACCGTACTTGAACGGCACCGGCACGCTGACCAGCGGCACTTCGGGCATCGAGGCGAAATCCACCGTGCCCATCAGCCACGCGACCACGTAGCCGAGGGTCAGGCCGATGACGATCGCGCCCAGGCGCAGAAACGGCACGTCGACACGGTTCAGCACAACGATAGTGCCGATCACCAACGCCGCCAGAAACACATGGCTGGCCGCGCCCAGATCCGCCGCACCGAAGCCGCCGGCGATGTCGGTCATCGCCACTTTGATCAGCGACAGGCCCATCAAGGTGATGATGGTGCCCGTGACCACCGGGGTGATCAGCATCCGCAGTTTGCCGATGAACTGGCTTAGCACCACTTCGATGAACGCGGCGAAAAAGCACACGCCAAAAATCGTCGAGAGAATTTCATCGGTGCCGCCGCCCCGGGCCTTGACCATGAAACCGGCGCTGAGTATCACGCTGATGAAGGAAAAACTGGTGCCTTGCAGGCACAGCAAACCGGAGCCGACCGGGCCGAAACGCTTGGCTTGAACGAACGTGCCGAGGCCCGAGACGAACAGTGCCATGCTGATCAGGTATGGAATTTCGCTCTGCAGCCCCAGGGCGCCGCCCATGATCAGGGTCGGGGTGATGATGCCGACGAAGCTGGCCAGCACGTGTTGCAGCGCGGCGAACACGGTGGCGGTGAGGTGCGGACGGTCGTCGAGGCCGTAGATCAGATCGTTGTTGCGCGGGGCTTTTTCAGAGGCGGTCATGGTGATTTTGCGCGCCGTGAGGCGGGGCCGGGTCAGAAAATGGAGGCGCAGGATGCCGGAAGAGGGCGGCGAGGGCAACGAGCAAAAATTGCCTGAAAGGTCAGGTTTTATTGGTGCTGGTGGTACCCACGCGCACTGACACACATTGTTGTGGCGAGGGAGCTTGCTCCCGTTCGGCTGCGTAGCAGTCGTAAAACACTGTTGACTGGATAATGCAGAGGGCTGCTTCGCAACCCAGCGGGAGCAAGCTCCCTCGCCACCAAAGCTTAGAAGTCATGTAAACGCGCTGAGTAAATCCTCCTCAAACGCCTTCTGCGCATCCCCCGGCACCTGCGCTCGATGCCGGGCCAGATGAAACGCCACTTCGAAACTCAATTCCCCAGGCCGCAGCGCGCGCAGCAAGCCCTTGTTCTCCCAGACTCGCGCGTAGTGATCCGGCAGATAATCGACGTGCTTGCCAGAGAGAATGAAAGCCAGGGTGCCTTCGACCTGTTCCGAACGCGCCGAAAAGCGCTTGTCCGGGAACGGCTCGCCACTGCGCATGAACCGATACGGATGATCCACCCGGTCGCAGGCCTGCAACGCCGCGTCATCCGGCTCATCGACGCTGAACAGTGGATGCCCCTGCGCGCAATACAAATGTTGGGTTTCCCTGAACAGTTCGCGGTAATCGAAAGCGCTCTGCACTTGTGAGAAATAACCGATGGCCAGGTCCAGCCGCTGTTGCAGCAGCAGACGCTCCATCTCCCCGGGCATTGCGCTGATCAACTCGATGCGTACCGACTCATCGCGTTCGCGAAAGCGCCGGATCGCATCCGCCACCCGCAGCAGCACCGACTGATCAACCGCCTCGGACAAGCCCAGCCGCACCTCACCGATCAAGCGTCCGGCAACGCCGTTGGATTGATGACGGAAGGTTTCGATGGATTCGAACAGCGTGCGAATGGCGATCAGCAACTGTTCGCCCTTGGGCGTCACGCTGAAACCGCCCTTGCCGCGACTGCACAGGCGATAGCCGAGGCGGGTTTCGAGTTTGGCCATTTGCTGGCTGATACTTGACTGGCTCAGGCCCAGTTCACCTTGCGCCGCACTGAAGCCGCCACATTCCACGACCCGCACAAACAGGCGCAGCAACTGCAAATCGACGTCGTGAAGCTGACCGAGCATTACATTACTCCGGGATAAAGTCAGGTTAACAAACTTGATATTTCTGCAATGTATCCGACGGAGCATCCTGCCACCACTTCCTCCGGTCAGGTGTTCGTCATGGCTCCCGTGTTCAAACTGTGTTTTCCCGCGCTGTTGTTGTCCGTGGTCATCCAGGCACAGGCCGAGGATAAAACCCTCAACCTCTACAGTTGGGCCGATTACGTGCCGGCGCAGACCCTGCAGCATTTCGAGCAGGAAACCGGCATTCATGTGCGCTACGACACCTTCGATACTTCCGAGGTGTTGGAAACCAAACTGCTGACCGGCGGCAGCGGCTATGACGTGGTAGTGCCGTCGTCCAGCGTTCTGGCCCGTGGCTTGGCAGCGGGCGCACTGAAGGAGATTCCCCACGAAGGCCTCAAGGGATACGCCAACCTTGATCCCGATCTGCTGGAGAAACTCGCTGCCGTCGATCCCGGCAATCGCTACGCCGTGCCCTACACGTGGGGCACGCTCGGGCTGGGGTTGAACGTCGAAGCGGTGAAAAAACGCCTGCCGGATGTGCCGCTGAACAGCCTCGATCTGCTGTTCAAGCCCGAGTACGCGAGCAAACTCAAGGACTGTGGGATTGCCGTGCTCGATTCGCCGCAGGAAGTCATTGGTCTGGCGCTGCATTACTTGGGTAAAGATCCCTACAGCACTGACAAGAATGATCTGGCAGCCGCCGAAGCCTTGTTGCAGAAACTCCAGCCTTCGGTGCTGTATGTCGCCACCGGCCGGCAGATCAACGACCTGGCCAATGGCAGCGTCTGTCTGGCGTTGACCTACAACGGTGATGTGAGCATGGCTGCCGATCAGGCGCACAAGGCCAACAAACCGTACGAAGTCGCCTACCGGATACCGCGCGAAGGCACGTTGATCTGGCAAGACAACCTGGCCATTCCCAAGGACGCGCCAAACCCGCAAGCGGCGCGGGCGTTCATCGAATTCATGCTGCGCCCCGAGTCGGTCGCCGAGCTGACCAATACGCTGTTTTTCGCCACCGCCAACCAGGCCGCGACGCCGCTGGTGAACGCGGCGGTGCGCAATGACCCGGACATCTATCCGCCCGCCGAGATGCGTGAACGCCTGTACGCCGACCGCAGCATGAGCCTCAAGGACATGCGTCAGCGCACGCGTCTGTGGACCACTTTCCGTAGCCATCAATAACAAAAGGAGCACACCGATGGACGTGCCGATGCTCAACGACCAAGCCCTGACCCGCGACAGCCTGTACGGCACTGCCGCCGAAAGCACCTACGCCGGGATCACCAGTTTCATGCGTCGCCGCTACAGCCGGGATTTGCGCGGCGTCGATGTGGCGGTCAGCGGGGTGCCGTTCGACACCGCCACCAGCAACCGCCCGGGCGCACGCTTCGGGCCACGGGGGATTCGCGCCGCGTCCACCGGGATTGCCTGGGAACGGCATTGGCCGTGGGCATTCGATCCGTTCGATCATCTGGCGGTGATCGACTACGGCGATTGCGACTTTGATTACGGCTCGCCGCATACCATCCCGGAAAGTATCGAGGCCCACGCCGAGCGCATTCTTGATGCCGGCAGCGCCATGCTGACGTTTGGCGGCGACCACTTCATCACCTATCCGCTGCTCAAGGCCCATGCGCGCAAACATGGTGCGCTGTCGCTGATCCACTTCGATGCGCACAGCGACACCTGGCCGGACGAGGGCGGCAAGCGCGTCGATCACGGCACCATGTTCTGGCATGCGGCCAAGGAAGGGCTGGTGGATCCGTCGCGTTCGGTGCAGATCGGTTTGCGCACCACCAATGACGATCACCAGGGGTTTGCGGTGCTCGATGCCCGACAAGTGCATCGACGTGGCTGCGAGGCGATTGTCGAGGCGATTCGCGCACGGGTCGGCGACCACCCGGTGTACCTGACGTTTGATATCGACTGCCTGGATCCGGCCTTTGCACCGGGTACCGGCACTCCGGTGTGTGGCGGGTTGAGCACGGTGCAGGCACTGGAAATTCTTGGCGGTTTGCGCGGAATCAATCTGGTGGGCATGGACGTGGTGGAAGTGGCGCCGGCGTATGACCATGCGGACGTGACATCGCTCGCAGCGGCAACGCTGGCGATGGAAATGCTCTGCCTCTACGCCGCCCGACACAAAGTCGACCGCTGACACCCCACAGGGATCTTTATTCCAGGCAGTTGCTGCACGCTGTTGTGAGGCCGCGAGATATACAGTCGATCTTTGCCCCCCACAAAACCCATGTGGGAGTGGGCTTGCTCACGAAAGCGGTGTGTCATTCAACGATGATGTTGGCTGCCCCAACGCCTTCGCGAGCAAGCCCGCTCCCACAGGGGTGTTGTATTCCAGGCAGTTGCTGCACGCTGTTTTGAGGTCGCGAGATATGCAGTCGATCTTCGACTCCCCACAGGACCCATGTGGGAGTGGGCTTGCTCACGAAAGCGGTGCGTCATTCAACGAAGATGTTGGCTGCCCCGACGCCTTCGCGAGCAAGCCCGCTTCCATAAAAGGGCACCTGTTTTTCAGGGACATCGTGGCATACTGCCGCGCATGACTTTCGACTCTCCCTTAAGCGCCTGGCAACACGCGATCGAGCACAAGGGTTTCATCCAGGATGAAGCCCAGGAGCACGCGGTCTGGGCCCTGCAAAAATGCCATGAAGCCTTGCACGCCGGCGCCCGTTCGGTCACGGGCGTGTACTTGTGGGGTCCGGTCGGGCGCGGCAAGACGTGGTTGATGGATCAGTTTTATCAGAGCCTGCGGGTGCCGGCCCGACGTCAACACTTTCATCATTTCATGGGCTGGGTGCATCAACGCTCGTTCCAGCTCACTGGCATCGCCGATCCGTTGCGGGCGTTGGCCAAAGAGTTGGCGGCGGAAGTACGGGTGTTGTGCTTCGACGAACTGTTCGTCAATGACATCGGCGACGCGATCATTCTCGGGCGGCTGTTTCAGGTGATGTTCGACGAAGGCGTGGTGGTGGTCTGTACCTCCAACCTGCCGCCGGACGAGCTCTACGCCGATGGCTTCAACCGTGATCGGTTTGTCCCCGCGATTGCCGCGATCAAGGCGCACATGCAAGTGGTGGCGGTGAACGGTGCCGAGGATCATCGCCTGCATCCGGGTGCGGGTCAGCAGCGCTATTTTGTCGCTGCGCCGGGACAGGGCAGTGCTCTGGAGCAGGTCTTCCAGTCACTCAACGCCGGGCAGCCCGCCAGCGCCGAGCCGGTGCCCGTCGGCCATCGTGTGCTGAACGTGGTGCAGGCCAGTGCGACGGTGCTCTGGTGCCGCTATGCCGATCTCTGCGAGCAACCGTTTGCCGCAATGGACTTCATCGCGCTGTGCGACAGCTATCGATCTATTCTGTTGAGCGACGTGCCGAACCTCAGTGCGCAAAAACGCGAAGGGCGAATCGCCCGTGGTACCGAGGACGGCTCGGCGCAGGTGGTGGCCGGTGATCGCGAACTGCCGCAGCTGTCGGTGCACGACGACGGTGTACGCCGCTTCATTGCCTTGGTCGACGAGTGCTACGACCGTAAGGTCCCGCTGTACATCGAGGCTCAGGTGCCGATGGAAGCGCTGTACACCGAGGGTTACCTGGAATTCCCGTTCCGGCGCACCCTCAGCCGTTTGCAGGAGATGCAACTGCAGCGATTTGCCGAAGCCTGAGTCAGGAGGGCGCACTCACCACCTCGCTTGACCAGGCCGAACCAAGGCACTGATATGCGAGCAGTGACGCCCTTTTTGTTCTTCCCGGGTTGTCGCCCACAACAGGCTCGCGTTAAGGTCGAGCAGCCTTTCAGGTGCGCACCTTGCACGCCGGGGCCACGACCGGGGATGGAAATGGATTCCACAGAAATTCTTGTGCTACAAGCCAGCTACACCAATCCAGTGCACGCCGAAGCCATCGGCATCGTGCTTAATCATTACGCAGAAGATCCCATGGGCGGCGGCCATTCGATTGCCCCCGAGCTGCTGCGTCGCCTGCCTGAAGAGTTGGCGCGCAGGCCGCACGCGTTCAGCGTACTGGCGTTCGTCGGCGGTGAGCCGGCAGGGCTGGTGAATTGTTTTGAAGGTTTCTCGACGTTCGCCTGCAAACCGCTGGTCAATGTTCACGACGTGGCAGTGGTGAGCAAATTTCGCGGCCTCGGGCTGAGCCAGAAGATGCTGCGCAAGGTCGAGGAAATTTCCCGTCAGCGCGGCTGCTGCAAGATCACGCTGGAGGTGCTGGAAGGCAATGCGGTGGCGCAGAATGCCTACAGCAAGTTCGGTTTCGCCCCGGGGATGTTCGACCCGGATCATGGCCGCATGCTGTTCTGGATCAAGAATCTGCCGACATAAAAAAAGGCGCCCGGTCAGGGCGCCCAACTGTCATCTCCGAGGCCAGAGCGGAGCCATCGGAGGTCCATCGGTTGCTCAATGAATCAGTTGCGATAAGACTCGGTGACTTGCGCGGTCTGGTCGTTCGGAACCTTCAGTTCCGCAGCTTTGCTATCGCTCTGCTGTTCGTTTTGCGCGTGGTAGACCGGGAAGTTGTCGTAGTAATGTCGCATGCGTTCGGCGCCGCCTTCGGCAAAGGCGCTGGCGGAGCCGAGGGCGAGTAGCCCGGTGAGAATAGCGGTGATGGTTTTCATGGTGCCTCCTACTGAAAAACGTGGGAGCCGTTCGTCCATGAAGCAGATCTCGAAGCACAGTGTCCCGGGTGGAAATTAACTCGGGGTTAAGCGACGCTCTTCGCGCCGATGGCGTGGGCATTCAACCGCAGGAAATGTTCCCCGATAGCACCGACCTCGGTGAAAAGCTGCGCGCAACGTTTGCCCAATGAACGGCGGCGGGTATGCTGATGGCCTGCCGAGGAGATAGAAATGGCCTACGATTTTGACCTTTATGTAATTGGTGCCGGTTCCGGCGGTGTGCGCGCTGCACGTTTTGCAGCCGGTTTTGGCGCGAAAGTGGCGGTAGCCGAGAGCCGTTACCTGGGAGGCACCTGCGTCAACGTTGGCTGCGTGCCGAAAAAACTGCTGGTGTACGGCGCACATTTCGCCGAAGACTTTGAGCAGTCGTCCGGCTTCGGCTGGAGTCTGGGTGAAGCGAATTTCGACTGGGCGACCCTGATCGCCAACAAAGACCGCGAGATCAATCGCCTCAACGGCATTTATCGCAACCTGCTGGTCAACAGCGGCGTGACCCTGCACGAAGCCCACGCGAAGATCGTCGGCCCGCACGAGGTCGAGGTCAACGGTGAGCGTTTCACCGCGAAAAACATTCTGATTGCTACCGGTGGCTGGCCGCAGATTCCGGAAATTCCGGGGCACGAACACGCGATCAGTTCTAATCAGGCGTTTTTCCTTAAAGAGCTGCCGAAGCGGGTGCTGGTGGTCGGTGGTGGTTACATCGCTGTCGAGTTCGCCGGGATTTTCCACGGTCTGGGGGCGAACACCACACTGCTGTATCGCGGTGATCTGTTCCTGCGTGGCTTCGATGGCTCGGTGCGCAAGCATCTGCAGGAAGAACTGACCAAGCGCGGCATGGATCTGCAATTCAACGCCGACATCGCGCGTATCGACAAACAGCCAGACGGCAGCCTGAAGGCGACTCTAAAGGATGGTCGCGTACTGGAAGCCGACTGCGTGTTCTACGCCACCGGGCGGCGTCCGATGCTGGACAACCTGGGCCTGGAAAACACCGATGTGCAACTCACCGACAAGGGCTTCATCAAGGTCGACGAGCAGTACCAGACCAGCGAACCGTCGATTCTGGCGCTGGGTGACGTGATTGGTCGCGTGCAACTGACGCCAGTGGCACTGGCCGAAGGCATGGCGGTGGCGCGGCGTTTGTTCAAGCCTGAGCAGTACCGTCCGGTGGATTACAAGATGATCCCGACTGCCGTGTTCAGTCTGCCGAACATCGGCACTGTCGGTCTGACTGAAGAGGAGGCGCGGGAGGCGGGCCACGAGGTGGTGATTTTCGAGAGTCGCTTCCGCCCGATGAAGTTGACCCTGACCGAGTGTCAGGAGAAAACCCTGATGAAGCTGGTGGTCGACGGCAAGACCGACAAAGTTCTCGGCTGCCACATGGTCGGGCCCGACGCGGGTGAGATCGTCCAAGGCTTGGCGATCGCGCTGAAGGCTGGCGCGACCAAACGTGACTTCGACGACACGATCGGGGTTCACCCGACGGCCGCCGAAGAGTTCGTCACCATGCGTACACCGGTCGGCGCTTAAGTTTCCTTCGCTTTGGCTGTGTCTGGCGCTGCCGCAACGGTAGCGGCCAGACGCAAGCTATCCTCGAGGCTGGTCTGAGTCTTGGTCAGTTCCTTTTCCAGTGACTGATTGAGCAACAGCTGATCGTCAATGTTCTGTTTCAGCGTCTGACTTTCCAGCAGGGCCACGCGCAAGCGTTCCTGGAGGAGGGTACGTTCGTTGTCGACGCGAGTCGCTTGCTCCAGCAACTGATCCTGACGCTGATTGCTGTGCTTGAGTTGATCCTGTACCAGGCTCAGCTCGCGCTGGGTGCCACGGTTTTCGGTGAGCAGGCGCTCGTTGTCACGGTGCAACTGGGTGATCTCGTCCTGACGTACCAGCGCACTTTGTTGCGCCTGGCGCAATTCCATCTGCAATTGCTGGAGCTGCCCTTCGTGACGGGCCTGTTCCTGCTCGCGCTGCTCTTTGCTGGCGTTGCGGTAATGCTCAAGGGCATCGCGGGCGTGCAGGTGTTTCTCTTCCAGTGAGCGGATCTGCTCGTCCTTGTCCTGCAGGCGCAACTCGAAATCGGCCAGTGCCTGATTGAGTCCGGCGTTGCGGGTTTGTTCGGTCTGCAACATCGAGCGGGTTTCTTTCAGTGCCTCGGATTCCCGTGCCAGTGCTGCGCCTTGAATGTCGTGCTGTTGTTCCAGTTGCTCGAGTGCCTGGCGCACCTGCTTGAGTTCCGCTTCCAGGGTTTCGCGCTGCTCCTCGAACTGCTCGCGCGCTTGTTCGATCGGCTCTTGCGCCTGTTCTTTCAGACGCTGGGCGAGACGCGAGACCAGTGCGGTCAGCTCGTCATTGATCGGTTCGGCAGACGCTTCGACCGGTTGGCTGCCGTCATCCAGCTCTTTCAGATAGCGATGGATCGTGGTTTTCGAACCGGTGTTGCCCAGTTCGATGCGTACTGCATCGATGCTGGGGTGTTCGCCCCGGGCGAGAATCGCCGCACGCGCGATCTGCACCACTGCTTTGTTTACGCCACCACGGGCCATATGAACTCCTACCGTTTCGTACTGTGGTACATGCCACCAAAGAACGCAGTGTACCACGCTGAAAATAAAGTTAAATGCTTGATTAATCACAGGCGGGATATACTGGTATTACCCAATGTCAGATGCCTGAATTGGTTTTATCATCCGGAAATCAGTACGCCTGCGAGAACACTGCCCATGAGCGAGATCGATCGCTATCTGCAAGCCGCCACCCGTGACAACACCCGCCGCAGCTATCGTTCGGCGATCGAGCATTTCGAAGTGAAGTGGGGCGGGTTCCTGCCGGCGACGGCCGACAGCGTGGCGCGTTATCTGGTCGAGCATGCCGGCGTGCTGTCGATCAATACGCTGAAGCTGCGCTTGTCGGCGCTGGCGCAGTGGCACAACAGTCAGGGCTTTGCCGATCCGACCAAGGCGCCGGTGGTGCGCAAGGTCTTCAAAGGCATTCGGGCGCTGCATCCGGCGCAGGAAAAACAGGCCGAACCGCTGCAACTGCACGATCTGCAGCAGGTGGTCGACTGGCTGGAGCAGGAAGCCAGCAATGCCAGACAAAATCAGGATCGCCCGCAGTTGCTCAAGGCCTATCGCGATCGGGCACTGATCCTGTTGGGGTTCTGGCGTGGCTTTCGCAGTGATGAGTTGTGTCGTCTGCAGATCGAGCATGTGCAGGCGCACGCCGGCAGCGGCATCACTCTGTATCTGCCGCGCAGCAAGGGCGACCGCGACAACCTCGGGCAGACGTATCAGGCGCCGGCGCTGCTCAAGCTGTGCCCGGTGCAGGCTTATATCGACTGGATCACCGAGGCGGCGCTGGTACGCGGTCCGGTGTTTCGCGGCGTCGACCGCTGGGGACATCTGAGCGATGAGGGCTTGCACGCCAACAGCATCATTCCACTGCTGCGTCAGGCGCTGGAACGCGCCGGCATTCCGGCCGAGCGCTACACCAGCCATTCCCTGCGCCGCGGCTTCGCTACCTGGGCGCATCAAAGCGGCTGGGATCTGAAATCTTTGATGAGTTACGTTGGCTGGAAGGATATGAAGTCAGCCATGCGCTATGTTGAAGCCAGCCCCTTTCACGGGATGGCTCGGATTACGGATAAGCCGGCTTCGTCGTAGATATCGTTTTCTTCTATTAATACAGTCAGCTAATAGCGAAAACAAATCAGCAGCATCAGGTTTGCCAATGAGCCATCCGTCGAGTGAGTGGGTAGGATTCACCCATCGAATTCACAACCCTGACGGAGAGTCATCAATGCCTATCATCAACAGCCAAGTAAAACCGTTCAAAGCTACCGCGTTCAAAAACGGCGACTTCGTACAAGTCTCGGACGCTGACCTGAAAGGCAAATGGTCCGTAGTGTTCTTCTACCCAGCCGACTTCACTTTCGTTTGCCCAACCGAGCTGGAAGACCTGGCCGACAACTACGCTGCGTTCCAGAAACTGGGCGTGGAAATCTACAGCGTTTCGACCGACACCCACTTTGCTCACGCTGCCTGGCACAACACTTCGCCAGCGATCGGCAAAATCGAATACACCATGATCGGCGACCCGACCCACGTCATCTCCCGCAACTTCGACGTGCTGATCGAAGAAGCTGGCCTGGCTGACCGTGGCACCTTCGTGATCAACCCTGAAGGCCAGATCAAAATCGTTGAACTGAACGATGGCGGCGTTGGCCGTGACGCTTCCGAGCTGCTGCGCAAAATCAAGGCTGCTCAATACGTTGCTGCTCACCCAGGCGAAGTTTGCCCAGCCAAATGGAAAGAAGGCGAGGCCACTCTGGCTCCGTCCCTGGACCTGGTCGGCAAGATCTAAGTCTGTGACGCACGCAACACAGGGCGGGACTCCGCACCTACTTCAGTAAGCTGCACCGCCCATTAAAAAAGCCCGGGCGAGATTCGCTCGGGTTTTTTTTCGCCTCGAATAAACACACAGGAGATCGCCCGTATGTTGGACGCCAATCTTAAAGCCCAGTTGAAATCGTACCTGGAACGGGTCACTCAGCCGATCGAGATCGTTGCTTCCCTCGACGACGGTGCGAAATCCCGGGAAATGCTTGACCTGCTGAAAGACGTTGCCAGTCTTTCGAGCCAGATTACCTTGATCGACAGCGGCACTGATGCCCGCAAGCCGTCGTTCTCGATCAATCGTCCGGGTGCCGACATCAGCCTGCGTTTCGCCGGCATCCCGATGGGCCACGAATTCACATCGTTGGTGCTGGCCCTGCTGCAAGTCGGCGGCCACCCATCGAAAGCCAGCGCCGAAGTGATCGAACAGATCCGCGCGCTCAAGGGCGAGTTCAGCTTCGAAACCTACTTCTCGCTGTCGTGCCAGAACTGCCCGGACGTGGTTCAGGCGCTGAACCTGATGGCCGTGCTGAACCCGAACATCCGTCACGTCGCCATCGACGGCGCGCTGTTCCAGGACGAAGTCAACGATCGCAAGATCATGGCTGTGCCGAGCATCTACCTCAACGGTGAGAACTTTGGCCAGGGCCGCATGGGTCTGGAAGAAATCCTCGCCAAGCTCGACACCGGTGCCATTGAGCGTCAGGCCGAGAAAATCAGCGCCAAAGAGGCCTTTGATGTGCTGGTGGTCGGCGGTGGCCCGGCCGGTGCTTCGGCCGCTATCTATGCCGCCCGTAAAGGCATCCGCACTGGTGTCGCGGCCGAGCGTTTCGGCGGTCAGGTGCTGGACACCATGGCCATCGAGAACTTCATTTCCGTGCAGGAAACCGAAGGCCCGAAACTGGCCACGGCGCTGGAAGAACACGTCAAGCAGTACGACGTCGACATCATGAACCTGCAACGCGCCGACAAGCTGATCCCGGGCAAGAACGGCGAGCTGCACGAAGTCCACTTCGCCAGTGGCGCGACCCTGAAAGCCAAGAGCGTGATTCTGGCGACCGGCGCACGCTGGCGTGAAATGAACGTGCCAGGCGAGCAGGAATACCGCAACAAAGGCGTGGCGTACTGCCCGCACTGCGACGGTCCGCTGTTCAAAGGCAAGCGTGTGGCGGTGATCGGCGGCGGTAACTCCGGCGTTGAAGCGGCCATCGATCTGGCCGGTATCGTCTCCCACGTGACCCTGCTGGAGTTCGACGTACAACTGCGTGCCGACGCGGTACTGCAACGCAAACTGCACAGCCTGCCGAACGTCACCGTGATCACCAGTGCGCAAACCACTGAAGTCACCGGCAATGGCGAGAAGGTCAACGGCCTGCGCTACAAGGATCGCAAGACTGACGAACTGCGCAGCGTCGAGCTGGAGGGGATCTTCGTACAGATCGGCCTGCTGCCGAACACCGACTGGCTCAAAGGCACCATCGAGCTGTCGCCGCGCGGTGAAATCATCGTCGACAACCGTGGCGAGACGTCGATCCCGGGGATCTTCGCGGCGGGCGACGTGACCACTGTGCCGTACAAGCAGATCGTGATTGCTGTGGGCGAGGGCGCCAAGGCTTCCCTCAGCGCGTTCGATCACTTGATCCGTACGTCGGCACCGGCTTAAACATCAGTCGCTGAAACGAAAAAACCCATGAGCGATCATGGGTTTTTTTATGCCTGACACAAATCCAATTGCAGGAGCGGGCTTGCTCGCGAAAGCGTCCTGTCAGCCAACACCTGCGTTGCATGACTCACCGCTTTCGCGAGCAAGCCCGCTCCCACAAAGGCTTTTTATGCAGTCAGTTACAGCGGCGCAGGCTGGATGATTTCAACCCAGTAGCCATCCGGGTCCTTGATGAACGCCAGGCTTTTCATGCGGCCATCGGTCAAACGCTTCTGGAAATCACAGCCCAGTTCTTCAAAACGTGCACATGCCGCAACGATATCCGGAACCGAGATACAGATGTGGCCGAAACCGCGCGGGTCAGTGTTGCCGTTGTGATAGGCGAAGTCGGCATCGTTTTCAGTGCCGTGGTTGTGGGTCAGTTCGAGGATGCCGGGAATCGACTTCATCCACTCGGTGCGGGCAGCAGCGTCGGCCGGGATCTGCGCCTTGTCGACCAGTGCGAGGAAGTACAGGCTGAACTCAGCTTCCGGGAAGTCACGTTTTTCCACCAGCGAGAAACCCAGCACGCGGGTGTAGAAGTCCAGCGACTGGGTGATGTCCTTCACGCGCAGCATGGTGTGGTTGAAGACGAAGTTGCGGGTTGCGCTGTCTGGAGTGGCGGTGACGCCGGGGAAAGTGTTCAGTTCGTGCAGGCTCATAGGCCCTCCGTAACAATGGGGCGAGTGAATGGGCGCAATGATACGCATGCGGGGCGGCATCGCCAAACCGAATGCGCGGCTTGCTCTGTGGACGGCCGGGCCTCAGACTTTGCAGCTCAATCTGCGAGTGCCTCTGGTAATGATCCGACCGTTCAAAGCGCTGTTCGTTTGCCTTTTCTCGTCTTTGCTTGCCGCTCCTGCGCTGGCGGACCAGCCGAGTATCACTTGGCCTGCTGGCTGGGAAGTGGAGGCGCTGCCCGATCAAGCCCCTCAGGTTTCGCGCCAGCGCGCGGTGAAAACCGATACCGACGGCAATCAGGTCATGGTGATGGAGTTGACCATGACTCAGGTGGAGGCAGGTCACCAGGTCAACGTGGCGGGTGTTCTGCTGGAAATGCGCAAATCGATACAGAAGGATTTCTTCCAGGGCGGCTATCAGAGTGTTTGCAACAAGGTACACCCGGCGAAGCTCGGCTCTTTGGACGCGCAGGAAACCACCTGCACGATCACTGAAAACGGTCGACATGTGTTGTCGCAAACTTTGGTTGCTGCGGCCGCAGCGGATAAGGCTTATGTACTTTCTTACGCTGGGCAGGCCGAGGTTTATAAGGCAAGCGCCGAGGAAATAGTCGCAGTGAGAAACAGCTTGAAACTTTAAGCGTCTGTTTGCACCTCGACCGGTTTAGATACTCGAAGGAATTAAGCACAAAGTTTAGCAGCGATTACGATTGCAACATCCCGGCGCAAAATGTTTAGCCTCGCGGCTTGTGTGTGTTAAGGCGGATTGATAACTAGCGCGGGGGAAATCGTTGCTTTTGTTAGATATTGTCGAAAAAAAGCCCCGCATAAAGCAGGGCTTGGTTGTTGACGCAAGATTAGCCGCGCAACCAGGAATCAACGGTAGCTGCACCGTACTGTTCCTTCCAGGCTTTCAGGCCACGGTGGTTGCCGCCCTTGGTTTCGATCAGTTCACCGGTGTGCGGGTTTTGATAAACCTTGACCACGCGAGCACGGCGGGTTTTTGGTGCGGCGGACACTTGCAAGCCGGACTTGGACGGGTTCGGATCGAGGATGGCGATGATGTCTTTCAGGCCTTTGCCGTAGGTTTTCATCAGCCCCTGGAGCTTTTCTTCGAATTCGATTTCTTTCTTGAGCCCGGCATCGTTCTTCAGCGATTCCAGCTGCTTGAGCTGTTCCTGAAGGGCCTTTTCAGCTGCACGAAATTCAGCGAGTCTGGACAATATCTTTACTCCAATAGTGTGTTTGGCTGATACCAACCGCAAACAAAGCTATAAGCCAAGAGCCTTGAAGCGACTCGGTGATAATGGCTCACCTGCCAATCTTGCACAGGCTGAAAAAATTGTAGTAGTTAATGCGCCAAGAGTAAATCCTGATCTTGTCGTCATGTAACAACAGTGGTGTTTTGTATCAATTTGGTGCGTCCGATCGCAGTGCCGGGGTTAATTTGTTTTTAGTTAATGGTGACTTAATGCATCGATGAAGTCGGCGCCGGGCATGGGTTTTCCGAACAGATAGCCCTGCAGGAAGTTGACGTGGTGTGCAGTCAGATAGTCAGCCTGTGCCTGAGTTTCTACACCTTCGGCAACAATACCCAGATCGAGCTTGGCCGAGAGCTCGATAATCGTGTCCAGAATATGTCGCGATAATGCGTCGATCCCGATCATCGCGACGAAGCTTTGATCAATCTTGAGAAAGTCCACATTGAATTTGCGCAGGTAACCCAGGCTTGAATGCCCGGTGCCAAAGTCGTCGATGGCGATCATCACACCCAGCGTATGCAACTGCTCGAACAGTTGGTGCGTGATGTCGCTCGGCTCGATCAGCTCACGCTCGGTCAACTCCAGCACCAGGCTAATGCTGTCGGGCGCGAACGCAGCGAGAAACTCGCGACAGTCTTCGACCAGTTGCAGATCGTGACAGTGACTGGCGGTGATGTTGATACCGATGTGAAACGGTTTGTTGAAACCTGCAGACAACGGGCCGAGCAGGGCGGCAGTCTGCTGCATCAGGGCGCGGGTCATGGGCACGATCAGGCCCGAATGTTCGGCAAACGGGATAAACATGTCCGGGCGCACCAGACCTTCTTTCGGATGTTTCCAGCGCATCAGCACTTCGGCACCGGACCACTTTTTACTGTCGCCATGCACCACTGGCTGGAAATAAGGGATGAACTCGCCTGCCTCCAGGGCGCGCAGCATTTCATGGCTGGGTGAGGTGGAGCGCCGCTGCAGGACGTGGCCGATAGCACCGGAGATGATCCCGAAAAAAATCAGCAGGCTGAACAGCGGCGGGTATTCGTCGGCCATATAGCGCCAGGTTTCGCCCTGCGGGAAGCCTGCGGCGACGCTGAAGGCATAGCGCGAAGACACCAACATACTTTGTGCCACCGGCAACGGCGGCAGGTTGCCTTGATGCACCTTGCCATCGGCGGACAGCCAGTTGTCGCCAACCTGCAGCAACAGCAGCGTCTGTCGGCCAATCAGGCGCAGGACGTTGCTCAGGTGATAGCCATCGAGCGTGGTCAGCGCGCCGCCACGACCTTCGCTGAGCCGATACACCAGCAGCGCGGTATTGGGCGTAACGGGATTGCCGTTCATCAACCACAGCTTGCCTTGGGTGTAGTCGCCCGGGTTCACGGCTTCCTTGTACTCACCGAACAGCGAGCTGCAATAGAGATTGTTGTCCCACACCAGATTGGTCGAGCGCACGAAAGGCCGACGGGTCACCTGTTCACGCAACGCCAGTTTGACGCTGTCGCAGGGCTGGCCGGCCAATGGCAGCAGATCGCTGGCGGCCTGGGCGGTGTTGTCGAGCATCAGTTCGACCTGACGCAACGCCTCATCGGCGGTGTTCTGCGTGCTCTGCTGCAAGGTGCGCTCGGCTTGCATATACAGAATCCCTGTGCCCAGAAGCACCGGCAGCAGGGCGCAAAGCAGGGTCACAATCATGCGCACGCTACGTTTGCGGCGGGGTCTGACAGTCAACGGCATGGGCACATCCTGTTGCAATGGAAGGGGAAACTCTCGAATGCAGGCCTGGCAACGGCGCGCCTGTGAAACACCGCGGAGTCAAGAGGCATGATAGATGGCCGTTGGCGCTTGCGCTGCTCAAGGCGAGTTGAGCTGCGTGGCGAGTTCGATAAAGGCCAACGTCGCCGGCGAAGCCTGACGTTGATCGAGCACGGCGAGGCCGATCTGGCGTTGCACGGCGGGTACCAGCGGCTTCTTCACGTAACGCGGCGTCGCATCGTCCGGCAACGAGCATTCGGCCACGACGGTAATTGCGTCACCCCGGCCCACGACGTCCAGGGTGCTGAGCAATTGCGAGCAGCGATAGCGGATCTTCGGTTGCAGGCGCGCGGCAGTGAACAGGCGCGAAACCAGCTCCGATGAACCGGCTTCGGTCAGGACAAACGGATCGGCACACAGATCCTTGAGGCTCAGCGCGGTGCGTTTTGCCAATGGATGATCGGCTGGCAGCAGGGCAACCATCTGGTCTTCTGCCAAGGCAAAAGTGTCGAAACGCTCCTGAGGCAACACCACAAAACCGATGTCGATCCGCCGCTCTTCCAACCACTGGATAACCTGCCTGTCCGGCCCCTCATCTATGTGCACTTCAATGCCCGGATGCGCCTGGCGATAGCGCTGCAAAATCGTCGGCAGCAACTTGATCGATGACGTCGGGCCGAACGAGCCGATGCGCAACGTGCCGCTTTTCATGCCCCGCGCATCGGCCGCCTCCTGACGCAGGGTGTTGGCCAGACCAAGCATGGCCCGTGCGCGCTGCAGCAATTGCTCGCCGATGTCGGTGAGTTCGACTTGCGACTGATGGCGGTGTAGCAGTTCGACGCCCAGTTCCTCCTCCAGCGACTTCATCGCGTGCGACACCGCTGACTGCGAAATTCCCAGGCGATGGGCGGCGAGGGTGAAACCGCGCAGTTCAGCGACCAGCGAGAAGATCTCCAATTGAGTGAGGGTCATGAGTATTTGCTCATTTTACGATGAGGTTAAATGAGGTGAATGATACGCCATCTTTCCAGCTGCATTTCCTGGAGCATCATGCGCAACCTCGAGCAAATCCACGCAACGACCTCCGAGCGGCCGGTTTATCTGACTCTGGCAGCGGTGACCATGATTTGGGGCGGGACCTTTGTCGCCGGGCGTTTTCTGGCGGGCAGTCTCAGCCCGCTGTTCGCTGCCAGCCTGCGCTTCCTGCTCGCCAGTGCGGCGTTGCTGGGGTTCCTGTGGCTGGCGCGCATCCCGCTGGCACGACCGACGTCCCGGCAATGGCTGCAACTGTTGTTGCTGGGGTTCTTCGGGATTTTCTTCTATAACCTGTGCTTCTTTTATGGCCTGCAATACATCAACGCTTCACGGGCCTCGTTGATTGTTGCGTTGAATCCGGCCGTGATCGGTCTGGCCTCGTGGTTGTTGTTCAAGGAGCGCATGGGGCGGATCAAAGTCGCCGGTATTGCGATCTGTATCGCTGGCGCTGGCCTGGTGATCGTCAGCCGTAATCCGCAATTGCTTGCCGCGACGCCTGACGCGTGGATCGGCGATCTGTTGATTCTTGGTTGTGTGTTGGGTTGGGGCGTTTACTCGCTGTTTTCACGGGGGCTGAATCAGTCACTCGGCCCGGTGCAGACCGTGACGCTTTCCGTGCTGATCGGCACAGTGATGCTCTGGACGCTGGCGGCGTTGCGCGGCGAGGTAAGCTGGGTCGCATTGATCAGCCTCGGTACGCCGCAGTGGTTGAGCCTGATCTACCTGGGTGTGCTCGGCTCGGCGCTGGCCTACATCGGCTACTACGACGGTATCCGCAAAATCGGCGCGACCCGTTCCGGCGTGTTCATCGCCCTGAATCCGCTGACAGCCGTGGTTCTCGGCGCGCTGCTGCTCGGCGAACAACTGACGTTGAGCCTGTATCTGGGAGGCGGCCTGGTGCTGGTGGGTATTTACCTGTGCAACAAACCCCTTGCACCGATGCGAAAAAGGCGGATTTTATAGAGAGGGCAGACAACCCTATTTACGCTGTGTAGAATCGGGTTACGCATACAATAATAATCGTCTTCTGGCAGCAGAAGCCTCGCCCGCAAGAGCCTTGGGTCGACAATGAAGATATTCGGGTTTCAACTGATCTACGGTGACTTCCTCGCCCGCAGTGTGCGAGGCATCTCCTGCGCACCACCCAGCGATCTCAGCATTACTGACAAATAACCCTGGTTAATTGATAAGAATGATGAGGCGTCACCATGGCAGATTTATACGAAAACCCAATGGGCCTGATGGGCTTTGAGTTCATCGAGTTCGCATCGCCGACTCCTGGCACCCTGGAGCCGATCTTCGAGATCATGGGCTTCACCAAGGTCGCAACCCACCGCTCCAAGAACGTGCACCTGTACCGTCAGGGCGCGATCAATCTGATCCTCAACAACGAACCCAATAGCGTCGCTTCGTACTTCGCGGCCGAACACGGCTCTTCGGTGTGTGGCATGGCGTTCCGCGTCAAGGATTCGCAAAAGGCCTACAGCCGCGCGCTGGAACTCGGCGCCCAGCCGATCCACATCGAAACCGGCCCGATGGAACTAAACCTGCCAGCGATCAAAGGCATCGGCGGTGCGCCGCTGTACCTGATTGACCGTTTCGGCGAAGGCAGCTCGATCTATGACATCGACTTCGTGTTCATCGAAGGCGTTGATCGCAACCCGGTCGGTGCCGGCCTGAAGATCATCGATCACCTGACCCACAACGTGTATCGCGGGCGTATGGCTTACTGGGCCAACTTCTACGAGAAGCTGTTCAACTTCCGCGAGATCCGCTACTTCGACATCAAGGGCGAATACACCGGCCTGACCTCGAAAGCGATGACCGCACCGGACGGCATGATCCGCATCCCGCTGAACGAAGAGTCGTCCAAGGGCGCCGGGCAGATCGAAGAGTTCCTGATGCAGTTCAACGGCGAGGGCATCCAGCACGTGGCGTTTCTCACCGACGATCTGGTCAAGACCTGGGATCAGTTGAAGAAGATCGGCATGCGCTTCATGACCGCGCCGCCGGACACCTACTACGAAATGCTCGAAGGCCGCCTGCCGAATCACGGCGAGCCGGTGGATCAACTGCAATCGCGGGGCATCCTGCTCGACGGTTCGTCGAACCCGGACGACAAGCGCCTGCTGCTGCAGATCTTCTCGGAAACCCTGATGGGCCCGGTATTCTTCGAATTCATTCAGCGCAAGGGCGATGATGGTTTCGGCGAGGGCAACTTCAAGGCCCTGTTCGAATCGATCGAGCGTGATCAGGTGCGTCGTGGTGTGCTGACCACCGAGTAATCCGCCACTAGAATGAAAAAATCCCGGCTTGCAGTCATGCACAGCCGGGATTTTTTTGCGTCAGCAAAACTGTGGGAGCGGGCTTGCTCGCGAATTCGGTCTTTCGTTCAAGGTCTTTGTTGACTGACCTGACGCTTTCGCGAGCAAGCCCGCTCCCACAGTAGTCTTGTATTGCTTTTAAGAGCGGCGTTGTCGCATCAAGTGCTTGAAGCCTTCGAAAATCAATACCACCACCGCCAGCCAGATCGGAATGTAAGTCAGCCACTCACCCGCCTTGATGCTTTCGCCAAGCAACAGCGCCACACCGAGTAGCAGCACCGGTTCCACATAACTGAGCAAACCAAACAGGCTGAACGGCAACAAGCGGCTGGCAATGATATAGACCACCAGCGCCGATGCACTGATCAGGCCGAGCAGCGGAATCAGCCACAGCAGCCCCGGATACTGATCGAACACGCCAAAGCCTTGCTCGCCACCGCGCACAAACCAGTAGGCCACCGGCAGCATCAGCGTCATGTCGACCCATAGACCGCCAAGGTTGTCAGTCTTCAAGCGTTTGCGCAGCACGAAGTACAGTGGATACCCGACCACGACTACCAGCGTCGCCCAGGAAAAACCGCCGACCTGATACAACTCGTTCGCCACACCCAGAATGGCAAAGAACACCGCGATCTTCTGCAGGTACGACAGGCTGTCGCCGTACACAATGCGCCCGGTCAGCACCATCGCCAGCGGCAACAGGAAATAACCCAGCGACACGTCGAGGCTGTAGCCATTGAGCGGCGCCCACATGAACAGCCACAACTGCACGCCGAGCAAACCGGCCGAAACGATCAGGCCGCCGATCAGCTTCGGATAGCCCGCAACCCGCCGCAGCAGCTCCAGTACCCGCCGCCATTCACCGGACACCAGCATGAACACTGTCATGCACGGCACCGTCAGCAGCATCCGCCAGCCGAAGATCTCTACGCCGCTCAACGGGGTGAGCAGCGAGGTGTAGTAATACATGACGGCAAACAGCACCGAGGCTGAAACCGATAGAGCGATACCTTTAGACAAACTGTCCTCGCGGGTGGGTGATCAAACAGGGCGCGCAGGATACGTGGTTTTTGTGCTGAATATTGGCCGAGTGATCAATATTTCCCACATCTTGAAGATAAGCACAAAACCTGTGGGTGTGACTCAGCTCGCGAAGAAGGGGCAGACTCCAAATCTTTAGTGACGGGGCCAACGCTTTCGCGAGCAAGCCCGCTCCCACAGTGAATGGGTGTCGAGTACCAGGTTTGCATCCAGCGACAATCCCTTGTGGGAGCGGGCTTGCTCGCGAAGCGTTTAGCCCTGATGCGGTTTACGGCCCGACACAAAATGGCTCACATCGTTGAACCCCGGCGTTGACGCATGCCCCGGTGTCACCAGCGAGTCGATGAACGCTTCATCTTCCGCGGTGATCTTCACCGCTTGCGCCTTGGTGTACGCGTCCCACTGTTGTTCGGTGCGCGGGCCGACGATCGCCGAAGTCACGGCGCTGTTGTTCAGCACCCAGGCAATCGCGAACTCGACGATACCGACCCCACGGCCCTGGGTATATTGCTGAATCTGCTGGGCAATGCGTAGCGATTCCACCCGCCATTCGGTTTCCAGAATGCGCTTGTCCTGGCGCCCGGCGCGGCTGTTGGCGTCCGGGGTCACGTCGGGTGCGTATTTGCCGCTGAGCACGCCACGGGCCAGCGGGCTGTAAGGCACCACACCCAGACCGTAGGTTTGCGCAGCGGTGATCTGCTCGGTCTCGGCCTGGCGGTTGACGATGTTGTACAGCGGCTGGCTGATCACCGGGCGATCGACACCCAACTGGTCAGCGATACGAATCACCTCGGCAATGCGCCAGCCGCGATAGTTCGACAGGCCCCAGTAGCGAATCTTGCCCTGGCGAATCAGATCGCCAATCGCCGACACGGTGACTTCCAGCGGCGTATTGTGGTCTTCGCGGTGCAGGTAATAGATGTCGAGGTAGTCGGTGCCGAGGCGCGTCAGGCTGGCCTCCAGACCATTGAAAATGTGCTTGCGGCTCAAGCCGCTGCGGTTCGGCACGCCGTCCGCCGGGCCGAATCCGACCTTGGTCGCCAGCACCCATTCGTGACGGTGTCGGGCGATCGCCTCGCCGACGATTTCCTCCGAACGGCCGTTGGTGTAGACGTCGGCGGTGTCGATAAAATTGATGCCCTGATCCCAGGCCTTGTGGATGATGCGCAGCGAATCCTCTGCGCTGGTCTGCTCGCCAAACATCATCGTGCCGAGGGTGAGGGTGGACACCTGCAACCCCGAGTGCCCCAGTGTGCGGTAGCTCATGCCGAAATCCTTTTGTCGGTGGGAAAACTCCAATCAAATACCAGAAGCATCCCACGGGGCAAAGTGAATTATCGGCTGAGCAATCCGCCTGCAATAAACAAGGGCAAAAAAGATCGCAGCGTGTTTACGCCCGCAACGTGCGCGTCATGCGCAGCGCCAGCAAGCTCCCGCCGACGATCACACCCGCCAGCAGATACAACGCCGCATCGGTCGAACCGGTGCTGTCCTTGACCCAACCCACCAGGTACGGGCTGAGGAAACCGGCCATCTGCCCCATCGAGTTGATCAAGGCCAGACCTCCGGCCGCCGCGCCCGCGCTCAACATTGCGGTCGGCACCGGCCAGAACATCGGCAGACCGGTCAGCGCGCCCATGGTGGCAATGGTCAGACCGAGGATGGCGATGGCCGGGTTGGCGGCGAAATTCACCGCAATCACCAGGCCGATGGCGCCCATCAGCATCGGCACAACAAGGTGCCAGCGACGTTCTTTGCGCAAGTCCGCCGAGCGCCCCACCAGCAGCATGAACACCGCCGCCAGCAGATACGGAATCGCGCTCAGCCAGCCGATCACCAGGTTGTCGCTGAAGCCGAGGTTCTTGATGATCGACGGCAGCCAGAAGTTGATTGCGTACACGCCGCTCTGGATGCAGAAGTAGATCAGGCCGAAGGCCCAGATCGCCGGGTTCTTGAACACCGCGATCAGCGAGTCAGAGGTGGTTTTCGGCTTGTTCGCCAGGTCTTCGGCCTGGTCCGCCTCAAGCACCGCGCGTTCATGCGGGCTTAGCCACTTGGCGTTGGCAAAGCTGTCGCTCAGCAGGAAATAGGCGAGGGCGCCGAGGATGACCGTCGGAATACCTTGCAGCAGAAACATCCACTGCCAGCCCGCCAGTCCACCTTGCCCGGCGGCGAAGTGGTTGAGGATCCAGCCGGAAAACGGACTGCCGAGCAGGCCGGAAACCGGGATCGCCGACATGAACAGCGCCATGATCCGCCCACGGCGGAACGTCGGGAACCACTGCGAGAGGTAGAGCACCACGCCCGGGAAGAACCCGGCTTCGGCCGCACCGGTAAACAGGCGCAGGGTGTAGAACTGGGTCGGGGTGGTGACGAACAACAGGCAGGTCGACAGCGTGCCCCAAGTGATCATCATCACGGCAATCCAGCGTCTCGGACCGAATTTGGTCAGCGCCAGGTTGCTCGGTACACCGCACAGCACGTAGCCGATGAAGAAGATCCCGGCGCCGAGGCCGTACACGGTTTCGCTGAATTTCAGCGCGTCGAGCATCTGCAGTTTGGCAAATCCAACGTTGACCCGGTCGAGGTAGTTGAACAGGTAGCAGATGAAGATAAAGGGGATCAAACGCAGGGTGATGCGTTTGTAGACGGCGTTTTTACCGGCGTCGATGGTCTGGGTAGCTGCGGCGCTCTGCGACATGGCGGCTCTCTCTTTATTATGATTTTTTGCGATGCACAGGTTAACGTTGATCGCCCTGAGAGTCTCGGCCACCTGTGGCCGGATTGTCTTTGTGCCTGAGCACAGGGTTTGCCGCCAGACCCTGTGCGGGTGAACAACCGTCCGCGCCTGTTTTAAAGGATTCTAGTCGTTATGTTCGAACTCGATCACGATCTTGCCCAGGATATCGTCGACCGGGCCATGGCCATTTTGCCGTACAACGTCAACGTCATGGACAGTCAGGGTCTGATCCTCGGCAGTGGTGAGCCGGAGCGCATCAACACCCGTCACGAAGGTGCGCAATTGGTGCTGGCCAACGGGCGAGTGGTGGAGATCGACGCGCAAACCGCCGTGCATCTGAAAGGTGTGCAGCCGGGGATCAACCTGCCGCTGTTGCTCGATCAGCGCTTGATCGGTGTACTCGGAATTACCGGCGAACCGGAGCAACTGCGCACCTACGCCGAGTTGGTGCGCATGACCGCCGAAATGCTGGTCGGCCAGCGCAATCAGCAGGCCGAACAGCAATGGCGGCGGCAACGTTGCGATGACCTGCTGGCGTTGCTGTTGAGCGAAGCGGGGGACTCGCCACGCTTGGTCGATGAGGCGCAGCAGATGGGCCTCAAGCCGCAACTGACCCGGGTGCCGTATCTGTTCGAACTGGGGCTGGAGCACGGGCCGGGGCAGACCGTCGAGGCGTTGAGTGCATGGTTGACCTCGCGGTATCCGGACAGCTGGTGCGTGAGTTCGGCCAAGTCATCACTGCTGTGGTGCCGTCCGGCGAGCCAGACCGTTGAGCATGATCGCTTTCTGGAAAAACTCGATGGCCTGGGCTGGAACATTCTGCGCATCGCCGTGGGCGGGCAGGCGGACGGGTTGGCAGGGTTGCGCCGCTGTTATCGGCGGGTCGGCGATCTGCTTGCCTATGGCCGGGATGTGTTGCCGCACTCGCGCTTGCTGACTCTCAACCGCTATCGCTTGCCGGTGATGCTCTGGCGCCATCGCAACGATGATGCGCTGGATGAATTGCTCAAACCGCTGCGCAAGGTCATCGCCAAGGACGGCAACGGCCAATTGCTCGCGACCCTGCGCAGTTGGTGTGAACATGATGGGCAGAGCCAGGCGTGCGCCGATGCGCTGGGCATTCATCGCAACAGCCTGCGTTACCGGATGGAGCGGATTGCCGAGTTGAGCGGGGTTGATCCGTTGCGGCTGGACGGGATGTTGGCGTTGTACCTTGGCGTGCAATTGCTGCCGCAGACTGATCCGGGTTGATTGGGTGTTTTCACCGACGCCTTCGCGAGCAAGCCCGCTCCCACAGGAGGAACGCATTCCAGGGTGGGAGCGGTCTTGCTCGCGAAGAGGCCGGTACATCCAGCGCATATCTCGCTGGGCTTTTGTATAAATGAACAACAATCGCCAACCCCGCTTGTGCAGCGGACAGGCGTCAATGCGCATGCCGACTGGCAGCATGATGAGCATTGGAACTGGAGAATTCGCATGAAAATCGTCATCGCCCCCGATTCGTTCAAGGACAGCCTGAGTGCCCAAGGCGTTGCCGAAGCCATTGCGCTGGGGCTGGCGCAAGTCTGGCCGCAGGCGACATTGGTCAAGTGCCCGATGGCCGACGGTGGCGAGGGCACAGTGGAGTCGATTCTTGCCGCGTGTGAAGGTGAACTGCGCCGCACCCGGGTGCGCGGGCCGCTGGGTACGCCGGTCGACGCCGCATGGGGCTGGCTGCCGCACAATCACACCGCGATCATCGAAATGGCTGAGGCCAGTGGTTTGCAACTGGTGCCTACGGGGCAGCGCGATGCCTGCATCACCAGCACCTTCGGTACCGGTGAACTGATTCGCGCCGCGCTGGATGCCGGCGCGCAACGGGTAATTCTGGCGATCGGCGGCAGCGCCACCAATGACGGCGGCGCCGGGGCCATGCAGGCGCTCGGGGTGAAATTGCTCGATGCGCAAGGCCAAGCGCTGGTGCCGGGCGGTCTGGCGCTGGCGCAACTGGCGCGACTGGACTTGAGTGAACTTGATCCACGTCTGAAGCAGGTGCGCTTCGACATCGCCGCCGACGTCAACAATCCGCTGTGCGGGCCGCACGGTGCCTCGGCGATTTTCGGCCCGCAAAAGGGCGCGTCACCGGTCCAGGTGCAGCAACTGGATCAGGCGCTGGGACACTTCGCCGAGCTCTGCGCGCAAGCGTTGGGCAAGGACGTTCGCGATGAACCGGGCAGCGGGGCGGCAGGTGGATTGGGCTTTGCGGCGAAGGCGTTTCTCGGTGCGCAATTTCAGGCCGGCGTTGAAGTGGTGGCCGAGTTGGTGGGGCTGGCCGAAGCGGTCAACGGCGCCGATCTGGTGATCACCGGAGAAGGGCGGTTCGACGCGCAAACCCTGCGCGGCAAGACCCCGTTCGGCGTGGCGCGAATCGCCAAGCAACACAATGTCCCGGTAATCGTCATCGCCGGCACCTTGGGTGAGGGTTATCAGGAACTCTACGAGCACGGCATCGACGCCGCATTCGCCGTCACCAGCGGCCCGATGACCCTGGAACAGGCCTGCGCCGAGGCTCCGCGTTTGTTGCGTGAACGTGCGACTGACATTGCCCGGGTCTGGCAGATGGCCAAACTCAATAGCTGACGCCCTGAAGATGTTGTGGCGAGGGAGCTTGCTCCCGCTCGGCTGCGCAGCAGTCGTCAACCCGCCTGATGCGGAGAAACTGATGATACGTGGTGGCAGGTTATAGGGCCGCTTCGCAGCCCAGCGGGAGCAAGCTCCCTCGCCACAGAAGTAGGGCAAGCTTCAACGGTGTTTCAGTGGTGAAACACCTTGAAAAATATTTTCGCTTTACACGAAATCTTCCTAAAGCCCAGCCGATACAGAGATCAGGCGCACACAGATTCCCTCGAATGGTGACGCCGGACTGAACCCGCCCCAGGGGTCAGTGATGACGGCAAGGACGCTCGCAGCTACCTCTATCCGAGAGTCCAACCATGTCCTTGCGTAACCTGAATATCGCGCCCCGTGCCTTCCTCGGTTTTGCCTTTATCGCCTTGCTGGTGATTGTCCTTGGTGTGTTCGCCGTCAATCGCATGTCGACCATCCGCCAGGCCTCCATCGACATGGAGACCAATCAACTACCCAGCGTTGCCTACCTTGGCAAAGTGACTGAAAACGTTCTGCGTCTGCGGATTCTCTCGTTCCGTGTGCTGATCAATCGTGAGCCGGCAGCGTTGCAGGATGCTCAGGGCCGTATCAACGAACTGGTGGACAAAGTGCGCAGCGCCCAGGCCAGCTACGCCGCACTGCCTGCCGGTGGTGAAGAATTGGCGCAGTACAAGGCCTTCGCCGTGACACTGGACAACTACCTGCAAGCGCAAAACCAGATGATGGAACTGTCGCGTCAGGACAAGATCGAGGAGATGCGCACCCTGATCAACACGCGCATCAAGGACGGCACCGATCAGATGGGCGAGCAGCTCAACAAACTGATCGCAATCAACTCCGCTGACGCGAAAACCGCCTCCGGTCAGGCCGGCGAGCACTACGACAGTGCCGTGACCGGCATCGTTATCGTTGCTGTCGTCGCTGCGCTCGCTACGGTATTGCTGGCCTTGCTGCTGACTCGCAGCATCGTCACACCGCTCAATCGCGCAGTGGCAGCCGCACAAACCATCGCCAGCGGCAACCTGAGCAAAACCATCGAAGTCGATGGCAAGGACGAAGCTACGCAGTTGCTGCAGGCTCTGGCCACGATGCAGACCAACCTGCGCAAAACCATCGAACAGATCGCCGGTTCCGCCACCCAACTCGGTGCCGCGGCCGAAGAGTTGAGCGCTGTCACCGAGGAAGCCTCCCGTGGCCTGCAACAGCAGAACAACGAAATCGAACAGGCCGCCACCGCCGTCAACGAAATGACCGCCGCCGTGGAAGAGGTGGCACGCAACGCGGTGTCGACGTCCGAAGCCTCGAACCAGTCGACCCAGGCCGCCCGCGAAGGTCGCGATCAAGTGGTGAAAACCGTCGACGCGATCCAGACCATGACTCATGACGTGCAGAGCACTGCGCAAATGATCGAAGGCCTCGCCGCGCAGGGCCGCGACATCGGTAAAGTGCTGGACGTGATCCGCGCCATCGCCGAGCAGACCAACCTGCTGGCCCTCAACGCGGCGATCGAAGCGGCGCGTGCCGGTGAGGCCGGACGCGGTTTCGCCGTGGTGGCGGACGAGGTGCGTGCCCTGGCGCATCGCACCGCGCAATCGACCCAGGAAATCGAAAAAATGGTCGCCGGCATCCAGAACGGCACCGGCGAAGCGGTTTCGTCGATGCAGCAAAGCAACCAGCGCACCCAGACCACCCTGGAAATGGCCCGCGCTGCCGGTGTGGCGCTGGAACAGATCACCCAGTCGATCCACCAGATCAACGAACGCAACCTGGTCATCGCCAGTGCCTCTGAAGAACAGGCGCAGGTCTCGCGTGAGGTCGACCGCAACCTGGTCAATATTCGCGACCTGGCCACGCAATCGGCCGCCGGGGCCAACCAGACCAGCGCCGCCACTCATGAGCTTTCGCGTCTGGCGGTGGATTTGAATGCGATGGTGGCGCGGTTTGTGATTTGAGATAGGGTGAAGGCTGGAGACCGCGCAATCAGGAGACGTGCATGCGCTATTCAGCCTTGACCCAACGAATCGCCGGGGAGGGAGCAGCGGCCTGGCAGATTCACGACCGAGCGCTGGAGTTGCGCGCCGAGGGCGTCGATATCCTGCTGCTGAGCGTGGGCGATCCGGATTTCGACACGCCACTGCCGATCATCCACGGCGCCATCGATAGTCTGCTGGCGGGCGATACGCATTATTCCGAAGTGCGTGGCCGGTTGGCGCTGCGCAAGCTGATTGCCGCGCGCCACCAGCGGCGCAGCGGTCAGGTGGTGGATGCCGAGCACGTGATCGTGCTGCCCGGCGCGCAATGCGCGGTGTATTCGGTGGCTCAGTGTCTGCTGGACCCGGGGGACGAGGTGATCGTCGCCGAGCCGATGTACGTGACTTATGAAGGTGTGTTCGGCGCCTGCGGTGCGACGGTGGTGCCGGTGCCTGTACGGCCGGAAAACGGCTTTAGAGTCGATCCCGCCGATGTCGCGGCACGAATCACGCCGAAAACCCGTGCCCTGTTGCTCAACAGTCCTAACAATCCCTCCGGCGCGAGCTTGTCGCTGCTGATCTGGCAAGAACTGGCGGCGCTGTGCGTGCGCCACGATCTGTGGCTGATCAGTGACGAGGTCTACAGCGATCTGCTCTACGAAGGCGAGCACATCAGCCCGGCGAGCCTGCCGGGCATGGCCGAACGCACGGCGACCATCAACAGTCTGTCGAAATCCCATGCCATGACCGGTTGGCGCATTGGCTGGTCGATCGGCCCGAAGGTGCTGGCCGAGCATCTGGTGAACCTGTCGTTGAGCATGCTCTTCGGTCTGCCGGATTTTGTGCAGAAAGCAGCGGAGGTCGCGTTGGCAAGCGATCTGCCGGAGGTGACGCAGATGCGCGACGAGTATCGATTGCGCCGCGATCTGGTGTGCGAGCGCTTGCGTGGTTGCCCGGGGTTGCAACCGATCCGCCCGGATGGCGGGATGTTCGTGATGGTCGATGTGCGCCAGACCGGGTATGGCGCGCAGGCATTTGCCGAGCGGTTGCTGGAAGGGTACGGGGTGTCGGTGTTGGCCGGCGAAGCGTTCGGGCCGAGTGCGGCGGGGCATATTCGCATCGGGCTGGTGCTGGACCGGGTGAAACTGGCCGATGCCTGTGCGCGGATTGCGTTGTGTGCGGCGCAGCTGTTGCAGGCGCGTAGTGCCTGACAGTGTTGTGTTGCCTGAACTGGCCTCTTCGCGAGCAGGCTCGCTCCCACAGTGGATGGGTGTGTACATAATGTTATCTGTACACACCGAACCCTGTGGGAGCGGGCTTGCTCGCGAATGCAATCTGCCATTCAGCACATTTTTCAGCCCTGCCAAGCCGCCGGATTCACCAGGTTTACAGGCTTCTCCCCAGCCAAAGCCTGCAACAGATTCTCCACCGCACAGCTCGCCATCGCCTCGCGCGTCTCATGCGTCGCCGAACCCATATGCGGGGTCGCCACCACATTGTTCAGCTGCAACAACGGCGAATCATGATTCAGCGGTTCACGCTCGAACACATCCAGCCCCGCCGCGCGAATCCGCTGATGGCGCAACGCGTCGATCAGCGCTGCCTCATCCACCACTTTGCCGCGAGAGATATTGATGAAGATGCTTTCCGGGCGCATCAGCGCAAACTGCTCGGCGCCGATCAGGCCTTCGGTTTGCGCGGTCAGCGGTAGGGTCAGGCAGATGAAATCGGCCTCTTGCAGCAGCGCTTCAAGACTGCGGTACTGCGCCGCAAAACGCGACTCGACCGCCGGTTTGCGTGACTGACTGTGGTAAAGCACCGGCATGCCAAAACCGAAATGCCCACGCTGCGCCAGCGCCTCGCCGATGCGCCCCATGCCGATGATGCCCAGGGTCTTGCCGTGCACATCGGTGCCGAAATGCGCCGGGCCGATGTTGCGATGCCACTGGCCGCTGCGCACCATATTCGCCAGCTCGACTACGCGCCGGGCCGTGGCGAGGATCAGCGCGAAACCGGTATCGGCGGTGGTTTCAGTGAGCACGTCCGGGGTGTTGCTGAGGAGGATCTTGCGCCGCGTCAGGTAATCGATGTCGTAGTTGTCGACGCCCACCGAAACGCTGGCAATCGCCTGCAGTTGCGGCGCCAGGTTGAGCAACGCCGCGTCGAGTTTCAGGCTGGCGCCAAGCAAACCGTGGGCGCCGGGCAGGGCGTCACGCAGTTTCATCAGGCCGTCAGCGTCGAGGCTTTCGATCAGCGTCACTTCACACTGTTGCTGCAGACGCGACATCAGCGCTGGCGACAGTTTTTTGTACAGCACGACATGTTTTTTCATGAACAAAAATCTCTTCAGGAATGCGCCGGCACGGGACGCGTGACAACGGCTTTGGCCACGACGCGGTCACTGGCGCCGGGCTTGAGAAAAATCGTCAGCACCACAGACAGCAGCAGCGCGCCGCTCATCAGCAGGTACGAGGCACCGGGCGAACCGGTGGAGCTGTTCAGGTAACCGACCAGATACGAGCCACCGAACGAGCCGAGCGCGCCCATGCTGTTGATCAGCGCCATGGCACCGCCGGCGACGTTGGCCGGCAGGATCTCCGGAACGATGGCGAAGAACGGCCCGTACGGCGCGTACATGCAAGCACCGGCGATTACCAGCAGCGTGTACGACCACCAGAAATGCTCGGCGCCCAGAGCGTAGGAGCCGTAGAACGCAATGGAGGCGATTAGCAGCGGCGGCCAGACGAAGCGTTTGCGTTTTTGCAGTTTGTCCGAGCCCCACGACACCGCGAGCATGCCGATCACCGCTGCCAGATACGGCAGCGCCGACAGCCAGCCGGCCTCGATCATGTCCATCTGCGCGCCAGCCTTGAGGATCGACGGCAGCCACAGCACGAAGCCGTAGACGCCGATGCTCCAGCAGAAAAACTGCAGCGCCAGAATGATCACCTTCGGCGAACGGAACGCTTCGGCGTAGTTCTTCACCGCTTTGATCCCGACCTGTTCGGCGGCGAGGGCGCTTTCCAGATCGTGCTTTTCCTGCTCACTCAGCCACTTGGCCTGAGCGGGACGATCATCGGCCAGTTTCCACCAGATAAACGCCCAGATTACCGCCGGCAAACCTTCGATGATGAACATCCAGCGCCAACTGAAGTGTTGCACCAGATAGCCGGAAACCACCGACATCCACAACATGGTCACCGGATTGCCGAGGATCAGGAAGGTGTTGGCCCGCGAGCGTTCGGCACGCGTGAACCAGTGGCACAGGTAGACCAGCATCGCCGGCATGACCGCGGCTTCGACCACGCCGAGCATGAAGCGGATCACGATCAGCCAGTAGGCGTTGGAGACCACCCCGGTCAACGTGGCGAGGCCGCCCCAGAAGATCAGGCTGAAGAAGATCAGCTTCTTCACACTGTGCTTCTGCGCGTAGATCGCCCCCGGCACCTGGAAGAAAAAATAACCGAGGAAGAACAGCGCACCGAGCAATGAAGAAAGACCCGGGGTGATCATCAGGTCGGCGGCCATGCCGGACGCGGCGGCAAAGCCGTAATTGGCGCGATCCAGATACGCCAGGCTGTAGGTGATGAACACGATGGGCATGATGTACCACCAGCGGCGGGCGGCGAGGGTTGCGGTTTTCATGGTGTTGCTCCTGAGCTTGTTGTTTTTGTCGCAGCAGGTTCAAATTTTTGCGGTGATCAAGCGGGCCTCTTCGCGAGCAAGCTCGCTCCCACAGGGGAATGCATTTCAAATGTGGGAGCGAGCTTGCTCGCGAAGGCGGTTTCGAATTCAACGATGAGTTCAGACCGGGTCGGCAACCCCTCCATATCCCCGCGACTCTGCACCGCCCGACTGCCAATCCAGTTCGCGCGCTGCACGGCCTCGGCAAAACTGTGATGCTCCAGCAGGGCGCTGATCATGCCGACCGCAAAACCATCACCCGCACCCACGGTGTCGACCACGTTGGCCACTGGTACCCCGGCGATAAACCCCTGATCCAGTTGCGTGCGGTAATAGGCACCTTGCGGCCCGAGCTTGATCGCTACGGCTTCAGCGCCCTGATCGAGATAAAACGCCGCAATGTCCGCCGGATCTTCGAACCCGGTCAGCAGCCGACCTTCGCTCAAGCCCGGCAGTACCCAATGGGCGAGGGCGGCGAGGCGGTTGATCTCGCGGATCATCTCTTGCTCACTGGCCCACAGGCTTGGGCGCAGATTGGGGTCGAACGACACGCTGCGCCCGGCATGGCGCATGCGTGTCATCAGCTCGACAGACATTTCCCGAGCAGTGGCCGACAGCGCCGGTGGAATCCCGGTGGCGTGCAGATGACGCGCGCTGAGCAGGGTTTCGTTGATCGACTGCACGGACAGATGACTGGCCGCCGAACCGCGACGGTAATACTCGACCTGCGGGTCGCTGCCATCGTCGGTGCGCGACTTGAACTGGAAACCGGTCGGATGTGCGCTGTCGACCGCGACATGACTGCAATCCAGACCTTCGCTGGCCAACGTTTCCAGCACAAAGCGCCCCAGCGAATCGGCGCCAACGCGGCTCAGCCAGGCTACGTTGAAACCCAGGCGCGACAGACCAATTGCGACGTTGCTGTCGGCGCCGGCAATGCGCCGGTGAAAGTGTTCGACTTCGGCCAGATCACCGGTTTGTTCGGCGACCAGCATCGCCATGGTTTCGCCAAACGACAGAATATCGATGTCAGACATGGGCAGGCTCCAGACGGGATTGGCCGAGGCGGGCGAGGGCGGCGACGTGTTCGGTGGTCAACGCCACCAGGTCATCGCCCTGCAACGGGTATTCGGCGGCGCGCATAACGCCTTGGGCCATGTGCCGCAACAGTTGTTCCCACAAATGCAGATCGCTGACGGCGGGCGGCACCGCCACCAGTTTGCCGTCGGCACGGCGGGCCACGGCTTTGCAGTGCACATAGCCGACATGACGTCCGAGCAGGCGTGCGGCGTTGGTGGCGGACTGGTCCTGCCACTGCCAGTTGCCGATATCGAAAGTCATCTTGATCGGCAAGTTGTGCTGCTCGACCTCCGCGAAAAAACGCTGGAACGGTTCGATGCGGCCGCCCTGCAAAGTCTGGTCGTTTTCCACCAGCAGTTGCACCGGGCTGGCGCCGAGCAGCTGTTTCAGCACCTGCAAATCACAGTTGTCGGTGAAGTAACCGAGCGAGACTTTCAGCCATTTCGAGCCGAACGCCTCGGCGTGTTGCAGGGCGTTGATCAGTTCGGGATTGGGTCGCGCTTGACCGGCGAGCCACAGCTCGGTCGGCGAGGAATAGATGCTTTGCAGGCCCAGCGCCTGAGTGGCAGCTTGCAGTTGCTCGGGCACTTCGCGGGTCAGCAGCTCTTCGCGCCACTCGATGCGATCGGCACCGGCGGCGGCCAGCACGTCGATGAAGAAGTCCTGCCCGCGTTGGCGCACAAGTTCGGCGCCGTAGCTGGAAAGGCTGATGGAAACGGCGGGTTTATTCATTGTTATCTACCTCTGAAACCGGTTTCATTTTTGTTCAAAAAAATATCAGGTGGTTCTGTGATGGCCTTTCGGGCCTCATCGCTGGCAAGCCAGCTCCCACAATGTTCTGGGGGTATTGGATGGATTGCATTAACACCACAAACACCTGTGGGAGCTGGCTTGCCAGCGAAGGCGTCAGCTCAAACACCACCATTCCCTCGGGTAGACCCGCGCTCAACCAACACCGGTGCAAAATCCAGTCTGCGGGTGGGCTCAACATCCCCCCGCAAGCGCTTGAGCAAACACTCAAACGCCCGCGCGCCAATCTCGGCTGTCGGCTGGGCGAGGGCGGTAATTCCGCTGCCGACCAACGGGTACCAATCCAGGTCATCCAGGGCAATCAGCCCGACATCTTCGAACAACCGGCAACCGACTTTGCGTAAGGCCAGGGTGCAGGCCAGCGCCGCCACGCCGTTGGCGCAGAACAGTGCTTTGGGGCCGGTAGCCGTCGAGTTCAAGAAGTCTTGCAGATGCGTAGCGAGTGCGTCGCCGGTTTCCAGCACCGCCCCGGTCAACCCGGAGCGCTGGGCGATCTGCGTCTGAAAACTGCTGACCCGCTCGATCCGCGAACTGGTGCCGTCATAAGGTTCGGTCACCAGCAACACATCGCGGTAGCCGCGCTGTTCGAGGTGCGTCAGCGCCATCTCGACAGCCTGCGGGTTGTTCAGTCCGAGCATGTCGCTGTCGAGTCCTTCGACCTTGCGGTCCACCAGCACCAGCGGCATTTCCCGGTGCAGTTCGTGCAGTTCGTCACGGTGATGGCCGAGGGTGTTCACGATCAGCCCTTCGATGTTGTACGAACGCAACAGCGCCAGGTGTTGGCGTTCCTGCTCGTCATCGCGGTCGGTGTTGCACACCACCAGGCTGTAGCCATGCGCACGGCAGGCGGTTTCCACCCCGTGCATGACGGCAATCGAATAGGGGTTGCGGATATCGGCCACCAGCATGCCGATCAGGCGCGTGCGCCCGCGTTTCAGACCACGGGCCATCTGGTTCGGGCGGTAGCCCAGTTCGGCGATGGCTTGTTCGATGCGCAGGGCAGTGGCATCAGAGAGCAGCGCACGGTCATCGCCGATAAAGCGCGAGACACTGGCCTTGGAGACACCGGCGTGTTCAGCGACATCAAGCATCGTCACGCGACTGCGCTGGGCGGCGGAAAAGTCATTCACGGTCTGAAACCTTGTTATTGGATTTATCCGTTTCAGGCGCCTTGATGGCGCTGAAACCGGTTTCAGGAAACACCAGAAGCCGACGCTCCGTCAAGTGAATGCGCGTGGTACTTCAACTTGGCGCCGACGGGCGGCGCTCAGCGTTATTGAAATATCCGCGCCATCGTCAGCCAAACAGGCCCGCAGCAATATTGATCGAAAAGCCCAGAATAGCGGTGTTGAAGACGAATCCGATCAACGATTGCGCCAACACGATTTTGCGCATGTCTCGGGTGCCGACGCCGACATCGGCGGTTTGCACGGCCACGCCGATGGTGAAGGAGAAATACAGGAAGTCCCAATAATTGGGCGTGGTCAGACCTTCAGCGAAACGCAGAGCCGGTTCCTTGCCATCCCAGGTGTAAAACAGACGGGCGTAGTGCACGCAGAAAATGACACCGATCAGCAGCCACGAACCTACCACGGTGACTGCGGTGAACGCGTAATGCAGAAGTTTGTGATGGGTATCCAGATCCTTGGTGCCGGCCAGCTCCAGGGTGATGGCGGCCAGGCTGGCCAACGCCGCGATACACACCACGAACAGCACCAGTCCGGCGTTTTCGTCCTCGACGACGGCGATGCGTTTGACGTCTGGCGCTTTGGCGCGAACGGTCAGCCAGAACATCAGGATCAGGTAGGTCCAGACGCCGGCGTTCCAGCCGATGAGGATTTTGCTGACGACGGAGTCGGCAGGCACCAGAAGACCGGTGGCAAGGCCAACCAGAGCGGCGGCTGACAGGCGAGGGTGGGTGCGGGCGAGGAAGCGCATGGAGACTCGATGGGCCAGGATGTCTTTACACCTTAGCCCAGCGACGTCCGGGATGACCACTGACTTGACTGTTCAAATGACCTTGTGGGAGCGGGCTTGCTCGCGAAAGCGGTGTGTCAGCCAGATGAATGTTGACTGACACGACGCCTTCGCGAGCAAGCCCGCTCCCACAGGGTTCAGTGGTGTTTGCTGAAGCGTTGTACGAGCTTCATGACCACCACGAAGAACAACGGCACAAAGATCACCGCCAGCGTCGCGGTGATCATCCCGCCGATCACCCCGGTGCCAATGGCCTGCTGGCTTGCCGAGCTGGCGCCGGTGGCGATGGCCAGCGGCACTACGCCAAGAATGAATGCCAGCGAGGTCATGATGATCGGCCGCAGACGCAGGCGCGCTGCCTGCAACGTCGCATCGATCAGGTCATGGCCTTCGTCATACAGACTCTTGGCGAACTCGATGATCAGGATCGCGTTCTTTGCCGAAAGACCGATGATGGTAATCAGCCCGACCTTGAAGAACACGTCGTTGGGCATCCCGCGCAAGGTCACCGCCAGCACTGCGCCGAGCACGCCCAGCGGCACCACCAGCAGGACCGAGGTCGGAATCGACCAACTCTCGTACAGCGCCGCCAGACACAGGAACACGATCAGCAGCGACAGACCGAGCAGGATCGGCGCCTGACTGCCGGACAAACGTTCCTGCAGCGACAGACCTGTCCACTCCTGACCCAGGCCTTTCGGCCCTTGGGCGACCAGCCGTTCAATCTCCGCCATGGCCTCGCCGGTGCTGTGTCCGGGCGATGGCTCGCCGGAAATCGCAATCGCCGGGTAACCGTTGTAACGGGTCAACTGCGCCGGGCCTTGAGTCCATTTCGCCTGGACGAACGCCGACAGCGGCACCATGTGCCCGGCGTTGTTGCGCACGTGCATTTTCAGCAGATCATCGACCTGACTGCGCTGATCGCCTTCGGCCTGCACCACCACCCGTTGCATCCGGCCCTGGTTGGGAAAGTCGTTGACGTACGAAGAGCCGATGGCAGTGGACAGCGCGTTGCCGATGTCGGCGAACGACACGCCCAGCGCGTTGGCCTGCTTGCGGTCCACCTCCAGTTGCACCTGCGGTGCTTCGGCCAGCGCGCTTTCGCGAACGTTCATCAGCACCGGGCTTTTTTCCGCGGCGGCGAGCAGTTCGCTGCGCGCCTGCATCAATGTCGCGTGACCGAGGCCGCCGCGATCCTGCAGACGGAATTCGAAGCCGCTCGACGTACCGAGGCCATCCACCGGCGGCGGCAACACCGCGAACGCCACCGCATCCTTGATCTGGCTCAGGGCGATGTTGGCGCGATCGGCAATCGAGGTGGCGGAATCATCATGGCCGCGTTCAGACCAGTCCTTGAGGGTGGTGAACGCCAACGCCGCGTTCTGCCCGCTGCCGGAGAAACTGAAACCGAGAATCACCGTGCTGTCGCCCACACCCGGTTCACTGGCGTTGTGCGCTTCGATCTGCTCCACCACCTGCACCGTACGGTTCTTGCTCGCGCCCGGCGGCAGTTGAATGTCAGTGATGGTGTAACCCTGATCCTCAACCGGCAGGAACGAGGAGGGCAGGCGCACAAAGCACACGCCCATGCCGATCAGCAGCACGCCGTAGATCAGCAGATAACGCCCGCTGCGCTTCAGCGCGTAGCCGACCCAGCCTTGATAGCGATCGGTCAGTTGCTCGAAGCGGCGGTTGAACCAGCCGAAGAATCCCGACTTCTCATGATGCTCGCCCTTGGCAATCGGCTTGAGCAGCGTGGCGCACAGTGCCGGGGTCAAGGTCAGGGCAAGGAACGCCGAGAACAGGATCGAGGTTGCCATCGACAGCGAGAACTGCCGGTAAATCACGCCCACCGAACCCTGCATGAACGCCATCGGAATGAACACTGCCACCAGCACCAGGGTGATGCCGATGATCGCCCCAGTGATCTGCTTCATGGCCTTGCGCGTGGCTTCTTTTGGCGACAAGCTTTCGCTGGCCATGATCCGCTCGACGTTTTCCACCACAACGATCGCGTCGTCTACCAGAATGCCGATCGCCAGCACCATGCCGAACATGGTCAGCACGTTGATCGAGAAACCCAGCGCCAGCATGGTGGCGAAGGTGCCCATCAGGGCCACCGGCACCACCAGCGTCGGGATCAGCGTGTAGCGGATGTTCTGCAGGAACAGAAACATCACCGCAAACACCAGCAGCATCGCTTCGCCGAGGGTGTAGACGACTTTGGTGATCGAGACTTTGACGAACGGCGAGGTGTCATACGGAATCTTGTATTCCACGCCCGCCGGGAAGTAGCGCGACAACTCGTCCATCTTCGCCCGGATCAACGTGGCGGTCGCCAAGGCATTGGCCCCCGGCGCCAACTGCACGCCGACGGCGGTCGACGGTTTGCCGTTCAGGCGCGTACCGAACTGGTATTCCTGGCTGCCGATTTCGACCCGTGCGACATCCTTGATACGCACGGTGGAGCCGTCCGGATTGGCCTTGAGCACGATGTCGGCGAACTCTTCCGGCGTCGACAACTGCCCCTTGACCAGAATCGTCGCGGTGATTTCCTGCGAGGACGGATTGGGCAAGTCACCAATGCTGCCCGCCGAGACCTGTGCGTTTTGCGCAACGATGGCGGCATTGACGTCGGCCGGGGTCAGATTGAAACCGATCAGCTTCTGCGGGTCGATCCAGATCCGCATCGCCCGTTCGGCGCCATACAACTGCGCCTTGCCGACGCCGTCGATGCGTTTGATCTCGTTCATCACGTTGCGCGCCAGATAATCACTGAGCGCCACGTCGTCGAGCTTGCCGTCGCTGGACGTCAGGGTGATCAGCAACAGGAAGCCGGCAGAGACTTTCTCCACCTGCAAGCCTTGCTGGTTCACCGCTTGCGGCAGGCGCGACTCGACCACCTTGAGGCGGTTCTGTACATCGACCTGGGCCAGTTCCGGGTTGGTGCCGGGCTGGAAGGTGGCCTTGATCGTCGCGCTGCCGAGGCTGCTTTGCGATTCGAAGTACAGCAGGTGATCGGCGCCGTTGAGCTCTTCCTCGATCAGGCTGACTACGCTTTCATCGACGGTCTGTGCCGATGCGCCGGGGTATACGGCGTAGATTTCGATCTGCGGCGGGGCGACGTCGGGGTATTGCGCCACCGGCAATTGCGGAATGGCCAGCGCACCGGCCAACAGGATGAACAGGGCGACGACCCAGGCGAACACCGGGCGATCGATAAAAAACTGCGGCATATGAAAACGTCCTGCTTACTGACCAGAGGTCTGGGCAAGTGGAAGAGGGGTGTCGTCGATCTGCACCTTTTCGCCGGGACGGGCGTGTTGCAGGCCTTCGATGACAATGCGGTCGCCGGGCTTGAGGCCGCCGGTGACGATCCAGCGGTCGTTCTGCACCGCGCCCAGTTGCACCGGCTGCTGGGAGACGCGCATCTGCTCGTCGACGGTCAGCACCTGGGCGATACCCGCGCTGTCACGCTGCACCGCACGCTGCGGCACGGTGATGCCATTCTGCACGGTCGCTTGTTGCAGGCGAACGCGGATGAAGCTGCCCGGCAGCAGGTCGAGGTCAGGGTTGGGGAATTCGCTGCGCAGAATGATCTGGCCGGTGCCCGGATCGACGCTGATGTCGCTGAACAGCAGTTTGCCCGGTAACGGATAGAGGCTGCCGTCATCCTGAATCAGCGTGGCCTTGACCTGATCCTGACCGACTTCCTGCAACTGCCCGGAACGGAACGCGCGACGCAGTTCATTCAGTTCACGGGTCGACTGGGTAAGGTCGGCATAGATCGGGTTGAGCTGCTGAATCAGCGCCAGTGGCGTGGTTTCGTTCTGCCCGACCAGCGCACCTTCGGTGACCAGGGCACGGCCGACGCGTCCGGAAATCGGCGCGGTGACGGTGGCATAGCCCAGATTCAACTTCGCACGCTCTACCGCTGCTTTATTGGCCGCCACGTCGGCGGCAGTTTGCCGGGCATTGGCGCGGGCGTTGTCGTAATCCTGAGCGCTGATGGCCTTGTCGTCGATCAACTGCGCGTAGCGTTGCTCCTGCAGCTTGGCCTGGAACGCATTGGCTTCGGCCTTGCGCAGCGCGGCTTCAGCGCTGTCCAGGTCAGCCTTGAACGGTGCCGGGTCGATGCGGAACAGCACGTCGCCCTTTTTCACGTCGCTGCCTTCGCGAAAGGTGCCTTGCAGCACCACACCGGCCACCCGGGCACGCACTTCAGCAATTCGTGGCGCAGCGATGCGCCCGCTCAGTTCGCTGCTGATCGACAGGGGGCGGGCCTCGATGGTCTCGATCCGCACGGTGGCCGGCGGCGCTTCCTCTTCAGCCTTCGAAGACGAATCACAGGCGCCCAGCAACAGCGCAACGGCGATGAGGCCGAGCCCGGCCAGCAGATTGTTCGACATGTACTACCCCCAATATTGAAGCCCGCATCCTAAGGCCAGACGCCGAGGGTAGCGGTGAAGCTTTGTAGGCGCTGTGTGAAATTGTGTAAGGGTTTTACTCAGGGACGGGTGAGGGCGTATATCCTTTACGCCTTGAAATTTATTGCGACAGATAAACCGCCATCGCGAGCAGGCTCACTCCTACATTGGAACTGTGCCAGACACGAACCTTGTAGGAGTGAGCCTGCTCGCGATGAGGCCCGAACAGTCGCCACTGCACTTTCCTTGGAACACCCCATGCCCAACATCCTCCTGGTCGAAGACGACACCGCCCTCGCCGAACTGATTTCCAGCTACCTGGAGCGCAACGGTTATTCCGTCAGCGTGATCGGCCGTGGCGACCATGTGCGCGAACGGGCGCGGATCAATCCGCCGGACCTGGTGATACTCGACCTGATGCTGCCGGGCCTCGACGGCCTGCAGGTCTGCCGCTTGCTGCGCGCCGATTCGGCAACCCTGCCGATTCTGATGCTGACCGCCCGCGACGACAGTCACGATCAGGTGCTGGGCCTGGAAATGGGGGCCGACGACTACGTCACCAAACCCTGCGAGCCACGGGTTCTGCTGGCCCGGGTGCGTACTTTGCTGCGGCGCAGTAGCCTTGGTGAGCCGATGACGGTCAATGACCGGATCGTCATGGGCAATCTGTGCATCGACCTGTCCGAGCGCACCGTGACCTGGCGCGAGCAGCCGGTCGAGCTGTCCAGCGGCGAATACAATTTGCTGGTGGTACTGGCCCGGCATGCCGGGGAAGTGCTGAGCCGCGATCAAATCCTGCAACGCCTGCGCGGCATCGAGTTCAACGGCACTGATCGCTCGGTGGACGTGGCGATTTCCAAGCTGCGGCGCAAGTTCGACGATCACGCCGGCGAGGCGCGCAAGATCAAGACCGTGTGGGGCAAGGGTTACCTGTTCAGCCGTTCCGAATGGGAATGCTGAGCTGATGTTCAGAATCCTGTTTCGCCTGTATCTGGTGACGATCGTCTCCTACAGCGCGGCGATCTATCTGGTGCCGGACCTGGTGATCATGGCGTTCCGCGAGCGCTTCATCACCTACAACCTCGACTACTCGCGAGGCCTGCAATCGCTGATCACCCGGCAGTTTCACGCAGTGCCGCAAGACCAGTGGCCAGCGCTGGCGCAGTCGATGGACAAGGACTTCCTGCCGTTGCACATCGCCCTGGCGCGCATCGACGACGCCGATTTCACCGCCCCCGAGCAGGCACGTCTGCGCGCTGGGGAAAACGTGGTGCGCATTGGCGATTGGGGATGGCGCACCTTGGCGGTTACGCCGCTGAACGATGACGTCGCCGTGCAAATGGTGGTGCCGCCGGATCCGCTGGACGTCAACCTGTTGTACTGGAGCATCAACGTGCTGATCGGCGCGAGCATGCTCGCCTGCCTGCTGTTGTGGATTCGCCCGCACTGGCGCGACCTGGAGCGGCTCAAGGGCGCTGCCGAACGCTTCGGCAAGGGCCACTTGAGCGAGCGCACGCAGATCCCGGCCAGCTCCAACATCGGCAGCCTGGCCAACGTGTTCGACACCATGGCCGGCGACATCGAGGATCTGCTCAATCAGCAGCGCGACCTGCTCAATGCGGTCTCCCACGAATTGCGCACGCCGCTGACCCGGCTGGATTTCGGTCTGGCCCTGGCGCTGTCCGATGATTTGCCGGCGACCAGTCGCGAGCGCCTGCAAGGGCTGGTCGCACACATACGCGAACTGGATGAGCTGGTGCTGGAATTGCTGTCTTACAGCCGCCTGCAGAATCCGGCGCAATTACCGGAACAGGTAGAGGTGTCGCTGGATGAGTTCATCGACAGCATTCTGGGCAGCGTCGATGAAGAGCTGGAATCGCCAGACATCGTCATTGATGTGTTGCTGCATGGCCAGCTCGAACGCTTTTCGCTGGATCCGCGCCTGACCGCCCGGGCGATCCAGAACCTGCTGCGCAATGCCATGCGCTATTGCGAAAAACGCATTCAGATTGGCGTGCAGGTCAGCGCCGATGGCTGCGGGATCTGGGTCGACGATGACGGCATTGGCATCCCGGATGACGAGCGGGAACGGATTTTCGAACCGTTCTATCGCCTTGATCGCAGTCGTGATCGGGCCACCGGTGGCTTTGGCCTGGGCCTGGCGATCAGCCGCCGGGCGCTGGAGGCGCAGGGCGGGACGTTGACGGTGGAAAGTTCACCGTTGGGTGGGGCGCGGTTCAGGTTGTGGTTGCCGAACCTGGCTTGACCCTAAACCTGTGGGAGCGGGGGTGTGGGGGGGGGGGGGGGAGGGGGGGGGGGAGGGGGGGGGGGGGGAAGGGGGGGGGGGGAGGGGGGGGG
>NZ_JBYOKU010000024.1:0-95913 GCF_057799175.1 Pseudomonas sp. 14P5.3.2 | reverse complement strand
CTCCCCAACCCCCCCTTTTCCACACACAAACCCCGCTCCCACAGCCATCTGACCGGACTTAGTCGCGGAAGTTGTTGAACTGCAATGGCATGCCGAATTCCTTGGCGCGCAGGGCCGCAATGGCTTCCTGCAGGTCATCGCGCTTCTTGCCGGTCACACGCACCTGCTCGCCCTGAATGGCGGCCTGTACCTTGAGCTTGGCGTCCTTGATGTGAGCGACGATCTTCTTCGCCAGCTCCTTGTCGATGCCTTCCTTGAGGATCGCGTCCTGCTTCATCAGCTTGCCCGACGCGTAAGCGTCTTTTACTTCAAGGCACTGCACATCGATCTTGCGCTTGGTCAGGGCCAGCTTCAGGATCTCGATCATCGCTTCCAGCTGGAACCCGGCTTCAGCGGTCAGGTTGACGGTCAGGTCCTTTTCCTTGAACTCGAAGCTGCCTTTGCCTTTCAGGTCATAGCGACGATCGAGTTCCTTCACGGCGTTCTCGACCGCGTTGGTCAGCTCGTGTTTGTCCAGTTCGGATACCACGTCGAACGACGGCATGTAGTCTCTCCAATAAAAAGGCGCGCTCGATCAGGATGGAGCGCGCTTGGCTTGCGGTTAAAATCCGGCTCATTATAACGGGTCTTTTCCCACCGATACGGCGAGCCTTGCATGCCAGTACCTTACCGAGTGAAAAACTGATGTCCACCCCCTGGCACGTTCTCGGCGCCGGCAGCCTCGGCACCCTGTGGGCCACGCGTCTGGCCCGGGCCGGGCTGCCGGTGCGGCTGATCGTGCGGGATGCCGAGCGCCTGCGCAGCTATCAGGCGGCCGGCGGTCTGACGCTGGTCGAACACGGCGCAGCCACGACCTATGCCGTCCCCGCGCAAACGGTGGACGACCCGGAGCCGATCCGCCGCCTGCTGGTCGCCTGCAAGGCCTATGACGCCGAAAGCGCCGTCGCCCGCCTCGCCCCGCGCCTGAGCGCAGATGCCGAGCTGATCCTGCTGCAGAACGGCCTCGGCAGCCAAGACGCCGTCGCAGCGCAGGTACCGCAGGCACGCTGCATCAGCGCCTCCAGCACCGAAGGCGCGTTCCGCGACGGCGACTGGCGCGTGGTGTTTGCCGGCCACGGTTTCACCTGGCTGGGCGATGCCAGCCATCCGGTAGCGCCAATCTGGCTGGACGATCTTGATGCGGCGAAAATCCCCCATGAGTGGAGCACCGACATCCTCACCCGGCTGTGGCGCAAACTGGCGCTCAATTGCGCGATCAATCCGCTGACCGTGCTCCACGATTGCCGTAACGGCGGGCTGGAGCAGCATCAATGCGAAGTCGCCACGCTGTGCAACGAGCTGGCCGAGTTGCTCGAGCACTGCGGTCAACCGGCCGCGGCGGTCAATCTGCAACAGGAAGTCGAGCGGGTGATCCACGCCACCGCAGCCAATTACTCGTCGATGTATCAGGACGTGGCGAACCAGCGCCGCACCGAAATCAGTTACCTGCTGGGCCACGCCTGCAAAGTCGCCGCCCGTCACCAGTTGAACCTGCCACACCTCAATCAATTGCAGCAGCGTCTGGTCAGCCATCTGCACAGCCTTGGATTGCCCAGCGACTGAGCAGCGGCTACGCTGCCCACTTGTTCCTTTGCCGTGATAAACCTGATGCCATTGCGCCAGCGCCTTGAAAACCTGCCGGTCGGCCAGAAACTGCTGGCCGCCCTGCTGGTGTTACTGACCACCGTCCTGCTGGTCGCCAACCTGACCTTTATCAGCGCCGCCTATTACATCTCCCAGGAAAGCATGGCGCCACAGGCCCTGCAGACCATAGGCCGACTGGTGTCCAACCCGAGCCTGGTGTCGCAAGCCCTCGAGTCGCCGCAAAGCGCCGAACGCCTGCTCAAGGAACTCGACAGTTATTCGCCGCTGCGCGCAGCGGCTTTGTACGACGGCAAGGGTGACCGGATCGCCCAGGTGCAGCGTGGCGAAAAACTCAATCTGCCGGAGCGCTTTCGACACGTCGAAGCCTGGCAACTCACCGAGTTTCGCAGCAACCAATTGATCACCCTGCCCCGCCCCGGCACCGCGCCTGGGCATCTGCTGCTGGTCGCCAGCAGTGAACTGCCGATGGCGTTCTACACCGGTACCCTGACCGCCAGTCTCGGCATCCTGATTTTCAGTGTGCTGCTGTGGCTGGTGATTGCGCGGCAGATCAAACGCCTGATCACCCGCCCGATCCATGAGCTGGAAGAACTGTCGCGGCAGGTCACTCGCGAAGAGAACTACTCCCTGCGCGCCTCGCGCGGTAACCACGACGAGATCGGCAGCCTCGCCGAAGCGTTCAACACCATGCTCTCGCGCATCGAAGCCCGCGAGCAGCAGCTCAAGCGCGCCCGCGACGACTCGCAAGCCGCCTACGATCAGGCTCAGGGTCTGGCCGAGGAAACCCGTCACACCAACCGCAAGCTGGAACTGGAAGTCCAGGTGCGCAGCAAGATCGAGAAGAAGCTCACCGGTTTCCAGAACTACCTCAACAGCATCATCGACTCCATGCCCTCGGCGCTGATCGCCCTCGACGAGCAGCTCTACGTGACCCAATGGAACCAGGAGGCCAGCGCCCTCTCCGGGACGCGCCTGGATGAGGCGCTGAACCAACCGATCTTCCTCGCCTTCGAACCGCTCAAGCCGTTTCTGCCACAACTGAAGCAAACGGTCGAAGAACACACCGTGGCGAAGATCGAACGGGTGACCTGGTTCAAGGATGACGAACCCAAGCACTATGCGCTGACCTTTTACCCGCTGATGGGCGGTGCCGGGCGCGGTGTGGTGATCCGTATCGACGACATCACCCAGCGCCTGTCGCTGGAAGAAATGATGGTGCAGTCGGAAAAAATGCTTTCGGTCGGTGGCCTCGCCGCCGGCATGGCCCATGAGATCAACAACCCGCTGGGCGCGATCCTGCACAACGTGCAGAACATTCGCCGGCGGCTGTCGGCGGATCTGCCGAAGAACCTCGAAACCGCCGAACAGCTCGGCATCGAACTGGACACGGTCAACCGTTACCTGCAAAGCCGCGAAGTACCGAAATTGCTAGACGGCATCCAGCAGGCCGGCGCCCGCGCGGCAAAAATCGTCACCCACATGCTCAGTTTCAGCCGCCGCAGCACCCGGCAAATGGCCCCGTGCGATTTGCCCGCGCTGATCGATCAGGCTGTAGAAATTGCTGGCAACGACTTCGATCTGGCGATCGGTTTCGACTTCAAGGGCCAGGCGATCATCCGCCAGTTCGACCCGGCGCTCGGCCCGGTGCCGGGCACCGCCAACGAACTGGAACAAGTGCTGCTCAATCTGTTGAAAAACGCCGCGCAAGCCATTCACCAGCGCGAGGACGACAGCGAGCCGGGGCGGATCATTTTGCGCACCAAACTGAACCCGCCATGGGCCGAGATTCAGGTCGAGGACAACGGCATCGGCATGAGCGAGAGCGTGCGCAAGCGCACCTTCGAGCCATTCTTTACCACCAAGGAAATCGGCCAGGGCACCGGCCTTGGGCTGTCGGTGTCGTACTTCATCATCACCAACAACCACAAGGGCCAGATGGAAGTGCAATCGGCGCCCGGTCAGGGCACCTGTTTCACCCTGCGCCTGCCGCTGGCACAACCGGCAGCCATTGCCGCCGAAACCAATCAACTACAGAGGTAACCCATGGGCTTTCGCTTGTCGAAGATCTACACCCGCACTGGCGATACCGGCGAAACCGGCCTCGGCGATGGCCGCCGCGTGCCCAAGGATCACCCGCGCATCGAAGCGATTGGCGAGGTCGATACGCTCAACAGTCAGGTCGGCGTGCTGCTGGCCGGGCTGATCGCCGAGCGCGAGGCGTTTCCGGGATTGAATGAGCTGATCGATGTGCTCGCGCCTTGCCAGCACCGCTTGTTCGACCTGGGGGGTGAGCTGGCAATGCCGCAATATCAGGCGCTGAACGCGGCGGAAATCGAGCGCCTGGAAGCGGCGATTGATGTGTGGAACGAGGAATTGGGGCCGCTGGAGAATTTCATTCTGCCCGGCGGTTCGCTGCTGATTGCCCAGGCCCATGTGTGCCGCAGTCTGGCGCGCAGTGCCGAGCGCCGTTGTCAGCATTTGAACGCGATCGAGCCGTTGGCCGGGGTTGGTCTGGCGTATATCAATCGGTTGTCGGATATGTTGTTTGTGGCAGCGCGGTTGATTGCGCGGCGGCAGGGGGTGGCGGAGATTTTGTGGCAACCGGCGGTGAAGCCTTTAGAAATCTAGCGCCTGAACGGACGCCTTCGCGAGCAAGCCCGCTCCCACAGTTGACCGCGTTACTTCAGTTGGAACGCGGTCAACTGTAGGAGTGAGCCTGCTCGCGATGAGGCCGGTAGCCTTTAAACAGAATCAGGCCAGAACGCCCGAATCCCCGCCACACCCTGAGCCCCAACACTCCAAGCCTTCTCGCGCTCCGCCGGAGCAACGCCGCCAAGCAAGAACACCGGCTTGCCAAAGCCCTCGATCAACGTCGAAGCCTGCTCCCAGCCCAACGGCTGCGCATCCGGGTGGGTCAAGGTCGGCTGAACCGGCGACAGCGTGACGAAATCCACGCCCATCTGCTCGGCCAGCGCCAGCTCTTCCGCGTTATGGCAGGACGCCGCCAACCAGCGCTCTGCCGGTAACGGCCGGCCCGCTGCGGCGTATTTGCGCAATTGCGCGGCGGTGATGTGCCAACCGGCGGACGGGAAATCGCCGAGCCATTCGAACGGCCCCTTGATCATCAACTGCGCCTTGCCGGCGCAGAGGCCGACGGCATCCACCGCCAGATCGCGGTATTTGGGGTCATAGCCGTTCGGCGCGCGCAACTGGATCAGCTTGATCCCGCCAGCAATCGCCTTCTGGATCCCGCGCAGCAAGGCCGGGGCTTCCAGATCTTCCGGGGTGATCAGGTATTCAGCGGGCAGGCGCGCTGCAGCAACGATCGGCTGATTGGCTGCCGGAAACTCATAGTTCAGCAGATCCTTGGCGGTTACCCAGGCCAGTGGCTGACCCTCGGCACCGTGTGGCTCACCGGTAAACCGGGAGACCTCCCAGACATCCAGCAACACCTGTTTGTCCGGGTAATCGTGGCGAACCTTGATCAGTGGACGAGCCGCGCCGACAACAATGCCCAGCTCTTCCTGCAGCTCGCGAGCCAAGGCGCTTTCGACGGATTCGTCAGCCTCGACCTTGCCGCCGGGAAACTCCCACAGGCCACCCTGATGCTGGGTGTCGGCGCGGCGGGCGATGAGGATTTTGCCGCTGTCGTCACGAATGACGGCAGCCGCGACGTGTACGCGTTTCACGGATTCAACTCCTCCAGTCCAGCCTTTTGCCACGCCTTGAAGGCGGGCCATTGGTAGACGGTTTCAACATAGGCTTGATCAACCGCCGGCAACTGCACCTGGTAGGTACGCAGACGCACGGCAATCGGTGCGAAGAACGCGTCAGCCAGACTCACTCGGCCAAACAGATACGGCCCAGGCTCAGTGGCCGCCGCGCGGCATTCGGCCCACAGCGCGAGCATGCGCTCGATATCGACCTTCACCTCTGGCGGCACCGGGTTGAGCGGTGCGTCGTGGCTCAGGTTGAACGGCATGTGATTGCGCATGGCGAAAAAGCCACTGTGCATCTGCGCGCAGGCGGATCGCGCCTGGGCACGGGCATAAACATCGCTCGGCCAGAGCTGCTCGGACGGAAACTGCTCGGCCAGGTATTCGGCGATCGCCAGAGAGTCGGCAATGGTGCCGCGAGAGGTTTGCAGCAGCGGCACCTTGGCCGTCGGCGAATGTTTGAGCAGCCGCTCGCGGGTGTCGGGCTTGCCGAGCTTGATCAGTTCTTCGGTGTAGGGAGCGCCGGTCAGTTCCAGCGCCAGGGCGGCGCGCAGGGACCAGGAGGACAGCAGTTTGTCGCCGATGATCAGGTGCAGGGACATGGTGTGGCGCCTTTTCGTCAGTGGAAAGCTTCAAGACTTGTAGTGACTGGACCGACGCGTTCGCGGGCAAGCCCGCTCCCACAGTAGTTTCGGTCGTTCACAAAGGTTGTGTACACCTGAAAACCCTGTGGGAGCGGGCTTGCTCGCGAAGAGGCCGGCACATTCAACATTGATATTGCCAGACACAACGCCATCGCGAGCAGGCTCACTCCTACAGGGGATCCGAGTCGTTCACTAATCTACTGCAGGAGCGAGCCTGCTCGCGATGGCGGCGACCCGGTCTTGGATCAGGTGCGGTACTCGGCGTTGATCTTCACATACTCATGCGACAGGTCGGTGGTCCAGATGGTTTCGCTGCAATCGCCGCGACCCAGCTCGATACGGATGGTGATCTCTTCCTGCTGCATCACCGCCGAGCCTTGCGCTTCAGTGTAGGTCGCTGCGCGCGCGCCACGGCTGGCAATACATACATCGCCGAGGAACACGTCGATCTTGCTCACGTCCAGGTTCGGTACACCGGCACGGCCGACAGCGGCGAGAATACGGCCCCAGTTCGGGTCGGAGGCGAACAGCGCGGTCTTGATCAGCGGCGAGTGGGCCACGGTGTAACCGACGTCGAGGCATTCCTGATGATTGCCACCGCCGTTGACTTCAACGGTGACGAACTTGGTCGCGCCTTCGCCGTCACGCACGATGGCCTGGGCCACGTCCATGCACACTTCGAACACCGCCTGCTTCAGCTTGTTGAACAGCTCGCCTTCAGCGCGGGTGATTTCCGGCAGCGCAGCCTTGCCGGTGGCAATCAGCATGCAGCAGTCGTTGGTCGAAGTGTCGCCGTCGATGGTGATGCGGTTGAACGACTTGTTCGCACCGTCGAGCATCAGATTGTGCAGCACATCGCGGGAGACTTTGGCGTCGGTAGCGATGTAGCCGAGCATGGTCGCCATGTTCGGGCGGATCATGCCTGCACCTTTGCTGATACCGGTGACGGTGATGGTCACGCCGTCATGCTGGAACTGGCGGCTGGCACCCTTGGGCAGGGTGTCGGTGGTCATGATGCCGGTGGCGGCCGCTGCCCAGTTGTTTTCCGACAGGTCATCCAGTGCGGCCTGCAGTGCGCCTTCGATCTTCTCGACCGGCAGTGGCTCGCCGATCACGCCGGTGGAGTACGGCAGGATCTGGCTGGCATCGACACCGGTCAGCTCGGCGAGTCTGGCGGTGGTGCGCTCGGCAGCCGCCAGGCCCGGCTCACCGGTACCGGCGTTGGCGTTACCGGTGTTGGTCAGCAAGTAACGCACGTCGTTCTGCACACGTTTTTTCGCCAGGATCACCGGCGCGGCGCAAAAGGCGTTCAACGTGAACACACCGGCCACGGTCGAACCCTCGGCGCAGCGCATCACTACCACATCCTTGCGCCCAGGGCGCTTGATGCCGGCCGAGGCAATACCGAGTTCAAAACCGGCAACCGGGTGCAACGTTGGCAAAGGACCAAGACCAACAGCCATGAATGCGCTCCTTACTCAATGATGTCAGCACCGCTTCCTGCTGTTTTCGACAAGAAGGCGGCGGATTAAATGGCAAAACGCCGCGACGGCAGAAGCCGGTCGCGGCGCGGGTATTTCAGCGATTGAAACGGGGTTTACTGTATCTGCCCGTGGCAATGCTTGAATTTCTTGCCCGAACCGCAGTAGCACAGTTCGTTGCGGCCCAGCTTCTGCTCGTTGCGAACCGGAGCGGTGGCGAGGGCCACATAGACCTCTTCACCCAACACTTCCGGTTGATCCAGACCAGGGGCCTCGGCGTGTTCGAACTGCATGCGGGCGGCCAGTGCTTCGGCTTCCTGACGCAGGCGTTGCTCTTCGGCTTCCGGATCTTCGCGGCGAACCTGAACGTGCGACAGCACACGGATCGAGTCGCGCTTGATCGAATCCAGCAGCTCGGAGAACAGCGTGAACGACTCGCGCTTGTATTCCTGCTTCGGGTTCTTCTGGGCGTAGCCACGCAGGTGGATGCCGTGACGCAGGTGATCCATGGTCGACAGGTGGTCTTTCCACAGGTCGTCGAGAACGCGCAGGACGATCTGCTTCTCGAACGAGCGCAGTGCTTCGGCACCGGCCTGATCTTCTTTCTCGTTGTACGCGGCAATCAGCTCGGCCATCAGCTTCTCGCGCAGGGTTTCTTCGTACAGGTGATCGTCTTCGTCGAGCCACTGCTGGATCGGCAGTTTCACCCCGAAATCGCTGGCAATCGTCGCTTCCAGACCGGCCACGTCCCACTGCTCTGGCAGCGATTGCGGCGGAATGTGTGCGCTGACGGTGGCGTTGAGCACGTCCTGACGGAAGTCGGCGATGGTTTCACCGATGTTGTCGGCGGCCAGCAACGTGTTGCGCATGTGATAGATCACTTTACGCTGCTCGTTGTTGACGTCGTCGAACTCGAGCAGTTGCTTGCGAATGTCGAAGTTGCGACCTTCAACCTTGCGCTGCGCCTTCTCGATCGCGTTGGTCACCATGCGGTGCTCGATCGCTTCGCCCGGCTGCATGCCCAGGGCTTTCATGAAGTTCTTCACCCGGTCAGAGGCGAAGATGCGCATCAGGCTGTCTTCCAGCGACAGGTAGAAGCGGCTGGAACCGGCGTCGCCCTGACGACCGGCACGGCCACGCAGCTGGTTGTCGATACGACGGGATTCGTGACGCTCGGAGGCAATGACCTGCAGACCGCCGGACTCCAGCACTTGCTGGTGACGCTTCTGCCAGTCGGCCTTGATCTGGGCGATCTGCTCGGGGCTCGGGTTTTCCAGCGCCGCGACTTCCACTTCCCAGTTACCGCCCAGCAGGATGTCGGTACCACGACCGGCCATGTTGGTGGCGATGGTCAGGGCGCCCGGACGACCGGCTTGCGCGATGATCTCGGCTTCTTTTTCGTGGAACTTGGCGTTCAGTACCTTGTGCTCGATGCCTTCCTTGTTGAGCAGGTTGGACACGTGCTCGGAAGTTTCGATGGTCGCGGTACCCACCAGGATCGGACGGCCCTGGGCCATGCCTTCCTTGATGTCGTTGATGATCGCCGCGTATTTCTCTTCGGCGGTCAGGAACACCAGGTCGTTGTAGTCTTTACGCGCCAACGGCTTGTTCGGCGGAATGACCATGACCTGCAGGCCATAGATCTGGTGGAATTCGAACGCTTCGGTGTCGGCGGTACCGGTCATGCCGGACAGCTTGGTGTACAGACGGAAGTAGTTCTGGAACGTGGTCGAGGCCAGGGTCTGGCTCTCGGCCTGAATGTTCAGACCTTCCTTGGCTTCGATGGCCTGGTGCAGGCCTTCGGACAGACGACGACCCGGCATGGTACGACCGGTGTGTTCGTCGACCAGTACGACCTGGCCGTCCTGCACGATGTATTCGACGTTGCGATGGAACAGCTTGTGCGCACGCAGACCCGAGTAGACGTGGGTCAGCAGGCCCAGGTTATGCGCCGAGTACAGGCTCTCGCCTTCGGCCAGCAGGCCGACGCCGGTGAGCATTTCTTCGATGAACTGGTGACCGGCTTCGTTGAGTTCGACCTGACGGGTCTTCTCGTCGATGGTGTAGTGACCGGCCTTGGTGACCTGGCCTTCGACTTCTTCCACATGCAGTTCCAGCTGCGGGATCAGTTTGTTGATCTCCATGTACAGCTTGGAACTGTCCTCGGCCTGACCGGAAATGATCAGCGGGGTACGGGCTTCGTCGATGAGGATGGAGTCGACTTCGTCGATCACGGCAAAATTGAGTTCGCGCTGGAATTTCTCTTCCATGCTGAACGCCATGTTGTCGCGCAGGTAGTCGAACCCGAATTCGTTGTTGGTACCGTAGGTGATGTCGGCAGCGTAGGCGGCGCGCTTTTCTTCCGGCGGCTGGAACGGCGTCACGACGCCGACGGTCAGGCCGAGGAATTCGTAGAGCGGACGCATCCAGTTGGCGTCACGGCGGGCCAGGTAGTCGTTCACGGTCACAACGTGCACGCCCTTGCCGGACAGCGCGTTGAGGTAAACGCCCAGGGTTGCCACGAGGGTTTTACCCTCACCGGTACGCATTTCGGCAATCATGCCTTCATGCAAGGTCATGCCGCCGATCAACTGGACGTCGAAGTGGCGCATGCCCATGACGCGCTTGCCCGCTTCACGGGCGACCGCGAAGGCTTCAGGCAACAGCTTGTCGAGGGATTCCCCTTTGGCGATACGGGCCTTGAACTCATTGGTCTTGGCGCGCAATTGATCGTCCGAAAGGGCCACCATTTGCTCTTCGAAGGCATTGACGAGCTGCACCGTCTTGAGCATGCGTTTGACTTCACGCTCGTTCTTGCTTCCAAAAAGTTTCTTTAACAAAGGCGCAAACATATCGGCAGGATCTTCCACACTAAAGGGATGGAGGGCGGCCCCGTGAGTCGCCCGTGCAGCCCTCATGGCCGCATGCGAACGAGCATTCTACCCGGAAACGGTGGTGAGGAAAGTGGCGATATTCCACGATGCTGGCACTGCGCTTTGACGGGGCTCACTTAAAATAAGGGCGTTTTGCTCAACTTCAACCCATCAAGGGACGAAGTTAGTCGTTGATTTAATGGGTAAAGCAGGGACAAAAGCAATGGGCGAGTGGTTCCGTTGCTTTCTGCTACCATGGCGCTTCTGTTACTTCAGGTGTTCGAACATGGCATTTCGCCCCCTTACAGCCAGGGCACCCGCCGCTCTGCTTCGCGAAGCCAAACCCCTCAAGGCTCTGCTCGGCCACGCCCAACGCCTGGGGCATCTGCAGCGCCTGCTCGAAAGCCAACTGCAACCTGCCGCCCGCGAACATTGCCACGTGGCCAAGTGGCGCGAAGGCCAATTGACGCTGGTGGTGACTGACGGGCATTGGGCAACGCGCCTGCGCTACCAGCAAAAACGCCTGCAACGCCAACTGCAACTGTTCGAAGAATTCGCCAACCTGACGCGCATCCAGTTCCGCGTGCAACCGCCGCTGGTAGAGCGCCGGGCAAGCGGACACTCGATGGATCTGTCGACGGATGCCGCGCAGACCATTCAGTCAACGGCGGACGGGATCAGCGATCCCGCTCTGCGTGCGGCACTTGAGCGCCTGGCGGCACACGCCAAAGACAAATCCTGATCTCAATCCAGAAAACTGCCACTTATCCAATGTGGGAGCGGGCTTGCTCGCGAAGGCGTCCTTTCAGTCAACATTATTGTTAACTGGCAGACCGCTTTCGCGAGCAAGCCCGCTCCCACAGTTTCGATCAGCGCCGTTTGCTGCCACCGAGCAACGAGCCCATCAAGCCGCGCACCAGTTGTTTACCCAGATTATTGGCCGCCTGGCGCATCGCCGACTTCAGCGCTTGCCCCGCCGCCGTCCCCAGAAACTCCCCGGCACGATCGGCCAGGCTCGGTTCCTCGGCTGCCGGCTTGCCGGCCGGTGTTTCTGCCGACGGCGCCAGATCCTTGCGGCCCATCAGGATTTCGTACGCCGACTCACGATCGATCGGCTTGTCATAACGGCCCTTGAACGGCGAGCCGGCGATCAGCATCGTGCGCTCGGTTTCGCTCAACGGCCCGATCCGCGATTGCGGCGGTGCCACCAACACCCGCTGGACCATTTCCGGTGTGCCCTTCTCGGCAAGCGTACCGACCAACGCTTCGCCGATGCCGAGCTCCGTCAGCACCGACAAGGTGTCGAACGCCGGATTTGGCCGAAAACCATCCGCCACCGCACGCAGGGATTTCTGTTCCTTGGCGGTGAACGCGCGCAAGCCGTGCTGGATCCGCAGACCGAGTTGCGCCAGCACGCTGTCCGGCAAATCACTCGGCGACTGAGTAACGAAATACACCCCGACGCCCTTGGAGCGGATCAATCGCACTACTTGCTCAAGCCGATCCTGCAACGCCTTGGGTGTATCGCCGAACAACAGGTGCGCCTCATCGAAGAACAGCGCCAGCAGCGGTTTGTCGGCATCGCCGCGCTCTGGTAACTGCTCGAACAACTCGGCCAGCAGCCACAGCAGGAACGTCGCGTAGACCTTCGGCGCTTCGTGGACCAGGCGGCTGGCATCGAGCAAATGAATGCGTCCACGGCCATCGGCGGCCGGTTGCAGAATGTCTTCCAGTTGCAGCGCCGGTTCGCCGAACAAGGCTTCAGCGCCCTGCTGCTCCAGAGTCGCCAGCCGACGCAACAGCGCCTGACTGGAACCGGTGGTCATCAGCGCGGCGTCTTCGCCGAGCAGCTGCGGATTGTCCTTGAGGTGATTGAGCAGCGCCTTGAGGTCTTTCAGGTCCAGCAGCAACAGGCCTTCGCGGTCCGCTACTTTAAAGGCCGCGTACAGCGCGGCCTGCTGGCTGTCTGTCAGCTCCAGCAGGCTGCCGATCAGCAACGGGCCCATTTCACTCAACGTGGTGCGCAACGGATGACCGGATTCGCCGTGAATGTCCCACAGCGTCACCGGATAGGCCTGCGGCTTGTAATCGAGCCAAGGCATGCCGGCGATGCGCTCGGCCACCTTGCCCTGCGGATTGCCGGCAGCGCCCAGGCCACACAGATCGCCCTTGATGTCAGCGGCGAACACCGCGACGCCGGCATCACTGAACGCTTCGGCAAGACGCTGCAAAGTCACGGTCTTGCCGGTCCCGGTCGCACCGGCGATCAGCCCGTGGCGGTTCGCCAGGCGCATGGCCTGAGCAATCGGTTGCCCCGCCAGATCGGCGCCGATAACGAGTTGCGATGTGTCAGGCATTTTGTCACCTATGGTTAATCTTTAATCCGGTATGGCCGATAGATAAAGGCGAGAACCTGACTGAAAAGTCGGTCGGACATTTCCCTAAGGAGAGTCGGAAATATCAGTTTGTTTCACCCTTGCCCATATTGCGCGCCTTTATAAAAGCACGCCCAGGACATTAAGACCTTAGCGGAACCCCAAGCCATGAACAAAAATCTGCGCTTCAGCCATAAAATTTTGCTTGCCGCCGCCCTGATCGTCATCGCCGCTTTCGCCTCGTTCACGCTGTACAACGACTGGCTGCAACGCAACGCGATCCGCGCTGACCTGAACAACTATCTCAACGAGATGGGCGAAGTCACTGCCGATAACATCCAGACCTGGCTCAATGGACGCATTCTGCTGGTCGAGAACGCCGCCCAGAACATCGCCATCAATCCGGAACCCGCCAACGTCGCCAGCCTGCTGGAACAGAAATCCCTGACCTCGACGTTCATGGCCACTTACCTCGGCGATGCCACCGGTCACTTCACCATCCGCCCGGACGTGAAGATGCCGGACGGCTTCGATCCACGGGTGCGCCCTTGGTACAAAGGGGCCGAGAGCAGCAGCGCGTCGACCCTGACCGAACCGTACATCGACGCCGCCACCGGGCAGTTGATCATCTCCATCGCCACCGCCTCGAAAAAGGCCGGCCAGAGCGTTGGCGTGGTGGGCGGTGACCTGAGCCTGCAAACCCTGGTCGACACCCTCACCGCCCGGGACTTCTCCGGCATGGGCTACGCGTTCCTGGTCAGCGCCGACGGCAAGATCCTGGTGCACCCTGACAAGGCACTGGTGATGAAATCACTGAAAGAAGCCTATCCGCAGGACACCCCGCGCATCAGCAGCGACTTCAGTGAAATCACCGTCGATGGCAAGACCCGCATCGTCAGTTTCACCCCGATCAAAGGCCTGCCTTCCGTCAACTGGTACATCGGTCTGTCGGTGGACAAGGACAAAGCCTTCTCGATGCTCAGTGAGTTCCGCACCTCGGCGGTGATTGCCACGGTGATTGCGGTGGTCATCATCATCGCGCTGCTGGGCATGCTGATTCGCCTGCTGATCCAGCCACTGCACGTCATGACCCGCGCCATGGAAGACATCGCCGATGGCGAAGGCGACCTGACCAAGCGCCTGAACATCGTCAATAACGATGAGTTCGGCGTACTGGGAACCGCATTCAACCGTTTCGTCGAGCGTATTCACGGCTCGATCCGCGAAGTGTCGTCGGCCACCGGCCAGGTCAACGAGGTCGCGTTGCGCGTGGTCGCGGCGTCCAACTCGTCGATGTACAACTCCGATCAACAAGCCTCGCGCACCAGCAGCGTCGCCGCCGCGATCAATCAACTGGGCGCCGCCGCCCAGGAAATCGCCCGCAACGCCGCGCAAGCTTCGAACCAGGCCAGTGACGCCCGCGGCCTCGCCGAAGACGGCCAGCAAGTGGTGGATCGCAGCATCAAGGCGATGAACCAACTGTCGAGCATGCTCAGCGCCTCCAGCAGCAACATCGAATCGCTGAACAGCAAAACCGTGAACATCGGGCAGATTCTGGAAGTGATCACCAGCATCTCCCAGCAGACCAACCTGCTGGCGCTCAACGCCGCGATCGAAGCGGCGCGGGCCGGTGAGGCCGGACGCGGCTTTGCCGTGGTCGCCGACGAAGTGCGCAACCTGGCGCACCGCACCCAGGAATCGGCGCAGCAGGTGCAGACCATGATCGAGGAGCTGCAGGTCGGCGCCCGTGAATCGGTGAGCACCATGAGCGACAGTCAGCGCCACAGCCAGGACAGCGTGGAAATCGCCAACCTCGCCGGCGAACGCCTCAACAGCGTGACCCAGCGCATCGGCGAAATCGACGGGATGAACCAGTCGGTAGCGACCGCGACCGAGGAGCAGACCGCGGTGGTCGAGTCGATCAACGTCGACATCACCGAGATCAACACGCTGAACCAGGAAGGCGTCGAGAACCTTCAGGCGACCTTGCGCGCGTGCTCGGATCTGGAACAGCAGGCTTCGCGTCTGAAGCAGTTGGTCGGTAGCTTCAGAATTTAAGGCGCTGCCACTGGCCTCTTCGCGAGCAAGCCCGCTCCCACATTGGATCTTCGGTGTTCACACATTGTGAGTTCCACCAAAAACCACTGTGGGAGCGGGCTTGCTCGCGAAGGCGTCCTGTCAAACACCACAACCCCTCCCTGACACTCCCCCCCCCGCGCATATCGCCTACAACACCCTGTTCTCCCACATTGGATCTGTGTCGTTTGCAGATCCCTGTGGGAGCGAGCCTGCTCGCGAAGGCGTCCTGTCAAACACCACAACCCCTCCCTGACACTCCCCCCGCGCATATCACCTACAACACCCTGTTCTCCCACATTGGATCTGTGTCGTTTGCAGATCCCCGTGGGAGCGAGCTTGCTCGCGAAGGCGTCCTGTCAAACACCACAACCCCTCCCTGACACTCCCCCCGCGCATATCACCTACAACACCCTGTTCTCCCACATTGGATCTGTGTCGTTTGCAGATCCCCGTGGGAGCGAGCTTGCTCGCGAAGGCGTCCTGTCAAACACCACAACCCCTCCCTGACACTCCCCCCGCGCAATCCCGACCGAACATCTATTCTGGATAAAGGTCAACCAAGGGAGAGCAACACAGCGGAGGGTTCGTCATTGTGCACATCGCCGACATCACCATGTTCTACGCCCCGGCCAGCGGCGGCGTACGCACCTATCTGGACGCCAAGCATCGTCGGCTGGGCGTCAAACCGGGCATTCGCCACAGCCTGCTGATCCCCGGCGCGCACTTTAGTGAACACGATGGCGTCTACACGGTGCCCGCGCCTGCACTGCCGTTTGGCAAAGGCTATCGCTTCCCGCTGCGTCTGGCGCCGTGGCGCAATGTCCTGCAGGATTTGCAGCCCGATCTGATCGAAGTCGGCGACCCGTACCTGACTGCCTGGGCAGCGCTGGATGCACGGCGCCAACTGGATGTGCCGGTGATCGGCTTTTATCACTCGGATCTGCCGCTGTTGGTCAGCAACCGCATGGGCCATTGGGTCACGCCGAATGTCGAGGCGTATGTCACCAAACTCTACGGCAATTTCGACCGGGTGCTGGCGCCGAGCCAGGTCATGGCCGACAAACTCACCGGGCTGGGGGTGCGCAATGTCTTTGTGCAGCCACTGGGGGTGGATCTGCAAACCTTTCACCCCGACGCCCGCGACAACGGTCTGCGCGCCGAACTGGGGATTGCCGAAGACACCCGTCTGCTGATCTTTGCCGGGCGCGGCTCCAAAGAGAAGAACCTGCCGGTGCTGCTCAAATGCATGCGACGCCTCGGCCCGCGCTATCACCTGTTGCTGGTCGGCTCATCGATGCCCGCCGTGGTCCCGGACAATGTCAGCGTGATCGACGGGTTCTGCCCGGCCGCCACCGTGGCGCGATTAATGGCCAGCGCCGACGCCCTGCTGCATGCCGGCGATCAGGAAACCTTCGGTCTGGTGATCCTCGAAGCCATGGCCTGCGGGATTCCGGTGGTCGCAGTGGCGGCCGGGGCGTTCGAGGAAATCGTCAACCAGGACTGCGGCTTGCTGTGCGCACCGAACAACCCACAAGCCATGGCCAATGCCGTGCGCGAATTGTTCAGTCGCGGCTGCGTGAAACTCGGCCAGCAGGCGCGGCAACACGTCGAAAGGCATTATTCCTGGGACAGTGTGGTCGACAGCCTGCTCGGTCATTATCACGCGGTCCTCGGCCATTCCTGGCCTCGGGTGGCCAATGGCTGATCCCCTGAACCGCCGCGCCGTATTGCTGGTGCTGCACGACGTAGCACCGTCGACGTGGGCGGATTATCAGCCATTCGTCGAAGCCGTCGATGCGCTGGGCGGCGTGCCGATGACCTGGCTGGTGGTACCGAATTTCCATGGGCGCGATGCTCTTGAAGCGCATCCGGCGTTCTGTCGCAGGCTCGGCGAGCGGGTGGCCCGTGGCGATGAACTGGCCTTGCACGGTTTTTACCATGACGACCGCGAGCCGGCACCGACCACGCCCCGCGACTGGTTCATGCGCCGGATCTACACCCACGAAGGCGAGTTCTATCACCTGTCCCGCGAAGCCGCGCTTGCGCGACTGCGTGCCGGTATCGAGTTGTTCCAGCGCTACGACTGGCCGTTACACGGTTTCGTCGCCCCGGCCTGGCTGATGAGCGAGGGTACGCGCCAGGCCTTGCGCGAGTTGCCGTTGCACTACACCAGCGATCCGCAGCATCTTTATTGCCTGCCGGATTTCACCTCGATCGATGCTCCCGGTCTGGTGTGGAGCGCCCGCAGTGCCTGGCGTCGTGGCCTGTCGAAAGTCCTCAGCGACCAACGCGAGCAGCGCTGGCGTCAGGCCCCGGTGATTCGCCTCGGCCTGCACCCGGTGGATATGCGCTACCGTTACTCGCGAAACTACTGGCTGCAAACCCTCAAACGCCTGCTCGCCGAAGGACGCGTGCCGATGACCAAGATTGACTGGCTGGCGCAACAGCGCGGGCAACTCGGGCACGCCGCATGAGCCGCGGCATTCTGTTGTTGATCGGCCTGCTCGCGGCGCTGCTGATTCCGCTGCTGCTCGGTGGCAATGAAATCTGGTCGCGCCTGCAAAGCTTTCCGCTGCCATGGCTGCTGGTGCTGTTCGGCATGATCCTGCTCTGCTGGGGTATCAACACCCTGCGCTTGCGGCTGTTACTGGGCGATCAACGTGATCGCGTCTCACCGCTGAAGAGTCTCGGGGTGGTGATGGCCGCCGAGTTTGCCTATTGCGCCACCCCCGGTGGCAGCGGCGGCCCGCTGACCATCATGGCCCTGCTGGCCCGTTGCGGCGTGCGCCCGGCGCGGGGCAGCGCGGTGTTTGCGATGGATCAGTTGAGCGATCTGCTGTTCTTTCTCTGCGCCTTGAGCGCGATTCTGATCTACGCGCTGTTCCAGCACCTGAGCGATCGTATGGAATGGCTGCTGATGGTCAGTGCCGTGTCGTTATTCGGCGGCCTGATCGGTTGTGCACTGTTGGCGCGCTATCATCGCGCGCTGATTCGCCTGAGCGGGCGCCTGTTGGCCCGCATGAACGTCGAACACAGCACTCGCCGACGCTGGGCGCGCAAGCTCTTGCACTTTCTTGCAGCGTTCACCGATACCCTGAAATTGCCGTGGCAGACCTTGAGCAAAGTGTTTGCGTTGACGTGCGTGCATTGGCTGCTGCGTTACAGCGTGCTGTATCTGGCGCTGCGCGGGCTGGGTGCGGACTTGCAGTGGGCCTGGAGCTTTCTGGTGCAGCTGCTGTCGCTGGGTGCGGGCCAGTTCACGCTGTTGCCGGGTGGCGCAGGCGCGGCGGAATTGACCTCGGCGGCACTGCTGGCGCCCATGGTCGGCAAATCCACAGCGGCGGCGGCAATCCTGATCTGGCGGGTAGTGACGTTCTATTTCTATCTGCTGGTGGGTGGCCCGGTGTTTGTGCTGATGCTGGGACGACCGTTGCTCAAGAAATTGATGAAGGTCAGACAGGCTTCTTAGGTTCGTCCAGCTGTTCTTTCATTTGCTCCCATAACTCGGCAGCCCCGGGAAACTCTGTCCCGTCCTCCGGCGTCATGTCTTCGGGATCATACCTGCTCAAACACCCCTCACCCACGGTGGCCGGCGCTTTGGAAGTGGCTTTGTCCAGTGGATCGCTCATGGGCAGTTCCTCAGGGATGAAATGAAAAAGGGTCTGGGCGATTGAACGCCCAGACCCTTGATTTTTCAACCGCAGACTTTCAGACCGATCAGAACACCACGGTCTTGTTGCCGTGCACCAGCACGCGGTCTTCGAGGTGATAGCGCAGACCACGGGCCAACACCATCTTCTCGACGTCACGGCCGAAACGCACCATGTCTTCGATGCTGTCGCTGTGGCTGACGCGTACCACGTCCTGCTCGATGATCGGGCCGGCATCCAGCTCTTCGGTCACGTAGTGGCAAGTCGCGCCGATCAGCTTCACGCCGCGCAGCGACGCCTGATGGTACGGCTTGGCACCGACGAACGACGGCAGGAAGCTGTGGTGAATGTTGATCACCTTGTGTGCGTATTCGCGGCACAGCGCCGGCGGCAGGATCTGCATGTAACGCGCCAGCACCACCACTTCGGCGTCGTGCTGCTTGACCAGACGCGACACCTCGGCGAAGGCCGGCTCCTTGTCCTGCGGATTGACCGGGACATGGTAATAAGGAATGCCGTGCCACTCGACCATGCTGCGCAGGTCATTGTGGTTGGAAATCACGCAGGAGATTTCGCAATCGAGCTCGTCGCTGTGCCAGCGGTGCAGCAAGTCGGCCAGGCAGTGGGATTCGCGGCTGGCCATCAGCACTACGCGTTTCTTCTGTTCGGTATCGGTAATGCGCCAGTCCATCGAGAACTCTTCGGCGATCGGCGCAAACTTCTCGCGCAGTACTTCAATACCGAACGGCAGCGAATCGGCGCGGATCTCGTGACGCATGAAGAACCAGCCGTTCTGATTATCCGAGTGGTGGCTCGCTTCGGTGATCCAACCGTTGTGGGATGCCAGAAAGTTACTGACTTTGGCAACGATGCCAACGCGGTCAGGGCAGGAAATCACCAACCGAAAGGTGCGCATGGGGGAAAAACTCCAGAACTTCGCAAAGGCGGCCATTCTAGCGACTGTGCGCGGAAACTGCAGTATTGATGACCGATTCCCCGGAGACGGCGCGACTCAAGGCGTCCGATCGTCCGGCGCGCCAATGTGATGGCACTGCCGTGACGCTGTTCGAGCAGATAATTGTGAATAATCGTGATGAATGCATCACATTATTTAAATGACCATTCAATTTACCGGTTATTTCACGTAACTAATTCAAATAAAAAATCCGGTTAAATGTTTACTTGATGAAACAGCCTGACTATTATTGCGGCACTGTCCCCTGCCATTCAACACATCCGCATAAGGTAGTTACCATGTCCTTGATCAACGAATATCGCGCCACCGAAGAAGCAATCAAAGAGCTGCAAGCCCGTTTGAAGAACCTGTCGCAAGACGACAAACTGCAAGCCGAGCTGGAATTCGAAGGCAAACTGCGCACCCTGATGGGCGAATACTCCAAGTCCCTGCGCGACATCATCGCCCTGCTGGATCCGGAATCGAAAACCAAAGGTACCCGTGGCGCCGCAGTAAAAACTACCGGCACCAAGCGCGCGCGCAAAGTTAAACAATACAAAAACCCGCACAACGGTGAAGTCATCGAAACCAAAGGTGGCAACCACAAGACTCTGAAAGAGTGGAAAGCCAAGTGGGGCGGTGACGTGGTTGAAGGCTGGGCTACCCTGCTGGGCTAAGCCGCAACGCCTGCCGCAGACTGATTCTGCGGCCCATGAAAAACGCCAGCATACGCTGGCGTTTTTTTATGCCCGGCATTTCATGGGCACACTATGTTCGATTTCAAAGATTCAAACGTTTGCGCAATGCCTCGACATAATTCTGCCACTCATTGAGCACTTGATTCTGTATCGGCGTAGCACTAAGCGCCCATTGCTGCGCGGCCTCGGCAAAAGATTGCAGGGTATTAGGCGCGCCCATTTGCGGCTCGGACAAACGCTGCTGACAGAATATTCTCCAGCGTTCTTGCTCCTCGGAATTCAACGTATCGGGAAAGTTGCGTGCGCGATATCGAAAGAGTAATTCCGGCAGACGTTCATCATCGAACGGCCAGTGTTCTTGCGCTAATTGTGCCGGATCCGCCGTCCTCACTTGCTCACATAGACGCCGGTCACGATCACCGATAAATCCATCGTACAACTGCTGTTCCGGATCTTCGCTCGGCGTGAAGTCTTCGCTGGCGTAAATCGCCGCGACTTTATCTTTCCAAACTTGTTGTGCGTCACTTAGCCGCAGCGCACGTGCCTGATACAGCGCCATGTCCAGGCCCAGGCGCTGCTGATCGTCGGCGCGCAACACCGACAACGGCGCCACCACCGGGCAGCGATTGATGTGAATCAGTTTCAGCGGCACCGGCAGTTCACCTTCGGCGAGGTCGTCGCGGCGGGTGTACAGTCGCTGGCGCAGGGTTTCGGCGTCCAGATCCAGCAAGCCTTGCGGATCAAGGTGCAGGTCACAGACGATCAGCGCATTGCGATTGCGCGGATGCCAGGCCAATGGCAGCACCACACCGACATAGTGCCGCGCCGCCGAAAAGCGTCCGGAGATATGCACCAGCGGTTGCAACAGACGAATCTGATCCATGACCTTCTGCTTGCTGCGCAGTTGAAACAGCCAGTCATACAACTTCGGCTGTTTCTCGCGGATCAACCGCGCCAGCGCGATGGTGGCGCGCACGTCCGACAGCGCTTCGTGCGCATGCCCATGGTCGATATGGTTGGCGGCCGTCAGACGTTCGAGCTTGAGGGTGACCTTGCCTTCGTCATCGGTCGGCCAGACCAGGCCATCCGGGCGCAACGCATACGCGGCGCGCACCACATCGATCAGGTCCCAGCGACTGTTGCCGCCCTGCCACTCGCGGGCATACGGGTCGAAGAAGTTGCGGTACAGGCTGTAGCGGGTCATCTCGTCGTCGAAACGCAAGGTGTTGTAACCCGCGCCGCAAGTGCCGGGCGCCGCCAGTTGTGCATGCACACGGGTCATGAAATCGGCTTCGCTCAGACCGTGCTCGGCGAGTTGCCCCGGGGTAATGCCGGTGATCGCGCAGGCCGCCGGGTGCGGCAGGATGTCTTCGCTGGGCTGGCAGTAGAGGTTGACCGGTTCGTCGATTTCATTGAGGTCGTGGTCGGTGCGAATCCCGGCGACCTGCAGCGGGCGGTCGTTGCGCGGATTGATGCCGGTGGTTTCGTAGTCGTACCAGAAGATTGAAGTCACGGGCGGTTCCTGAACTGAAGATCGGCAAAGTCTAGGCGTTGAACCCGCATCGCGGCCAGCGCTGTGTCATTCAACCCGCGCGCACCACACGATGTGCAATACATAGTGATGTCGTTTTCCCCCAAGAGGCTGCTAGCATCGGACAGACCTCGCCTCCCGATCCGGCCCCATCAGGTAGCCCATGCTCGAGAACACAGCAGCGCCACGGAAAGCACCGCTGAACCCGCCACTCGATAGCCGCTATCAAGTGGAAACCCCGGAGGGCATCGACCTGCCGTTGCGCCCGGCCGGCCTGATGGTGCGCAGCCTCGCCTTCGGCATCGACCTGGGCATTCGCGGAGCCATCCTCGGCGTGCTGTTCCTGCTGCTGGCATTTCTCGGTCAGCTCGGCATGGGCCTGGGTTCGCTGCTGCTGTTTGCCGTCAGTTGGTGGTACATGGTGCTGTTCGAAGTGCTGCGTCAGGGCCGTTCGCCGGGCAAGCAATGGATGGGCCTGCGGGTGATCCACGATGACGGCACACCGATCGGCTGGTCGGCCTCGCTGCTGCGCAACCTGTTGCGTTTTGTCGACCTGCTGCCGTTCGGTTACTTCCTCGGGGCGATCAGTTGCCTGCAGCACCCGACCTTCAAACGCCTGGGCGACATCGCCGCCGGCACCCTGGTGGTCTACAGCGAACGCCCACTCGCACGCCCGCAACTGCCCGACGCCCAGCCGCGTCGCTCGCCCGTCCCGCTCACCCTCAGCGAACAACGCGCCCTGCTCGCCTTCGCCGAACGCCAGGGCGAACTGTCGCCAGCGCGGGTCAACGAGCTGGCCGCGCTGCTCGCCCAGCCGCTGCACATCTCGGCGCCCAAAGCGGTCAGCGAACTCAACGGTATCGCCCGCGGCTTGTTGGGGCCGACATGAAGCAGAGTCTTTTCGAAACTCGCCACAAGGCCGAATGGGAGCGCTTCACGCTGGCGCTCGAACGCCTCGAACATGGCAAGGACACCTCGCAAGTGGCCACTTTCCCCAAGGCTTATCGACGCCTCTGCCAGCATCTGGCGCTGGCACAGGAGCGCGGCTACAGCAGTTTTCTGACCGACTCGCTGCAACAACTGGTGTTGCGCGGCCATCAGCAGCTTTACCGGCACCGCAGCCGCTTCGGCGCCAACCTGCTGGGTTTCATCCTCGCTGACTTCCCCCGGCTGGTGCGCGCCGAATGGCCCTTTGTGCTGGCCGCCGGCCTGGTGTTTTTCGGCAGCCTGATCGGTTTTGCCTTGCTGGTGTATGCCTTTCCCGAACTGGTCTACAACCTGATCCCCGCCGAACAGGTGCGCGAGATGCAGAGCATGTACGACCCGGTGGCCGGGCACCTCGGGCGTTCGGCCGAACGCGCGGCCAGTGAAGACTGGGTGATGTTCGGCTACTACGTGATGCACAACATCGGCATCGCCTTCCAGACCTTCGCCAGCGGTTTGCTGCTGGGCGTGGGCAGCGCGTTTTTCCTGCTCTATAACGGCTTGATCATCGGTGCGGTGGCCGGGCATCTGACTGAAATCGGTTTCGGGCAGACGTTCTGGTCGTTCGTGATCGGCCACGGGGCTTTCGAGCTGAGCGCCATTGCCCTGGCGGGTGCCGCCGGCCTGAAACTCGGCTGGGCGTTGATCGCGCCCGGACGCCTGACGCGCGGTGAAGCACTGAAAACCGCCGCGCGCACAAGCGTGCTGCTGGTGTGCGGGGTCATGCTGTTCCTGCTGATCGCGGCGTTCATCGAAGCGTACTGGTCGTCGCGGACCGGGGTCACACCGCCGATCAAATATGCGGTCGGTGCCGCGTTGTGGATCGCCGTGGCGGCCTATCTGCTGTTCGCCGGAAGGACCCGCCATGCGCCTGAGTGATGCCACTGTAGCGATCCGCCCGCGCAGCACCTGGGAAGCCATGGACCTGGGCGTGCTCATGAGCCAGCAGCATCGTCGTCTGCTGATGACCAGTTGGGCCATCGTCACCCTGCCGCTGTTCGTCGTGCTCAGTCTGCTGCTGTGGGATTCGCCGTCGCTGGCGGTGTTGATTTTCTGGTGGCTGAAACCGGCGTACGAACGCCTGCCGCTGTACATCCTGTCCAAGGCCCTGTTCGGCGAAACACCCACTCTGAAACAGGCCCTGCGCGAATTTCCGCGGCAGCTCAAACCACAACTGCTGGCCAGCCTGACCTGGCGCCGCCTGAGCCTGAGTCGAAGTTTTCTGCTGCCGGTGGTGCAACTCGAAGGCCTCGACGGCACCGCCCGCCAGCAACGCTTGCAGGTGTTGCTGCAACGCAATGCCGGCGCCGCGCAGTGGCTGACGATCATCGGCATGCATCTGGAGACCGCGCTGTGGATCGGCCTGATGGTGCTGTTCTACATGCTGCTGCCACAGCAGATTGAAACCGACTGGGACTGGCAATCGCTGATCCTCGACGCCGATCACCATTGGCGTTGGCTGGAACACCTGACCAACGCCTTCTACGCGTTGGTGCTGGTGGTCTGGGAACCGATTTATGTCGCCTGCGGTTTCAGTCTGTATCTGAACCGGCGCACCGCACTGGAAGCGTGGGACATCGAGTTGGTATTCCGTCGTTTGCGCCAGCGTTTGAACAGCAGCGCTCTGGGTCTGCTGCTGGCGGTCTGTCTGTGGCTGCCGGCGGTGCCACCGGTGTGGGCGGATGCCCCGGCCAACGCCCCGGAGGCGCCACGCCTGCTGCACCAACCGCTGACCAGTCAGGCTGCGCACGACAGCATCAAGGCGCTGCTCGAACAACCGCCATTCAAGAACAAGGAAAGCGTGACCCGCTACCGCTTTGGCGACGACCCGGCCACCCCGGCCGAGGGCAAACCCGGCGAGCCACCGCAATGGCTGAAAACCCTGCTCGGCTGGCTCGACGGTCAACGCTTCAATGCCTTGGCGGTGTTGATCGAGGTGCTGCTGTGGGGCGCGTTGCTCACGGCCGTCGGCTGGCTGATCTGGCGCTATCGCGAGTTTCTGCGCACCTTCGTCAGTCGCCGGGCGAAGTTGCCCACCCGCGTCAGGCCACCTGCGCCGCAACAAGCATTTGGTCTGGACCTGACCCCGCAATCCTTGCCCGACGACATCGCCGCCAGCGCCGAACAACTCTGGCAGACCCAGCCGCGCGCGGCGCTGGGCCTGCTCTATCGCGGCTTGCTCAGCCGTCTGCTCCAGGATTTTGCCCTGACCTTGAAACCTGCCGACACCGAGCATCAGATGCTGCTGCGGGTCGAGCAATTGCAGCGCCCGGAACTGCTGGCGTTCAGTCGCACCCTGACGCTGCACTGGCAGAACATGGCCTACGGGCACCGCGTGCCGGCGGCACATCTGCAACAGGAACTGTGTGACGGCTGGCGCGCCTTGTTCGAGCAGGGAGCGCGCGCTTGAACCGGCGCAACGCGTGGCTGCTCGGCGGGCTGATGGTCGCCCTGCTCGCGGCGTTGAGCGTTTATCTGTACCTCAAGGCGCGGCCCTATCAGGAAGTGATCGATCACGGCCCCTCGCCCCAGGCGCAGGCCAATCCTTATCTGGCGGCAGAAATGTTTTTGCGCGAGCGCGGCCTCAACGTCAGCCACGCCGAAACGCTGGCGGTGCTGCCCGACATCGATCCGCGTCGGCACACCCTGCTGTTGTTCGGCGAACGTTCGCGCATGACCCCGCGGCAGGTCGATCAGGTATTGAACTGGGCCCGCGCCGGTGGGCGACTGGTGTTCGTCGCCGAAGCCCTGTGGGATGAGCAGGCCAGACAAAGCGCTGACCTGTTGCTGGACCGGGTGCAGTTGCACCAGTCCCTGAGCAAGGATCTCAAGGAGCCGCCGGCGGAACTGGCCGATGATCCGTACCCGAACCTGACCAAACTCTATCTGGAAGACGAGGACGCGCCGGCCTACGCCGGTTTCGACACCGCGTTCCATCTGGAAGACCCGAAGAATCTCTCCCAGGCCTGGGCCAACAGCGCCAAGGCCACGCACATGATGCAGTTGGCGTACGGTCTCGGCTCGGTCACCGTGGTCACCGATGCCGAGCTGTGGAAGACCCCGGCCATCAGCAAACACGACAACGCCTGGCTGCTCTGGTACCTGAGCGCCGACACCGACGTCACGCTGATTTTCAACACGCTACACGAGGGGCTGCCGAGCTTGCTCTGGCGTTACTTCCCGCAAGCCATCGTCGCCCTGCTGGCGCTGATCGGTCTGGCCCTGTGGCACCTCGGTGTGCGCCACGGGCCTTTGCAGGCACCCGCTCAGCGTGGCCGTCGCCAGTTGCAGGAACACCTGCGCGCCAGTGCCGATTTCATCCTGCGCCACAACGGTCAGCACACGCTGTTGCAAGCCCTGCAACAGGACGTGCTGCGCCGCGCCCGCCGCCGGTATCCCGGTTTCGACCAATTGAACGTGGCCGAGCAGTGGCTGGTGCTGTCGCGCCTGACCCGTCAGCCGACCCGCGCCATCAGCCAGGCCCTGAGCCCGGTGTCGAAACAGCGCATGAGCAGCGCTGATTTCAGTCGCCAGGTGGCCCACCTGCAAACCTTGAGGAACACGCTATGAGTGAACAGATCGAGCCCGGCAGCGCCAGCCACGCCGCCCAGCAACGCCAGCGTGCCAGCCAGTTGGCGCAAGCGGTGCGCGACGAATTGCAGAAGGCCCTGATCGGCCAGAACAGCGTGATCGACGATGTGCTGACCGCGTTGATCGCCGGCGGCCACGTGCTGCTTGAGGGCGTTCCGGGGCTGGGCAAGACCTTGCTGGTGCGGGCGCTGGCGCGTTGTTTCGGCGGCGAGTTCGCGCGCATCCAGTTCACCCCGGACCTGATGCCCAGCGACGTCACCGGCCACGCGGTGTACGACCTGCACACCGAGCAGTTCAAGCTGCGCAAAGGGCCGCTGTTCACCAACCTGCTGCTGGCCGACGAGATCAACCGCGCCCCGGCGAAAACCCAGGCGGCGTTGCTCGAAGCGATGCAGGAGCGCCAGGTCACCCTCGAAGGCCGGGCGCTGCCGATCGCCCAGCCGTTCATGGTGCTCGCCACCCAGAACCCGATCGAACAGGAAGGCACTTATCCATTGCCGGAAGCCGAGCTCGACCGCTTCATGCTCAAGGTGCGCATGGATTACCCGGAGGCCGAGCAAGAGCTGAACATGGTGCGCCAGGTCAGCCGCTCGACCCGTGCCGACATGCTCGACGTGCAGCCGCTGCGCACCGTGTTGCAGGCCAAGGACGTGCAGGCCCTGCAACGCATCGCCAGCGACTTGCCGATCGACGATCAAGTGCTGGATTACGCGGTGCGCCTGGCGCGCAGCACCCGCTCCTGGCCAGGCCTCACACTCGGTGCCGGGCCGCGTGCCTCGATTGCGCTGGTGCGTTGCGCCCGCGCCCGGGCGTTGCTGCGCGGCGGCGAGTTCGTGATTCCCGATGACATCAAGGGCTGCGCGCTCGCAGTGCTGCGCCATCGCGTGCGGGTGGCGCCGGAACTGGACATCGAAGGTCTGCCGGTCGATCAGGTGCTGCAGCAATTGCTCGACCAAGTGCCGGCGCCGCGCCTGTGAAACCGTCACGCCTGCTGCTGATCTGGCTCGCTGTTCTGCTGGCCGGCGGCACGCTGCTGGGCACCGTGCAGGCGCTCGACATCCCGACCCCCGCCAGCCTTTCGGCGATCAACTGGGGTTTGCTCCTGGCTCTGCTGGTGCTGGCGATCATCGATGCGTTACGCCTCAGGCGCTTGCCCTCGCCGCGGATCAAACGCCAGATGCCCGGCAATCTGGCACTGGGTCGCTGGAGTGAAGTACGGCTGCAGGTCAGTCACGATTTCACTGAGCCGGTCGCGCTGAAGATGTTCGACCACGTGCCACAGGGTCTGAGTTTTGAAAACCTGCCGCTCCCGGTCGAGCTGCAACCCGGACAATTCAGCGAGGTCGGCTACCGCTTGCGTCCGTTCAAGCGCGGTCACTTCACCTTCGGGCATTGCGAAATCAGCCTGCCCAGTCCCTTTGGCTTGTGGACAGGCCAACGCCTGCTGGAAGTGAGCAGTGATATCCGCGTCTACCCGGACTTTGCAAAGCTCTACGGCGGGCAATTGCTGGCGGTGGATAACTGGCTGAGCCAGCTCGGCGTACGTCAACGCCAGCGTCGTGGCCAGGGCCAGGAGTTTCATCAGCTGCGTGAATTCCGCGAAGGCGACAGCCTGCGCCAGATCGACTGGAAAGCCACCGCCCGCCAGCGCACGCCGATTGCGCGCGAGTACGAAGACGAGCGCGACCAGCAGATCATGTTCCTGCTCGACTGCGGCCGACGCATGCGCAGCCAGGATGACGAGCTGGCGCATTTCGACCATGCGCTCAACGCTTGCCTGCTGCTCAGCCACGTGGCACTGCGCCAGGGCGATGCGGTGGGGTTGTGCACGTTCGCCGTCGATCAACCGCGTTATCTGGCGCCGATCAAGGGTTCCAGTCAGCTCAAGGTCCTGCTCAATGCCGTCTACGATCTCGACAGCAGTCAGCGTCCTGCTGACTATTCAACGGCGACCCATCATCTGTTGGCCCGCCAGAAGCGCCGGGCGCTGATCATTCTGCTGACCAACCTGCGTGACGAGGACGACGAAGATCTGCTCGCCAGCGTCAAACGTCTGGGCCAGCAGCATCAAGTGCTGGTGGTCAGTCTGCGCGAGGAAACCCTCGACCGCGTGCGCAATTCCCCGGTTCAGACGCTGCCCGAAGCCCTGGCCTACTGCGGCACCGTGGACTACCTCAATGCCCGGGCCGAACTGCATGAGCGCCTGGCCGCTCACGGCGTGCAGGTACTGGATGTGCGCCCCGGCGAGTTGAGCACGGGGCTGGTGAACCGCTATCTGAGCTGGAAGCGTGCCGGCGTTATCTGATCAAACCATGAGTCCTCAGAAATCCAGCGCGAATTCGTACAGTTGACTGCTCATTCCTATTTCAATGCCCGCGTACACCCTGGTGCCCGTCTGGAACTGAATGTCGATGGTGGTTCTGCCATCCTCGCCCGTGATCGTCGACCCGAGTTGCGAGTTGTCCAGACGCCAGAACACTGTTTTGCGTGCCAATGGCACTTGGCGTCCATCGGTAATAAGCACCTGGAAAACGCCCGCGCTTAATTTTTTCATGTCGCTGATGCGCGCCGAATCCGGCCCGACCACCTCGATATCGATTGATCTCGAGTAGGGGTAATCGACAATGGAACTTGTCAGCGGGAAGACGCCTGGCTCATTCGCCAGGAAGTTACTGGCGGTGGATCCGCCATCAGGCCCTGTGACGGAAGACTTCCGGCCACCGGCAAAATCCCAAACGACGCCGAGCCCGCCCCAACCGCGCCCATCGTCAGATCTGACCACCGTGACCTGCGCTGAAAACTGTTGCCGGGGATAGACCACTGTGCGATCAGCCGAAAACCTTTGGATGATCGGGCCGTTTTCAACAGCCAGCGCCAGCAGCGCGTAGTCCCACCCGCCCTCGCCGCCCCGCACTGTCGCGGCCAAGGCCCGGATGCCGGAGGTATCAAGATTGAACCGTACGATCGCCCGGCCTGCGGCATCGGTGACTGTCGAAGGAAGGGCAACCTCCGCAAACGTCCACATGACCTCAACGCCGCTGAGCGGCTGCCCTCCAATCGCCGAGACAATCGTCGCTTGGGCGAGCACTTGCGCACCGGGATAAACCGCAGATTCCAGCATGATGAGCTCACTGATTTTCCGCGGTTCCTCGAGCGTATACGCCAAGGCAATCGACTCTGAATGCAACGCATCCCCCACCGTTGCCGTCAGCATGGAGGCACCTGGAATCTGCGGTTTGAACTGCACCCTCGCCATGCCGTAAAAGTCAGTCAGACTGGTCAACGTTCCCAGCTCTGTATTGCGCCAGGTCACCACGACGCCGGCGATGCCTTGACCGGTGATGGATGAGACGACCCGGACCTCTTCGACGAGTGTCTGCCCCCACTCCAGCACTTGCTGAACGGTGCTGCCGGCGAGCAGTTTGAGCACTTGCTCGCCGGTGCCCAGCGACATCGCATTGGCCGGTGACAGGCTGGCCAGACGCGCGGCGCTCAGGCGCAGGGCGAACCCTCCATCCATGAGGTCGGCGCATCGCAGCGTGTAGCGAAAACCAAGTGCCGATGGCTGACGGGGGACACCCAGTGCGGGCTCGAATGTCAGCCCCAGTTGCGCAGGCCCGGTGCCGGTCAGCCCCAGCGTCAGCTCCTGCTGCAACAGCGGACTGTCCTCCTTGATCAACAACTCGAGCACGTGATTGCCCGAACGCCGCGGGAAGTAGGTGCGCGCGCCCCAGGTCTGCTCGAGATGGCCATCGAAGCGCACGCTGACACCTTGCCAGGGATCACTTGCCAGCGCCGTGACCCTGAGTTCGCGCTGCTCCTGGTAATTATCGAAACGGCTGAGCAACTGTGCTACGACCTGATGCTGACCTGCTGAGGTGGGTGCCAGGGCAAAACCCGACCAGCCGAACGCATCGGTATCGACGACCTGATCTGCATTGGCGGCATGCCAGCGCACCGCGACGCCTGTCACTGGCTCGCCGGTAAACGCTGACACCACTTGCACCCATTGCCAGGCGGCATCCTGATTGATCACCGGATCGACCGGGGTTTCGCGCCAGCCTTCAATCCTCACTTTATTGTGATCCAGCTGCATTGCATTCACTGGCGTTGCCCGGGCCAATCCAGGCAGGCGCAGCTGCAGTGAAAATTGCCCCGCAGCGGCACTGGCGGCGAAATCCAGCGTCCACCCGGTGCCGCCATCGGCGAGGGTCTGCGCCAGCTCAAGCGCCGGCTCGACAACGGCATTCAGGTCTGCGGGTGGCGTGCCCTGCCACTCCAGAAAGGCCTCAAGTCCCACCAACGGACTCAACGGATTGGGCAGGAACCTGAGAGTGTGCCGCGCGCCAAGACACGGATAGAACATCGACTCGCCCGGCGTGCCGGGTACCTGATCGAGCATCACCGACAGTTCTTGCGCCAGATCAGTGGCAATCAGGCGTCCGAACAATTCCCGTGGTACCGAAATGTAATTCACCGACAACTGCAACGCGAACAGGCTGCTGAGACTGCTGCCCTGCTGTGAACTGAACGTCCACTCAAGGCCTGCGTCGGTCAGGATTCTGGGAACGCCGAGGTCGCTGACCGACAGCCCGATGTGCGGATCCTCGCCCCGCCAGTCCAGGGTGATGGAATGCATGATGAGCGGACTGCCGGGGTTCGGCACAAGTTTCAAGGTGTGCGCTGTGCCCTTCCAGCACAGCAGCCCCAACTCGACCAGATCCACCTCGACGTCGTCGAACAGAATCCGCACCTCGCGCTTCCACGGATTGCTCGCCAGTGCCCTCACTGCGAACGCTCGCTGCGTCACGACAGCCTCGGCATGCGCACGCACACGGGCGGTCACCACGTGCTCACCGGCTCGGCTCGGCTGATAGAGCACGCTGGCCCAGCCGCCACTGCCACTCACCGTCGAGATCGTGCCCTCGGGCGTGTCCCAGTCCACCAGCGCATGGTTGACCGGATCACCATCGCCGGTGGTCAGCACATGCACCACTTGCACCCGCAGCAGGACGCTTTCGTCCTCATCCACCACCGGAAATTTATTCGCCTCCTGCACGGCGCCGATGCGCACCACATTGCGCGCCAGCGACATCGGCTTCCAGTCCGAGGGCAACAGCAGTTTCGAACAGCGCAGTTGCAACTCGAAGCGACCATCGAGCCGATCGTCGCAGGTCAGGACCCAGTTCAAGTCCGTTGCGCCGACCGCCACCGGTTGTTCCAGCTGCGGCTGCACCTGCACGCCCAACTGTCCGGCAGAAGTACCTTGCCAATGCAGCGCCAGCGTCGTCGCGCGCAACACCGGCGGCACCCGCACTTTCAATGGATACGTCGAACCCCGGTTGGGATAACCGGTCTTCTGCGCCCAGGGCAAGGCATTGTCCTCGACCACTGCCAGCAGGTCTGCCCATGGATCGGTCGCCAGGACCTGGACCTCCAGGTTCGTGGTTTCAACCCCGGCGGCATAGTAGGGACTGGCCACCGACGCCTCGATGGCGAACGTGCCTGCGGCTTTGGGCCGATAATCGAGGTACGCCCAGCCCTCGGCATCGGTGGATGCCGTCCCGACAATCTCCTGCCCTTCGCTCGTCCAGGTCACGGTGCGCCCGGCCAGATACTGGCCGGTGTAAAACGAGGCCACCCGAACCCCGAGGCGCACCGATTGCGCGAGTTCCAGCACCGGGTAATACGCGGCCTCCAGCACATCGCTGAACACCAGGCGGTGATGCCCCAGCGAAACCTCGATCGGGTACGGTTCGGCGCTGTACTGGTTGACCAGACTGGCCGTGAACACAAAGGGCTCCTGACCTTCGAGCAGCGGGCAATACAGCGTCCACAACGATTCGAGTGGCTGCGCGACGCCCCAGTCCGGTGTTGCGCGCACGGCGCCTTGCGGATTGTCGTCGCTGGTCAGGGCGACCGGGGTGTACTGCCACGGGCTGTCGGGCGCGGGCACGCATTCGAACTGATGCTGGAAGCTGCCGTCGGCGCCCAGGCACAGATACAACGGCGCGTTCGCTGACAGGTGCTCACGATCCAGCACAAATCTGTGCAGCTCCAACGGTGCCAGGTGTATCCCCAGATGAATGCGGGTGATGCAGACCTTACGGTAATACTCCTCAGGGTTTTCGTTCACCGGCGAGATCACGGTAACGCGAATCTTCTGCTGGCGCGGCAGCGGCAGATCGAGCGGAATGTTGTAACTGACTGGCACGAAGTCCAGAGGCTGTCCGCTGTCGATACGAGCCAGTCGCTCCGGGTTGCCCGGCGGCAGGGGAATTTCAGCCAGTGGCGTGCCCTCCAGCGTAGTGATGCTCAGCGTGCCCGGATTGGCGTGGCGCGTTTCACACAGGAAACTCAACACATAACGGGCGCCGGAGCCTTGCTCGACAGGCAAGGTGACCTCCTGCGCAGCCGTGCCCCGATTGGCGGCGGCAAGGAACTTGATCATCGTGCCGTCGTAAAGCTCCCCCGCGATCACCACCTCCGCCGTGTTGCCGCCCTTTGTCCAGCTACTGAAACCTTCGTTGAAGTCACCGTTGAGTATCAGGCTTTGATTGGCCTCGATGTCCCGATCAACCATGATTGCCTGCTCCTTTGCCGTTACGTGGCTGACGCGAAGCCATGGTCCGGGTGACCAGATCCTTGACCGCCAGGGTGAAAGTCGGCTCGCCGGCTTTCGCCGTATAACGCACGCGCACGATGATGTCAGTGACCGAGTTGAGCATCGACGCCTGCGGCTGGTTTTTCGGCCACGGAAAGTTCAACTGCCAGCGCGACACCGCTCCGGTGTTCTCGAAGGGGTTGAGCAGACCTTCGTCCGGTCTGATCGCTGTCATGCCGTTGTCGGCCAGGCCCACCGACAGGCCGATCTGCTGGCCGCTGCGCAGATTGAACTGCACATCGGCCGGAGCGACCTTGCCCGTGGGCTGATGCAGATACGCCACCGACGCTGCCGAAGCCTTGGTCGCGGTCATGCTGCCGATCTGCAACAAGGTGGCCTGGATATCCTCATACGGCCCGACCAGCACCGCCATATCGACTTCGAGCAGATTGAGCAGCCGGCAGTATTCCCCCGGATGGTCGCGGTCGAACAGCAACTGCGTCAGCTGGAACTCCAGCGTGCCCTTGTCGATCAAGTCGGCCAGCGCCTGAGCCCAGTCAGCAAACCCGGCCTGCGGATCGCTGGCGTCATCGAACAGGCGACGCAGCGACACCGTCTTGACCCGTTCCAGACGCCGCTCATGGCTTTGCAGGTACTGGCGATCCATGCGCAGCAGGTACTCGCGCAGATGCTCGCCGGCCGTCAGCCCATGGCGATTGTCCTGCCAGACCCGCGGCAACGGATCGCCGACCTCATATTCACCGGTTTCCGCGCTCAGTGCCGCGCGAGCACTCAGGCACAGGCTGACCACCGCATCGTAGGCCTGATAGTGCAACGCCTTGAGCTGGCCCAGCAGCCAGCCGAACAGCTCGGCGTTGCTGGCGCGTTTTTTCAGGAAGTTGTACAGAGACTGGGCTTGGCTGTTGCGGCGCAGGGTCTGTTCGAGACTGGCCCTGGCGGCGCCCAGCGCGAACGTCTGCGCGTTGAGCTGTTCATCGATGGCTCGCACTTCCGCTCGTGCCTGATCGCGCTGCAGTTCCCATTCCCGGCGGCGCAGGCGATAGCTCTCGATCAGTGCCTGTTTTTCGGCGTCTATCTGCATGGCCGTGGCGTTGATCTGCAGGCCGAAGACCAGCGCATTGGCGATCGCGTCGAAGCGCATGCCGCCGGAGGCGACGCCGAATATGCACGGCCCGACGGCCAGCGCCGCACCACCACTATTGATCGCCATCGTGCCGAAATTCAGCCATTTGGCCGATTGCAGTTTTTCCATGACCTCATATTCGGTGTCGGTAATGTGCTCATCGAACCAGGCCTGGAACCGGTCGGCGCGCTCCTGCGCCATGCTGCGACTCTGGCTCAGCGCCGTCACCTGGGCCTGCTGCTGCTCGAGCGACTGCTCCTGAACCGTGCGGGCGTACGCCTCCAGTTCGCCCAGATATTCCTGCTGAATCTCTTCCAGTTCGGCGCGGTCGCGTTGTTCGATCAGGCGCAAGACCTGATTGCCGTATTCCTGCAAGGTCTGCACCGCGCGCAACGCCGCTTCATAGGTGACGCGCCAGCGAAACGCGCCGACCACCAGACGGCCGCCCATCGGGCGTGGGGCACCGCCGCCGCTGGCCAGGTCACGGAGCAATTGATCGGGATCGGTCGGCGGACTGAACAGCGGCACATCCAGCGGTTTGCCGTCCAGGGTCAGGTTGTTACGCAAGTTGTTCAGGCGCTGGACTGGCAAGTCGAACAGCTCCAGCAACTGCTCGTTGATCGGACACTTGAACGGTTCGTTCGCCAGCAGCCCCATCAGCGGCGGGGCATCGGCGGCCGGTGGCACATCGGCCAGAGAAAACACCAGCTCCTGCTCGAACTTTTCCAGTGCCGGACGCGTTGCGCTCTTTGCCAGCAACGCTTCCACGCTTTGCGTCTCCCAACGGGTGACGACCGTTGCAGACGGTGCCTTGCCCATGAGGAATTCGGCCTGCACGTAACACAGCTTGGCTGCCACCAGCGCATCACGGGTGAGTTGCCGGTAATACCAGTCACCCCAGGCGACGAGGTTTTTCACGTACTCGCTGAACACCAGAATCTGATAGTGCCGCGGGCTGGCGTAGGCGATGGCATCCGGATCGGTCAACCTCACGGCCTCGCAGCCGGCATTCCCCGCCGCGACCAACGGGCGGCAGCGCCAGTAGTCGGGTCTCTGCGGCTCGCTCGTGTTGGCCCTTGCCTGGGGATCGAACAGGTGATGCAGCCAGTTCTGTGCTTCGAGAAAACGATCCTCGGCCCGCAAGCGCGTCGCCACCAGATGCGGCAGATGGAAGAACAGCTCCCAGAAGAACAGACCGTTGGCGCCGTCGAATGCCCCGTTGGGCTCGCTGATCGTACCGTCGGCCGGTGGCGGCTCCACGAGAAACTGGCTGTCCCACTCGAGCACGGCATCCACGGATATCTGGCTGCGCTCGACCAGTGCCGGGCCGAACAGGGAATTCAGACGCGCGAGTTGCAGCATGCCTTCTTGTCTGAAGGCGATGAACTGCGCCGCATCCAGCGAATTTTTTACCAGTGTCGGCGCGGTGAAACGGCGCAGGTTGGTGAAGTCCACGGTGAATTTCTTGGTGCCTTCGTCAGCGTTACTCAGGGTGAAAGCGAATGACGAGACAAAGCCTCCGGTCGAACGCTTTAGCGTCATCCAGTCAGTGGCCCAGCCGCCAGAGGTGGACTTTTTGACTGTAATCTCTTCGGGATCCCCACTCGCGCCATTGTGGAACGTCAGCTTGAACTCTACGTCGCTGCCAGCGGCTCGCGTCTTCTCTCGGCACAGGCCCCTGATCCACAGAAAATCCTGGTTTCCCACCTCGTTGAACACCACCTGCAAGGCGTAGTAAGCCGTCAGTGCTTTGTCGTCCTGACTCTGTACCGTCACCGTCGGCTGACTCTTCGAGGTCAGCGGATGCTGGACGATCAACTGATCGGTGAAACGGTGTTCCGCCAGGTGATCGAGCCAGCTGCCGTCGTCCTCGGGCAGCGGGCGAAACAGCACATCGCGTGTCGCATGGACCTTGAGCACCCCGGTGCCGTTGATCAACAACACCCCCAGACGCCCCTTGGGGTGCTGCGCATCCGCCAGCGTGGTCGCAATCAGTCGTGTGTCCTCGCCGAGGTCATTGGCCTCAATGGTGCTTTTCAGACTCAGAGGCGCCGACCATTCGCCGCTCTGATTCATGAACGCCAGATTGATATCCAGCTTGTACGGCACGTCCTGCGCTTCTTCCCGCTCACGCCAATGCGCCCACACCACGCACAACCGCCCGCCCCAGAACACCGGCCGCAGATCCAGCACCTTGCCGGCCACCGGAATATCCACTGGTTGCCATTCACCCCAGGCGGCCGGATTGATCGCAGTGCCACTGGACGTCAGTTCGATGTCAGCCTTGCGCCAGAAATACTGGAACGGCTGCACCCGCTGACGGCCAATAAAATAGTAGGTCGCGCGCGTGGCCGAGTCGGTGTCCAGACACGCACTGATCACGTCGAGGTTGCAGGTTTGCTCGAACGTCTTGAGATAATTCTGCAGGGCACGTTGCACCGAGTCGCCGTTGAGGCGCGTCTGGTTCAGGTCATTCTCGAGGGTTTTGAACAGCCCGCTCTTGCGTTGCCGGACAAACGGATTGATGTAGTTTTCCGGGTACACCGCAATCATCGACAACGCCGCCCAGTCGGGGAAATTGCTGTACAGCTCCCAGAGTTTCAGATGCTCCTTTTCGAAGTCGACCTCGGCGTAGCCTGGCTCGAGCTTGCGGTAGGCGGCATGGATGAATTGCTGGGCGCAACTGGTCGCCTCGGCCACCCATGAGCTTTGCACCGGATAGTTGTCGAGTGGGTCCAGGCGCAACAACTCGAACAGGTCTTGCGGCGTTTTCACGAAGGCGTATTTGCTCTTGGCGACGTGACCGATGCAGTACTCCACCAACGCGGTACGACGTTTTTCCAGCAGTTCAGCCAGGTTGCGCTGAGTCATGGTCGGTTTCTCCTGAGGACGGGCATCCACGCGCCCTCAACGAACGGCTTCATCGGGTGGTTGGCGCGAGGAACGTGATGGCGTCGAACTCGACCATCCTGTTGCTGGCATCGCTCAGGGCTGTAATCGTGAATTCTCCGCCGGTCGGGCTGGAGACAAAGACCCGCGTAACGCCCTGCGCATCGGTCTGACTCTGCACTGGCCGGAACACCAGAACCGCTGAAGGATCCTTGCTCTCGCCGTTCCAGCGCACCGGGCGATGGCGGCCGGGGTTTTGGTAGTTGTCGCGCAGGCTCGCATACAGCTCGACCTCCAGCCCTGCCGGCACCGGGTCCACGGGCACCTGAGCCATCATCGAAGGCGGGAAATCCAGGGTCGCGCTATCGTCGAGAACCTGCAGCGGCGGCGCCTGTTGGGCGTCGATCAGATCCAGCCAGAACAACGGCACCTCTCGCCCCATGACCTTGCCCGGCACGTAATCGACCTTCAGCACGCCGTCGGCATTGGTAGCGGAAGTCGCAACCGTGCCCAAAGTGGTCTGCCAATACACGTAGACCCCTTTCAACGCCTTGTCGGCAGCGTCCTTGAGCGTCACGGTCAGGACGATTTTGTCTGCCGGCTTGTTGGCCACCACCTCGGTCTTGTCGACGGTGCAGGTCATGCTGACGAGGGGTTCAGGCACTTCGTCAGCGAAAGACACCAGCGGGGTGCGCGTCTCCGAAATGCTCAGCAAGGCGCGCTCGGCGGCAATTGCATAAGCACTCTTGTCGACCGTTTCCGGCAGGGTTCCCAGCAGGAAAATCGTCAGGGCGTCCATGCCGCTGTGTTCGGCCAGGACGCGAATACGCATCAGCAAGTCGAGTTGGCTGAGGGTCTTCAGGATCGCGTCGTCCGCCCCCACGCGGCTGACACACTCACGCACTTCCTGCACGCTCCAGTCAAAGAACGCCGCGAGGCGCTGCACGGCCGCCTGCTGGGCCAGTCGCAGCGCATCTTCGCTGATGGAGCCGGGCAAGGCATGAACCTGGCGCAGATAGTCGAGGAGTTTGTCCGCCGGCTGCTGGCTCAGCTCGAACGCCCGGGTCAGCACGCTCAGGTAATACAGAGTGCGCATCGACAGCAGGTGACGGTCGTCCTGATCGATCCAGGCCTTGTGCCCGTATTGCAGAAAGTCTTCGAGCAGGCGCGCGCTCAGGTCCAGCTTGCTCACCACCGCACTGCGCCGTCGCAGATCGGCCAACAGGCTCAGCAACGGATCCGGCTGCTCCGAGGCACGTGCCTCCAGTGCTTCGCGCTCGGCGCGTTCGAGCACCTGCGACAACAACTGATACACCGAGGACTGCGCCCAGCTCAGCACCCGCAGTGCCCGCTCGGCATCAAGTCCGGTGTACACCGTCAGGCATTCCCGGGCGACCGAGACTTGTGCTTCCCGCGCCTGCAACAACACGTTCAGCATGCGCTCGCCAATACTCGCAAGCGTGTCGGCGTCGACCTCACCGAGCCCGTCCTTGATGGCCTGATCGAGTTTTTCCCGGGCAAAATTCAGGTAGTCCGCTTCGGGCAACGACGAATTGACGATCAGTCCGGAAGCGTCGACCAGGTCACCGAGAAAATGCAGCCAGTCCAGGCCTGGCTGCAAGGGCACCCCCGCCGCCTGCAACCCGGCATTGCTGAACAGTGCCGAAGGCAGCAGATTGCGCAGCTGCTCGAACAGGCTCCGCTCCGCCTCGGAGGCAACCGCCAATGCCTGAAGCGGCGATACCTGTTGCAATACCCATTGCACCGGCAGGTCGCGCTCCCTGCACCAGGACACGCAAGAGTGCAACGCATAAATCAGGTTGAGCGCGTCCGGAACACTATCGTTGTCACTGCGCTCGATGATGCGCGGTTTGCCTGCCAGCCCATTGAGCCAGTTCTCACCGCCCAGCAGGGTCAGCATCAGCCCCCCTTCGACCGGCGTAATACCGAGCAGCCGTGGCAATTTCACCAGGCGGTAGAAACTCGAAATCACCTCCGGGGTACGTGTGAGCTGGTCACCCAGCCCATGTGCCCGGGCAATGACCACCGCCAGATAAGCGTAGGTCTGCAGGTCGATGTTCAAGCCACTGCACAACTGGCTGACGGTCAGGTCGGTCACGCCTTGCCCCGGCAGCACGGTAAACAATCCGTTGTCCAGCAACAACGGCTGACGGTAGCTGCCCTGACTGTTGAAAGTACGGTCGAACAGCGAGAGCACCGGGCCACGGCCATAGAGCGACAGGTCATCGATAAACGCCGCAAAGTCCTCGGCCGGGCAGTCATAACGCTCGCGCAGTGACTGGAACAGGCCCACGGCATGCACCGTGTGGGTGGAAATCCACCAGGAGAATTGTGGCGGCTTACCGCGTTTTTCTGCGTTGATCGCCGCCACCAGCAGGGCATCGACCTGTTCGGGCGGCAAGCCCAGCCATTGATCCAGACGCAGTTTGCGGTTCATGCGTTCGTAGCGATCGATGCGGATCGGGTCCTCGGTCAGACGATGCGCAAACGTTGCGTCGTTGTAGTTGATGCTCAGCGCTGGAGATTCGGCAGCATTGAGATACACCGAACCGCTCAGCTGGCTCTCGTCACCCGCCAGTGGCGCGCTTGCGGCGTAGGTGACATGGGCCGAGCGTGTCGGGGCGAACTCGCGAATCGACAGCAAGGCCTCGAGGTCTTGCGCGCTCAGGCGGGTGCGTTCACCGAAAAACGGTACTTGATTGAGGTTCTGCCAATCCAAATTCCCCGCGCCAAAATTGTGCAGGTAATACGCCTCTCTCTCCTTCTCCACGTCCGGGGTGGGGGCTTGCGTCAGTAACTCACGCTGGTACGGCCCCAGCCGCGAGGCATGGCTCAGGGCCCGCCCGGCATCGTTGTCCCAGGCCTCGGGCTGTAGAAAATACGGATAGGCCAGATCCACCATGTGCGCAAAGTTGCCCACCGACATCCCCTGCTGACGGGCGGCGAAATCCAGCGTGACCCAATGCTGGTAATAAGGCAGGCCGTTGGGGTAGCGGGCGGTGATCAGTGCGTCTTCGAGATCCGTGTCCTTGTCCTTGTTTTCCTCGATGAACGTTTCCAGCACCGGCACGATGATGTCCAGCGCCGAGATCGACTGATGCACCGCACTGAAGTCGACCTGCAGACGCTTCAGGTCCTGGCGACGATCATGCAAATCCAACTTGCCCTCTTTAGCCTCGGCAAAGATCCAGTCCCGGATCCAGCGCAGCAACTCGATCAGATAGGCCACCGGCGATGCGATCGATTCCAGTGCCTGCGGCGGGCACAAATCGCCGAATCCGGGGCTGAACAGTTGCTCGAAACTCGGCCCGTTCACCATCGACAACAGCCCACTGTCAGGACGCGTGAGCTGGGTGGCCGAACCGCGCAACGTGTGTTCAATGAACTGGCGCCGCACGAACACCGCCAGGGCGTTGGCTCTGCGCAGAAACGCCTGGGCGTCCTCGGGCTGCAGCTGATAGTCCCGGACCAGCCCGCGCACGCCGCGCTCCACCAGCGGAAAAATCGAACCGCCGCTCTCAAGGTAAGTGGAAAGATCGGCGTAGGTCTTGCGCTGTTCGGCATCGAACACCTGCGACAGCAATTGTTCGACAGGGCGAATCACAGGCTCATTCATGGCCGGCTCCCGGTGGGGTTGCGATCTTGTCAAAACGTCCGCTCTCGACCCAGTCGGACAGGGTCGAGCCATCCGCGCCGTCGGTGACGGTCTGCTGGAAGCGGCACCAGTGGCCACCGGCGCGCAGGCCTTGTCCACCCTGGCTGCGCCAGCCTTGCGCGGTGACGGCGATGTTGGCGCTGAGAATCTGTCCGGGGTCGTACCAACTCACCACCTGCCCCACTCCCGCGCGGCCGGTGCCGGCCAACTCGAACTGTCCTGCAACCCAGGCGCCTGCCGCCGGCTCATCAATCCCGGGCAGATAAGTGCCAAGCAATACCGGGTGCGCAGCGGAAGCGTCCGACTCGTAGCCGTCGCGCGAAGAGACCGCTTGCAGGTTGTAGCGTCCAGCCGCCTGACTCAGCGCAAGCGTCAGCGTCCAGGTGCGATCCTCGAGCACCGGGGCGCTGCCCAGTACCGAGCCTTTGCTGTTCGTCAGCGACACCGTCACCGTGTCCTCCGGATCGCCGAACCCGGACACCACCACGCTGCGACCGACAAACGTGTCCCGACCCGGGCTTTCGATAAACGGTGCGGCCGGCACCACGCGGTAGGTGAGCGAAGGGCTGTCCTTCGACTCCCTGTTATCAAGGAATTGCCTGGCCTTGAGGGTGTAGGTGCCGACCGGCAGCACCACCTCGGCCTGCCATTGGCCCTCGGCACTGACCGGTATTTTATCGAGCAGCGGTTCCGGCACCCCTTCACGCCAGACCGACACCTGGCCATAGGGATCGCCGGTTCCCGAGAGCATGGCGGTGCGCGGCAGGGCCTGACCCGGTGCCGGCACCTCGATGACGGGCGGCAGCAGCACCACGTCGAAAGTGCGCACATCGCTGCGCGCTGAAGGCCGGTCGCCGATGGTTTGCGTGGCATCGATCTGGTAGGTGCGAAATTCCAGCCCGCTCAGTTCAACGAACCATGCACCGTGACTGGTCAGTTTTTTTGGCGCGCCCAATGCCCAACCGAACTGGGCATCGCGCAATTGCAAGGTGGCGCCATTGAACCCCTGTTCGCCACGCACGAGCAGGGTGCGACCGGCCTCGGTGTTTTCCGCAGGTTCGGTGATGAGCAGTTTTTCCGGACTGACCCGGAAGGTTTGCGAGGCCGCCGGCGAAGGGGTGCCGGCGACGGTCTGGATCACCGTGACGGTATGTTCCTTGTCCGGCGCAAACCCGGCCGGGCGTTTGAAGGTCCAGTTGCCACTGGCGCCATCGGGGTCATGCACGGTGGTGTCATCGCTGTAGGTCAGCCTCAGTACTGCGCCGGGCCAGCATCTGCCGGAGATTTTCGGCGACAGCCCGTCGTCCTCGATGACGCTGATCTGCGGCGCCACTAACGGCACGCTGATGCTCATCTCCACCGGATCGGATTCCAGGCTGCCGTTCTTCTGAACCACGAGCACGACCTTGGTCGTGTTCGGCTCCCAGGGGCTTGCAGGCCGCGTCGTCCAGTTCTGCGATGTTACCGTTGCCGGCGGCGCCAGCTGCGCACCGGTCACCTTGTCCGTGACCACCACCGTCGCCCCGTTGATGCCCTTGCCGGTGAGGATCGGGATGTAGTCAACAACGCTGAAGCGCAGGTCGAACGGTGCCGGGTAACGATCGATCTTGACCGGGTATTCCACCGGCTCCGACTCGGCGTTACCCAGTGTCTGCACAAACAGCACCGTGCGCGTCGAACCTGGCGTCCAGGGCGCATTGGCCGTGGTCGACCAGCCCTGAGCGGTGACCAACGCTGCCGGAGCCAGCGCCGTGCCGTCAGCTTTATCCTTCACCAGGACCGATGCCCCCGCTATGCCCTTTCCGTAGAAGGTCGGTCTGTATTCGTTCACGGTATGGGTAATGTCAGTGGGCGGCAGCAGCTTCGAGGAAGCGGTGAACCGATACGCCTGCGACAGGATATAGCCTCCAACGTTGTCCCAGACTTTTTGCACAGCCGTCAGCTCGTAGGTACCGATGGGCCAGTTCTGTGAAGTGGTTTTCCAGGTGCCTGCGGTCACAACCACGTCAGGTGGCGCTGTTGCACCTTGCGGGCCGCTCACGATCGTGATCCCGACCGTGGCGCCGGTGAAACCGGTACCTGAGAACTCGACGGTGGTGAGGGATGGGTAGGTGACGCTGACAGCCGTCAGTGCTGGAGGGCGGACTTTGAATGAATGGGGCAAACTGAACTCGGAGGCAACGCCGGACACTGTTTGCCGCGCGACAATGGTGAACGCTCCGGGCGGCATGTCCTGGATGAACGTTGTGACATTCCAGACCCCATTGGCACCTGCCGTGCCCTGGCCAATCCTGAATGAATGCTCGGCATCCTTGACGACTTCGACCATCGCGCCTGATACAGCCCTGCCCCCTGCTATCGGGCCTCTCGGATCGGTCACCGCACCTTCGGCCGGCGTCGTGATTGTCGGCCGCAGCAGCAACGTGAAGGATTGCACGGCGGTCCAGTCATTCATGTCACGGTGGCCAGCGGTCATTTCGACGCGTCCGCCGACAGGATAGTTGGCCTCGTTGAATCGGCCTTCCCATGAACCATCAGGTTGGACGACTGCCGTGGCGTGTAAAACGGCGCCCCCGGGTGTCATCACATCGATGACTTTGCCCCGAGTACCGCGCCCTTTGATCAGTAAGCCGTTGGCCAGGTTGAGCACTGCACCGTTTGCCGGGGACTCGATGCGGGGTGCCACGTACGGTGGGGCCACCCGGATGGTGACGGTGTTGGAGTTACCCGAATACTCTCCGCGAATGACCTGCTCGGCGTGGAAAGACAGGATATTGTCCGGCAGGCTGGTGGTGCCCCCCCAGGTTCCATCCTGCTCCACATTCAGCTCGCGGAATATGGTTTCAGTATTGTCGTACAGGTACTTCAGATGAATTCTGCCGCCAAAGAAGCCGTTTTTTCCGGCCACAGAGAACGGCATCGTCACTTCTGCGTTATTGGCGGGTACCTCGATGATCGGTTTCTGCGCCGGGTAAATATCCAGCCCCCAGCCTTCAGTCGGGCCCACGTCATTATCCCGCCCGTCATAGTCGACCCGGATTGCCAGGGTAACGCCAAAATCAGGAGGCCCGAGCGGGGAGTCGATATACACAACATAGTTATGCCATTCCTCGTCTTGTCGCATTTCGTCAGGGGAATTCTTGCGCACCCATGTGCCGGCCTGCAGGCCAAGATCTATGTTTGCCCTGTATACGGGGCCATATCGCGTGGTCATCCTGTAACGCAAGGTCCTCACATAGATCCGGTTGTTCTCGAACTGGTACTGGCAAACCATCTGAGTTTGCAGTGTCGGCACCCGCGGGTGGGTCTGGTAAAGCGTTGTTTCGACCGCTTGCGCCCAGAACACTTCGGAAAACTGCTCACCGTCGCCCTGCTCCCGGAGCGATCCGCCTTCCATTTCCGTGACCTGAGCAGCACTGATCTGAACTTTTTCGGCATCCAGCCAGGTACTGCCTTTTTCGTCGTCAAGCGTGTCGTTCATGTCAGCAGTGCTCCGGGCAATCAGTCGCTCACGTTGTGGGATCAACATACGTGCGCTGATTGCGTGTCACCACTGTCAGAACTGACAGTTGAAAAGATCAAATACGTCTAAAAAAACGTTGGTTGCTCACCAAAATAGCTAACGCTTGCCACGCCCTACTTCGACACGCGCAGCAAACTACAACGCCTTGCGCCTTTGCCTACAGATCCGCCAGAATCCGCCGGCTTGTGCGCTCTGGTGATGCCCCGTAACGTGGTCCGTGCCGCTGCCAATCAGTGGTCGGGTTTAGTCGCCCGGGGGGTATACGAATGTGCATAAGCGTCATCAAGTCGGGTATTCCCTATCCCCGCACTCGATGGTGGCTGTTCGCAGGGCGCCCTCGGGCGCGCCGGTATTTCGTATGCCTCCCGGTCGACTAACCTGCTTACAGCCGCCACCCTAATTCGTTTAGTCGCGAATCGGTCGTGGCCCGACTTAGAGGCAATACGATCATGTTCAAAGCAACCCCTAATCCGCCCGAAACAAATCCGGCTGATACCTCCCCCTACCAATCCCCCGATTCAAAAAAGCTCCACGAAGCCGCCGAGCGTGCCCTCGATCACTACCTCAAACCTGAACCGCCCTCGCGCAATTCCGTGGATCGCGGCATGCAGATGTTCCGCGTTGCCCCCGACCTCAATCCCGAAGCCATCGCCATCCAGACCTACGAAACCTTTTCGTCGGTGAGCATTCTGCTGCTGGATCTGGCGGACAGCCTGGAAGACAAACCACGGCATCTGGCAATGGCGATTTATCAGTTGAGCGAGATGGGGTTGTTGCTGGCGGAAAAGACGCTGGACAGTGAGCGGGCGATTGCTCTGGGTTAGCCTATAGACAGATGTTGTCTGTGCTGACGCCTTCGCGGGCAAGCCCGCTCCCACAGGGATTGGCGGTGTGTACACCTCCTGTGATCAACACCGGACACTGTGGGAGCAGGCTTGCCCGCGATGGCAATAGAGAGAGCACCGCAGACGTCAGGCAGACGCCGGCAGAGGCTGAAAACTGAAGTACTGCTTCAATGCCCGCACCAGTTGCGCATATTCCGGGGGCGGGCGCTGCAGGCTGAACCCGGCGTCGTAATGCAGGGGGGTCGCGTCTTCGTGGCACCACAGGCAGCACGCATTGAGGTCGATCACCTGTTGGCAACCATCGCTGGCGGGGATTTTCAGACGCAGATGGAATTCGGCACCGATCATCATCGGCAACTGGCTGATGAGCATCAGCCCGTCTTCAGACACGTTGCCCAGAAAGCCGATGGGTTTGTCGGTGACGCTGTTGAACACTCTGAGGAAGTACGGCAACTGATGCCGTTCGATTCGGCGGTCGGTAAACATGCGCAGTTCGCCATGCAAGGCTCCATCACAGAGCCGCACCTTTGCTTCGGAACGCGCCTGTATGGCAGCCGCGCTCTCCCCGCTTCCGGTGGGATGGTCGCCAATACGCCATCGCCTCAACAACGACCAGTCGCAGGTGTTGCCCCGGTTCAAAGTCAGGCTCCGAACCGGATCACTGGACTATAGCTCAGCTTGTACAACAGGCCAGATTTTGTATGACAACCACCATCAGAAACGCTGTGCCGGTACCACCGCTGCCGAACTGCGGGTCGGATAATGGCCCAGGCTCTGCAGGGTTTCCAGGCGCGCACGGGCGCGGAAGGCGTATTCGCTGGTAGGGTACGAGGCGATGATGAACTGGTAGGTCTGCGCCGCGTCGATGTACATTTTTTGCCGTTCCAGGCATTGGCCGCGCATCATCGACACTTCCGGCCACACATAAGGACGCGCCCGGCTGTCGCGTTCGACCTTGGACAGTTCGAGCATCACCTGCTCGCAATTGCCCCGGTCATAGGCGCTGTAGGCGTTGTTCAGATGGTGGTTCATCGCCCAACGGGTACATCCCGAGGCGGCAAGGGCGCTGAGGGCAAGGGCGGCAATGGGCAACAATCGCATGGGGGTTCTCCTGTCTTGAGTTCTGTATCGACCCCTGGTCGGAAATCTTCAGGCGCGTTTGTCCCAAAGTTGCCACGTTCAATAAAGAAAACGATAAGTAGTGCATTCGAACAATGACTACACCCTCGGAGCATAGTAGCCTTCGCTGGCGCTTGAACTCAGGAGTCTTTGCATGTCCGTCCGTCGTACCAAAATCGTCGCTACCCTTGGCCCGGCCAGTAACTCGCCGGAAGTTCTCGAACAGCTGATTCTGGCTGGTCTGGACGTCGCCCGTCTGAACTTCTCCCACGGCACCCCCGACGAGCACAAGGCTCGCGCGAAGCTGGTGCGTGACCTCGCCGCCAAGCACGGCCGCTTCGTCGCCCTGCTGGGTGACCTGCAAGGCCCGAAAATCCGTATCGCCAAATTCGCCAACAAGCGCATCGAGCTGAAGATCGGTGACAAGTTCACCTTCTCCACCAGCCATCCGCTGACCGAAGGCAACCAGCAAGTGGTCGGCATCGACTACCCGGATCTGGTGAAAGACTGCGGCGTGGGCGACGAGCTGCTGCTCGACGACGGCCGCGTGGTCATGCGCGTCGAAACCGCCACCGCTACCGAACTGCACTGCGTCGTGACCATCGGCGGCCCGCTGTCCGACCACAAAGGCATCAACCGTCGCGGTGGCGGCCTGACCGCGCCGGCCCTGACTGAAAAAGACAAGGCCGACATCAAGCTCGCCGCCGAAATGGAAGTCGACTACCTCGCGGTGTCCTTCCCGCGTGACGCGGCCGACATGAACTACGCCCGTCAACTGCGCGACGAAGCCGGCGGCACTGCCTGGCTGGTGGCGAAGATCGAACGCGCCGAAGCCGTGGCCGATGACGAAACCCTCGACGGTCTGATCAAGGCTTCCGACGCAGTGATGGTTGCCCGTGGTGACCTCGGTGTGGAAATCGGCGACGCCGAGCTGGTGGGCATTCAGAAGAAGATCATTCTGCACGCACGCCGCCACAACAAAGCGGTGATCGTCGCGACCCAGATGATGGAGTCGATGATCCAGAACCCGATGCCGACCCGCGCCGAAGTGTCCGACGTGGCCAACGCCGTGCTCGACTACACCGACGCCGTGATGCTCTCGGCCGAATCCGCTGCCGGTCTGTACCCGCTGGAAGCCGTGCAGGCGATGGCGCGTATCTGCGTCGGCGCTGAAAAGCACCCGACCAGCAAGACTTCCAGCCACCGTATCGGCAAGGAATTCGAGCGCTGCGACGAAAGCATCGCCCTGGCGACCATGTACACCGCCAACCACTTCCCGGGCGTGAAAGCGATCATCGCGTTGACTGAAAGCGGCTACACCCCGCTGATCATGTCGCGTATCCGTTCTTCGGTGCCGATCTACGCGTTCACCCCGCACCGCGAAGCCCAGGCTCGCGCAGCGATGTTCCGTGGCGTGTACACCGTGCCATTCGACCCGGCCTCGCTGGCGCCGAACGAAGTCAGCCAGAAGGCAATCGACGAGCTGGTCAAGCGCGGCGTTGTGGAAAAAGGCGACTGGGTCATCCTGACCAAGGGCGACAGCTACCACACCACCGGCGGCACCAACGGCATGAAAATCCTGCACGTGGGCGACCCACAGGTCTGAGTGATTCGCTGAAAAAACAAAGCCCCGGCATGTGAGTGCCGGGGCTTTTTTATTACCCGCTACCACCTGCTGGGCGGACCTGCAACTGTCAGACCTGACAGTTGTGCCGGTGACGCTGGAAGCTTTTAATCGAACCTCGTCCGATCATTAATCTTCAGAGTTTTTACGCTTTTCTATCGTGCGATGAGCTGACGACCTGCTTTTTCTGCAATTGCACGAGGTCGAAAAAATGACTAGTCAAAAAACCTACGGCGGGATGCTCGATACCGATTTCGGCGACAGCGGGATTGTGACGATAGTCAACGGAAATCCGGACTACGGAACTATCCATATCAAACAACTGCTGGCAAAGGATTCCTGGATCTATTTCGGCGGGCATTCCTCCAAAGGAAATTCCAGCTACTTCACCCTGGGCCGTCTGGATCTAAATGGCGATCCTGATCTTGATTATGGCGAGAACGGTTTATTCCAACACCCGCTTCCCGAGTTTGCCGGCCTTTCCTCGTTTGCTTTGCAAGATGGCAGGATTATCGTTCACGCCACATCTACATCGTCTATTTCTACCAATTTTTCTTATTTTTACCGATTGGAAGAAAATGGATCACTGGATAAAACGTTTGGCGAAGATGGCCAAGTCTGTCTGGAACTCGGTTCGCTTTCCTCGCAACCAATTGAAGTTCTGGAAAGCTCTGCCGCTGACCAGACGGGTATGGTGATCTTGCGTGACGGCAAGATTCTCACTATTCATTACTATGGATGGATCATACGCCTGACGCCAGAGGGAGCTCCGGACAAAACATTCTCCCCTACAGGCTTTATCCATATCAAAAACCCTCATAATCCAACGAGTCTGTTGCAGAGCTTGCTGGTTGACGATAAGCAAGAGAAATATGTGGTTGGAGGCTTGACGCTCGCTGCATCAACTCACCATGCCATGCTTGCCTGTTTGCACAAGAATGGCGAGCCCGATAATTCGTTTGGCAAGTTGCAAAACGGTTTTGTGGTGTTCGATGTGCGGGATTCAACTTTCGAACAACTTGTCCGACAGAACAATGGACGGATTCTCGGCGTTGGTAAAGCGGGCGCGTTTCCAGATATTAAAGCGTTGCTGATCAGCTCCGAGCCCAATGGTGAACCGAACATTCAATTCCATCAGGGTCGACCGTTGCTGACGGCCCTGGCCAAGGAAACACAGTGGGAGGCCGGCGCATTTCAAGAGGACGGCCGGTCTGTCGTCGTGGGGTCGACAGGCACTTTCATGCCCATGACTCACCAGCTTGTCGTAGCCCGCTTTAACGGCAACGGGACACTGGATGCCGACTTTGCCAATGGAGAGGGTTACGTCAAACAAACTCTACCAACCGATGGAAAAGGAAGGTATATCGCGAGAATTGCCTTGCAACCCGTTGATGGAAAAATCCTCGTGAGTGCCATTCCCTTAGTCCCCAACAACGAGAATCCTGGAAATCCAGTGATCTTGCGGTACTTGCCTGACTGAAGGGCGATGCCCTGAGTAATTCCGGTAAACATTGTTGCTCCTCATCTCAAGGAAATGGCCATGACTTCCCAACAGTCGAGTTCCTCACTTATGTCCGGCAAGCTTGATCCTGAATTTGGTGAAGACGGATTCAAGTATCTGACTTCACCGCTTCCTGACTATCCGAAATACCATTCAACCGTGGTCACGGTCGGGCCTGATGACATGATTTACGTCGCTGGCGAGGCGTACGGCGACCATGGCGCGTTCTACACGGTCACCCGTCTTGATCAGCGTGGCGCTATCGACGAGAGTTTCGGCAACAACGGGTTTTTCTATAGCCAAACTATTGGCACTCATCGAGCCGACCTTCTCGCTGAGCAAATTGCTTTCTCAGAAGGAAAAATCCTGGTGAGCGGAGAAATGGTTACTACAACGAAGGTCCGAGATACGACAAAACCATCATCCGTCTTAATTTGAACGGCACCATTGATGAGACATTTGGCGAAAAAGGAGCGTTCATTTTCTATACCCCTGACGTCAGTGAGGACTCATCAAACAAAGACGCTTACAATGAAAAACGTCAGAAAATCGCCGACTCGAGATTACTCAAACATACCCAATCGAATACAACTACACCTTCCACTTCCAATTCAATAATGCTTGCCGATGGACGTCTTTTGTTACTCCATGACTCTGGCTCTTTCTTCAAAGGCTGCAGCTTTATAATCCGAGTCACCCAAGATGGAAAACTTGACACAACATTTAATAAAACCGGCTTTATCAAAGTCGCTCATGACAAGTTTAATTTTACTGTGCTTAGAAGCCTCACGATCACCAGTACAGGCGACTACATTAGTGCCGGCGTCGTCAGGCACGAGTACGGGGGCATCCCTGAAGCCATTATTCTGGTAAAACACGATAAAGAGGGGCAACTGATCACTGACTTTCAAACGGACGGATTCAAGTTAATAAAACCCAGCAATACAACCAGCTACTTCACTCTTTCAAGCACGACAAATCAAACCAACAATCGCATCCTCTGTCTGGGTGCGAAAGTTGAAAGAGGCTCGACCAGCCATGAGGGCTTATTAATCAGCCTCGAAGAAAATGGCCACACCAACATTCAATTCAACGGCGGAGAACCCGTTTTTTTCCGGATCAATTCAAAAGACACTTACTTCTCCAAAGCAGACTTTCTTTCTAGTGGAAAGTTTCTGGTTACAGGAATTACAAAAAAAGGCACCCTGAACCATTATGCGGTTACTCGCTTTTTAGCCAACGGCGCTCACGATAAAGAATATGGCAATGGGGGCTGGTTTGAATACAGAGAAACAATAGTTCCTGCCTACGACAGTACAGTTATTTCTCATGAAAAAATCATAATGTCTTCATTCCCCGAAGATGGTGATTTGGGCAGACGTCCTATTGCACGCGGATTAATGTCTTGACTCATCAAAGCCCCGGCATGTGAATGCCGGGGCTTTTTGCATTCTGATCCTGAAGATGTGTTGGCTGATTCAATGCTATCGCGAGCAGGCTCACTCCTACATTTGAAATGCGTTCCCCCTGTAGGAGTGAGCCTGCTCGCGATGAGGACAGTACAGCCACCCGAAGATCTCAATGGCGTTTGATAAACCCGGTCAACGCCGCCAATGCCTCCGGCGAGCGCAAGCGTTGGGTGAACAACATGCCCTCCTCCTCGATCACTTTACGGATCAACTCGCGCTCCGGCGCTTTCAGCAATTGCTTGCTGATACGCACCGCCTCTGCGGGCAGTTCATCGAAGCGCATGGCCATTTCCCGCGCCTTGCTCAATGCCGCTTCACCGCTGCCCAATGACTCGGTGGCAATGCCCCACTGCGCCGCCTGTTCACCGCTGAAACCCTCGCCGAGCAGCAACAGCTCTGCCGCTTTGGCATGCCCGAGCAACCGCGGCAGGATCAGGCTGGAGCCGAACTCCGGGCACAGCCCCAGATTGACGAACGGCATACGCAGCCGTGCATCGCGGCTGACATAAACCAGATCGCAATGCAGCAACAACGTGGTGCCGATGCCCACCGCTGCCCCAGCCACCGCGGCGATCACCGGTTTGCGGCATTCGAGCAGGTTGAGCATGAAGTGGAACACCGGGCTATCGAGGTCGCTCGGCGGTTGCTGGATGAAGTCGGCGATGTCGTTGCCGGCAGTGAAGCACTCGGCGCTGCCGGTGATCAGCACGGCGTTGATTTCAGGATCGTTGTCGGCCTGCTGCAAGGCCTCGGCGAGGCGACTGTACATCGCGCGGGTCAGGGCGTTTTTCTTGTCCGGGCGGTTGAGGCGCAGGGTGAGCAAACCGCGTTCGCGTTCCAGCAGGATGGCTTCGGTCATGGCGTGTCTCAACATGGCTGGTTACAAGGTTCATCTGTGGCGAGGGAGCTTGTCGGATCGCCGCACCGTCCCGCTTGAGTGCGCAGCGCTCACAGGCTTTTGGGGCCGCTGCGCGGCCTAGCGGGAGCAAGCTCCCTCGCCACAGAAGCGCCCTCAACCAGAGAAGGATCTGCGCTCAACCGCGGGCCAGAAACACATCCGCCAGCAGTTGATTGCGCGGCAGTCCGGCCAGGTACAGACGTTTGGCAAAGGCGTCGACACTGGCGCTTGAGCCGCAGACTAAGGCCAGGGTCTGCCGGGAAACAAGGCGCAGTTGCGCCAAAGCGGCGGCTGAGTCGGCCGCCGTCCACAGCTCGACGCTAAGGTTTTCGCGCTGCGCGGCAAGCGCTGCCAGGGGTTTGGCCAGATAGTGCTCGCGCGTGTCATGGGCCAGGTGAATGACACGGATGGCGCCTTGGTGATCCTGACGCAAGGCTTCGCGCAGCACGCCGAACAATGGCCCCAGCCCGGTGCCGGCCGCCAGCAACCACAGCGGTCGGGTGTGCCAGTCCGGGTCGTAATGCAGCGCGCCGCCGCGCAGTTCACCGAGGCGGATCGGATCGCCGATCTGCAGGCGCCGCGCCGCATCGCTGAATTCGCCGGGCTGGCGACAGTCGAGGTGAAATTCGAGAAAGCGCTCTTCCTGCGGCAGGCTCGCCAGCGAATAGGGTCTGGCGATGTGGTTGATCCACAACACCAGATGCTGCCCGGCGGCATAGCGCAGCGGACGTTGCGGAGTCAGGCGCAAACGCAGAACGTTGTCGCTGAGCCAGTCCAGCGCCTCGACCACCGCCGGGCGCCCGTCGCTGATCGGGTCGAAGGTGTGCACCTGCAGGTCTTCTGTGACCTGACACTGACAGGCCAGCCGCCAGCCCTCCTGACGCTGTTCGGCGCTCAGGGCATCCGGGCGGCTGTCGGCGGGCAGGCCGTTCACGCACTGCACCAGGCAGGCATGGCAACTGCCGGCGCGGCAGCTGTAAGGCACCGCGACGCCGTTCTGGTTAAGGGCGTCGAGCAGATTGCTGCCCGCCGCCACCGACCATTGCCGGTCACCGACCCGAAGTTCAGGCATCCACGTTCTCCCACGCCGCCGCACAGCGATTGCGCCCGTCGCGCTTGGCCCGGTACAGCGCCTGATCGGCGCGCTGCAAGGCGTCGTCCAGATCATCGCCCAGTTCCAGCAGGGTCATGCCCGCCGACAGGCTGAGGTTGCGCACGTTCAGGCCCACCAGTTCAACGTCGGTAAAAGCAATGCGCAGGCGTTCACAACAGGCCGTCAGGCGTTCGGCATCGCAGTCGGGCAGCAACACCACGAACTCCTCGCCACCGTAACGCGCCAGCACGTCGCCGTCACGCAGGCAGGCACCCGCCACGCCGGCGAACGCCTGCAACACTTGGTCGCCGGCGGCATGGCCGTGCAGATCGTTGATGCGCTTGAAGTGATCGAGGTCGATCAGCGCCAGACCATGCACCACGCCCGGCTCCATCTCATCCAGTTCACGTGAGGCCAGGCGCAGAAAATGCCGACGATTGAACAGTCCGGTCAGCTCGTCGGTGGCCACCAGGTCTTCGAGCTGGCGCATCATCCCGCGCAGGGTGTCTTGGTGCGCCTGCAAGGCAAACCGGCGCTGGCGCATGCGTTGCCGTGAAACCTGAACGAAGCGTGCGTAAATCACCAGCCACGCCAGCACCATCGCCAGAATGCACACCTGCAACGCCGCCAGCGCCGGATCCGGCAGACGGAAGTGATAGCCATCCCAAAGGGTGATTGCACAAAAACTGAAGAACACCAGCAGCGCACAGCGAATGAACGCGCGCCGGGATAAATGGAACAGACCGAACAGCAGGATCAGCACGTAGAACACCAGAAACGCGCCGCGTGCTTCATCCAGGTGAGCGATCAGCCAGGTCTGCCAGCCGAGCCCGAGCAACACTTGCGCTTCGGTCATGCTGGGGTCGGAAAAACGCAGGTTGCGCCCGGACCAGAACAGCGCAAACAGCGTGGCCTGGCAGATGACCACCAACGCGCTGCCGATGGCCACGCTGTTCAACGATTGCGGGTAATGCCCGGTAAAAAACGCCAGCCACAGCAGCAGCAAAGCCAATCCGTAAGTGGCGGCAGCGAGGGCAAAGCGCTTGAGCAAAAGGCGTTGAATGGCGTTATGGGTCAATCGTTGACTCACCGTGCGATAGGAGGCTGACCGAGTGTCCTACTCTACAGACCGGATGCCACTTTAGAGGGGCGGTCGATAAATGACCACCGATTTTCGGGCTCGAAAATTGACGTCAAAAGTGTGGCCTCAAAAGCCCCTCACCCTAGCCCTCTCCCCGAGGGAGAGGGAACTGACCGCATTGTTTATTTGAGATACGCCGACCTGATACATCATGCCGAACTCAGGTTTTGAATTCGCCACAAATCGGCTCCCTTCCCCCCTCTCCCCCTTGGGGGAGAGGGCTGGGGTGAGGGGGTGGGTATTGAAGTGCAAACCCGATGTTCGATATTCGCCCAACCATGCGACCAACGAATGACTGCCGACGCGTGTATGCCCCGAAGAGGCGCGGTATACTGCCGCGCCTTTTTAGCGTCGCGCCAGCAGCCCCGGCGTGCCTTGAAAGGTGCTTGCAACCGACCGATGCACCCAAGCTGCAAGCACCTTATTGAATGTTCCCGTCTTTTAGAGGAGCGCGACTCATGACCGTGATCAAGCAAGATGACCTGATTCAGAGCGTTGCCGACGCCCTGCAATTCATTTCCTACTACCACCCCGTGGACTTCATCCAGGCGATGCACGAAGCCTACCTGCGCGAAGAATCGCCAGCGGCCCGTGATTCGATCGCGCAGATCCTGATCAACTCGCGCATGTGCGCCACCGGCCACCGGCCGATCTGCCAGGACACCGGCATCGTCACCGTGTTCGTGCGGGTGGGCATGGACGTACGTTGGGATGGCGCGACCATGAGCCTGGACGACATGATCAACGAAGGCGTGCGCCGCGCCTACAACCTGCCGGAAAACGTCCTGCGTGCCTCGATCCTCGCCGACCCGGCGGGCGCTCGCAAAAACACCAAGGACAACACCCCGGCGGTCATCCACTACTCCATCGTCCCGGGTAACACCGTGGAAGTGGACGTGGCGGCCAAGGGCGGCGGTTCCGAGAACAAGTCGAAAATGGCCATGCTCAACCCGTCCGACTCGATCGTTGACTGGGTGCTGAAAACCGTTCCGACCATGGGCGCCGGCTGGTGCCCACCGGGCATGCTGGGCATCGGTATCGGCGGCACCGCCGAGAAAGCCGCGGTCATGGCCAAGGAAGTGTTGATGGAGTCCATCGACATTCACGAACTGAAAGCCCGTGGCCCGCAGAACCGCATCGAAGAGATCCGTCTGGAGCTGTTCGAGAAGGTCAACCAACTGGGCATCGGCGCCCAGGGCCTCGGTGGCCTGACCACCGTGCTCGACGTGAAGATCATGGACTACCCGACCCACGCCGCCTCCCTGCCGGTGTGCATGATCCCGAACTGCGCCGCCACCCGTCACGCGCACTTCGTGCTCGACGGTACCGGCCCGGCCTCGCTGGAAGCGCCATCGCTGGACGCCTACCCGGAAATCGTCTGGGAAGCCGGCCCGTCGGCCCGTCGCGTCAACCTCGACACCCTGACCCCGGAAGAAGTGCAGAGCTGGAAGCCGGGCGAAACCGTCCTGCTCAACGGCAAGATGCTCACCGGTCGCGACGCGGCGCACAAGCGCATGGTCGAGATGCTGAACAAGGGCGAAACCCTGCCGGTGGATCTGAAAGGTCGCTTCATCTACTACGTCGGCCCGGTTGATCCGGTCGGTGACGAAGTGGTTGGCCCGGCAGGTCCGACTACCGCGACGCGGATGGACAAGTTCACCCGGCAGATCCTCGAGCAGACCGGTCTGCTGGGCATGATCGGCAAGTCCGAGCGTGGCCCGACCGCGATCGAAGCGATCAAGGACAACAAGGCCGTGTACCTGATGGCCGTGGGCGGCGCCGCTTACCTGGTGGCCCAGGCGATCAAGAAGTCCAAGGTGCTGGCGTTCGCCGAGCTGGGCATGGAAGCGATCTACGAGTTCGAGGTCAAGGACATGCCGGTCACTGTCGCGGTGGACAGCAACGGTGAGTCGGTACACATCACCGGCCCGGCGATCTGGCAACAGAAGATCGCCGAAAGCCTAGCGGTAGAAGTGCAGTAAGCGCTTCGCAGCCGTGAAAAAGGCCGGTCCGTCGTATGACGGGCCGGCCTTTTTTTGTGCGCGCATGCCCGTGCGGCCGCCCTGCACATTAATGGCTATTTGGCACCTGTCAGATCTGACAGGTTACGACGTCCCCGCTTGCTGTTAGCGTCTATCCACCCACGCGCCTCGCGTGTGCAATGGATCCGACCATGGCCGATCAAGAGCTGAGCATCATCACCCCGTCCATCGCCAGCAGCGCATCGATCACCACGATCGGCAAAAGCTGGGGCGCGGTCGGCGCGACCGGCGCCGCTTCATTTGAACTGCCGCTGCCCCTGTCCGTCGGACGTGGCTGGGACCCGCAACTCTCCCTGACTTACAACAGCCAGGCCGGCAACGGGCCGTTCGGCGTCGGCTGGAGCCTGGGTATTGGTCAGATCAGCCGTCGTACCCAAAAAGGCGTACCGCGGTATACCGATCTCGATGAAATCATCGGTGACGACGGTGAAGAGTGGTTGCCTGAACTCAACGACGATGGCACACCGAAGTCGCGCCTGGAAAAATCCTATAACGGGATTGAAGTCGGCTATCACAACGTGGTCCGTTACTGGCCGAGGGTCGAGGGTGACTTTGCCCTCCGCGAGCGTTGGCAACGGGCAACGAAAACGGCAGCCGAGCCACCCTTCTGGCTGATCCACGGGGCTGACGGCTCATTGCAGGTATACGGCAAGACCAGCGCCTCGCGCCGGGCCGATCCGGACGATGCGCTGCGGGTCAGCCATTGGCTGCTGTGCGAAAGCATGAACCCGCGCGGCGAGCACATCTGCTTCGACTACCTGGCCGATGATCAGGACCCCGACCCGATCCACGACTACCGCGCCCAGCGCTACCTGCGCGCGGTGTTCTACGGCAACGTCAGCGCCAGCCAGCACTTGTACAGCTGGACCGTGGAAGATCCGGCCGAACTGGATTGGCACTTTCATCTGCTGTTTGACTACGGCGAGCGCACCCGCGATCTGACGCAGGCCCCCGTGTACGGTGGCGACAGCCTGCAACTGTGGGGGAAACGCCAGGATCCCTTTTCCAGCTATGGCCAGGGTTTCGAGCTGGGCACGCGGCGTCTGTGCCGGCAAATCCTGATGTTCCACCACTTCTCGCGGCCCGCCGGAGACTATCCGCTGCTGGTGCGGCGGCTGTTGCTGGAGTATCCGCCGGACGCCGGCCCCTGGACTTACAACCGGATCACCGCCGCTCACTATCAGGCCTTCGATGCCAGCGGCGCAGTGGAAACGACCCCGCCGGTGGAGTTCGATTACTCGCCCTTCGAGATCAACAAAACCGCTGCACGGCTGTTCGCCGAAGAAAACATGCCGGGCATTGAGGATGGACAGTTTTACCAGTGCGTGGATCTGTACGGTGAAGGCGTGCCGGGGTTCCTCTGCCGCTACGATCAGTGCTGGTATTACCGCGAACCGTTGCGCGCCCCATCAGGGCCGGACGCCATTACCTATGGCGCCTGGTCGGCGCTGGAGCAGATCCCGGTGGCGAATCGCAACAGCGCCGCCCGGCAGATATTGCTCGATCTGACCGGCGACGGGCGGCTGGACTGGATCGTCGCCCAACCGGGCATCAGCGGTTATCGCACGTTGAACGCCGACCGCAGTTGGGCGCCGTTCCTGCCGTTTACCGGGATGCCACTGGAGTTTTTCAACACCCTTTCGCAACTGGGCGACCTGGTGGGCGATGGCCTCAACTCATTGGCGATGATCGGCCCACGCGCCGTGCGCCTGTATGCCAACCGCCGGGAAAACGGTTTTTCCAGCGCCGAAGAAGTGCCTCGTGAAGACCATGAGGACAGTTTGCCGCTGTTCAGCAACTCACCCACCGAGCTGGTGTTTCTGGGCAACATGCTCGGCAGCGACATGAGCGAGCTGTGCCGGATCCGCCACAACGAAATCAAATGCTGGCCCAATCTGGGACATGGCAAATTCGGCACAGGTCGGGTGATCAGTGCACTGCCCTTCCAATATGCCGAGTTCAACGTCGAGCAAATCAGGATCGCCGACATCGACGGCTCCGGTGCACCGGCCCTGTTTTACCTGAGAACCTCCGGCTTCGAGATCTACCTCAATCGCGGCGGCAATGGTCTGGAACAGACACCCGTCTTCGTACCGTGGCCGGAGGGCGTGAGCTACGACCGCCTGTGCCATGTCAGTTTTGCCGACCTGCAAGGCCTGGGTTGTGCCAGCCTGATCCTGACCGTGCCACACATGACCCCGCAGCACTGGCGTTACGATTTCATCGCAGCCAAGCCTTACCTGTTGACGGCCACCAACAACAATATGGGCTGCGCCACGCAGGTGGTGTACCGCAGCTCCGCTCAGGAATGGCTGGACGAAAAACAGCAGTGGCTGATCGAACATCCCGCCGAGACACCGGTCTGCCATTTGCCGTTCGCGGTGCAAGTGGTCAGCCGGCAACAGCAGCTGGATGAAATCACCGGCAATTGCCTGACGCAGGCGTGCCTCTATCGCGAAGGGTTCTACGACAGCATCGAGCGCGAATTCAGTGGCTTCGGCCATCTGCAACAGACTGACAGCGAAAGCGCCAGCGGCGATGACGACGTCGGCTTCACGGCACCGGTGCGGGTCTTGACCTGGTTCCTCACCGGGCAAGCCATGGACCGGCCAAGACACGGCTACTTCGATGCCGATGCCGAGGCGCACGCGTTGCAGCCAACGGTCTTCAGCCGCTATCACCCCAACGATGAATGCGATGAACCGGTGACACCGGCGGACGAAGCGACACGCTATAGAATCGCTCGGGCGCTGGCCGGCGCCGTGGCCCGCAGCGAAACCTGGGCCGACAGCGACGACCCGGCCAGCACACGGCTGCTCGCGGCTGAGGAGCGCCGTTATCTGGTGCGTGACGTGCAGCCCGCAGGCCGACACGAACCGGCCAGCGTGCTGCTGCCATTGCCGCTGGAAACCATCAGCTATCAGTACGACGGTTACATTGATGACCCGTTGTGCCGTCATGAAGTGTTGCTCAATAGCAGCCAGTTCGGCCACGCCACGCACAGCCTGACCGTCAGCTACGCGCGACGTCGCACCGCCGCCGATGCCCCGCCCTTCGACGATCCCGATGAACAACAGTGGTGGCGGGACGCGCATGACCCGGCGCAGCAGTTTTTTTATCTCAACGAAACGCGCGCGCGCGCGATCGATCTGCACGAGAAGTTGCAAGAGTGGCGTCTGGGCCTGCCCTTTCAGCAACGCAGCAATGCGCTGATACTGCCCAAAGGCAAGCACCCCGAGGGCCTCACCCCACAGGAGGTGTCATGGGAATTACTCAAGGCGCATCAAGACTCGCCGCAATGGAACGCGCTCAGGGTGCTGACCGGGCAAACCGTGCAACGCTATCTCAAGACCGAGGGCGGCAGCCTGTTGCCCGACGGTGCAGCCGACTTCGAAGCGCTGGCCGGGCCGATGGAACTGGCACAGCTTGACCAGACGGCCCTCGACGCCTACGCCAGTCTGCCGCCGCCGTTCGATATCCGGGTCGAGTTGCAGAACATCGGTTACACCGAAATGCCGCGCTTGTTCGAAAAACCGGCGGCAACCAAGGCCTCACAGAACCTTTGGTCCGCGAGGTTCAACTACGCGAAGTACGCCAGCGCCGACGATTTCTTCCGGGTCTTTGAATACCGCGAAACCCTGAGCCACGGCTGGACCAAGGCGCAGTACGACGAATACCACCTGCTGATCAAAAGCGTCGAACTGCCCGATGGCTGCGTCACCCGCTGCGAATACGACTACCACGCCCTGGCGCCAGTGCGCATCATCGACGCCAACGAGAATATTCAGGAAGCGCTCTACGAGCCTTCCGGCCAACCGTTGGCCAGCAGTTTCCATGGCACCGAAAACGCGGTCGCCGCCGGCTTCCGCCCGCTCAGCGAATACGTTCGCCCTCTGGACCTGACGCCAGATTCAGCCATCGCCGACCCGGCGGCGGCGGTGCAACAAGCCGCGAGTATCTTGCGCAAGGATTTGTTCAGCTGGATGGGACGGCTGCCGTCCGTGGTCAACGCCACGCCGGATCTGCTGGCGCAGTGGCAGGCCAGCGGCGATGTGTTGCCGAGCCTGCACATTCGCGCCAGCGCGCGTCGCCGGCTGGCGCAACTGAAGGCGCCGACGCCGGCAGAACTGGCGCTGCGCAAACTCATGACCAGGGTTGCACGCCAACCGGTGCACAGCGCGGTATTCAACGCCGACCGCTACCCCGATGATCCGGTGCCGGCATTGGTGCAGATCATCATCAGCTACGTGGACGGCTTTGGCCGGCCGCTGCAAACCCTGCAACGGGTAGAGCCCGGAATCGCCTATGCAGTGGCCGAAGATGGGTCGCTGATCGTCGATCGCGGACAGCTGCGCGAGGAACACACCGATTCGCGCTGGCGGGTCAGCGCACGGGTCGAGTACAACAACAAAGGGCTGGCAGTGCGGCAGTTCCGGCCGTTTTTTGCCGACAGCCATGGCTATGTCAACGATCAATCCCTGCGCCAGCACGGCTACTTCGACCAGCTGTTCTATGACCCGCTCGGCCGTGCAATCAAGCTGATCAACGCCAAGGGCTATTTTTCCCGCGAGCATTACCATCCGTGGTACCTGGCCAAAGAGGACTTCAATGACACTGACGAGTCTGTCCTGCTGCAACCGCCGACATCAGCACAGACGTTGCAGTGATGAACGCCAATCTGCATCGACGCACACCGTCGCTGATCGCGATCGACAGTCGCAGCTTGCCCGTACGCCAGATTGCCTACCTGCGCGCCCATGCCGATGAGCGCGCCGAGACCCAAGTCACACGCCAGCAGTACGACGCCGCCGGCCGCTTGGTGGCGCGGTTCGACCCGCGCCTGAGTGAACCCGGTGTCGCCAGCCTGTACGACCTCAGCGGCCAGCCATTGAAGATCAGCAGCGTCGATGGCGGCTGGCGCCTGAGCCTGCCCGGGCTGGCCGGACAAGCCTTGCAGCGCTGGGATGCGCGCGGCGTGCACTGGCGCTACCGCTACGACGAGCAACTGCGCAACGTCGAGATCAGCAACAGCGCCGAACCGCACAGCGAGACCTTCACCTATGCCGACGCCCGCGCCTCGGCCGATCACAACCAGCGCGGTCGGTTGCTGGAGCAACTCGATGCATCCGGCAGCCTGAGCCTGGACAGCTACAGCCTGGCCGGTGAGGCGCTGCGCGAAAGCCGCCGCTTTGCCGATGCCCGGTTGTTTGTCACGCAACGCCGTTTCAGTCCACTGGGCGCGGTGCTGGAACAGACCGACGCCGGCGGCCACCGCCAGCAATCGCGCTACGACCTTGCCGGCCAGCTGCGGCATCTGCAACTGCTGCTGGCCGGACACAGCGACTGGCAAGCGGTGTTGCTCGACGCCCGCTTCAATGCCGCCGGACAAATCATCGCGCAGCAGGCCGGCAACGGCGTCGACAGCTATTGGTGTTATGAACCCGGCACCGACCGCCTGCTGCGGCAATGGGCGCAGAAGGGTGCGGAATCACCGCTGCAAGACTTCACCTATGAATACGATCCGGTCGGCAACCCGACACGCATCCTCGATCACGTTTTCAGCCCCAGTCATTTCGCCAATCAGCGGGTCGACGGCGAACGTGCATTCAGCTACGACTCGCTGTATCGACTGATCAGCGCCAGCGGCTACGACGACGCCGCCCCCAGCGACCTTCCCGGCCGGCCACAGCCGAGCGATCCCAACGATCGGCGCAATTACCTGCAGACCTACCGCTACGATCAGGGCGGCAACCTGACGGAACTGTGCCACGTGCGTGACGGCGCCTGCTACACCCGGCAAATGCGTATCGACGTGGCCAGCAACCGTGGCGTGCGCTGGAACGAAGGTGATCCCGAACCGGATTTCGACCGGTTGTTCGATCGCCATGGCAACCTCACGACTCTGCAACCGGGACAGGCGCTGCAGTGGAATGCCCGCGATCAACTGGCGGCAGTGACCCTGATCAAACGCGAAAACGCTCTTGATGACGCCGAGTTTTATCACTACAGCCAGGGCGTGCGCGTCTACAAACGCCATGAAACCTACGCCGGTTCCAGTCAGCACTTTCACGAGGTGTGTTATCTGCCCGGGCTGGAAATCCGCAGCAAGGACAACGGCGAGGAGCTGCACGTGATCGACCTCGCCACAGGCTCGGGCCACGTCAGTTGCCTGCATTGGCTGAGCGGCAAACCGCCGGGCATTGCCGACGACCAGTTGCGCTACACCCTCGACGATCACTTGGGTTCATGCGTGATGGAACTGGACCGGCAGGCACGCCTGATCAGTCACGAAGGTTATTACCCGTTTGGCGCCACCGCGTGGATGAGCGCGAGCTCGGCCGTAGAGGTCGAGTACAAGACCTTGCGTTATTCGGGCAAGGAAATGGACGTCAGCGGCCTGTACTACTACGGCGCACGCTATTACGCGCCGTGGCTGCAGCGTTGGATCAGCGCTGATCCGGGGGGCGACATTGACGGCCTGAATCTGTACGCGTTCGTCGGCAACAACCCGATCGGCTATTTCGATGACGGCGGCTACAACCGCTCGCCCCAGCAACTCAAGCGCCTGATCAGCGGGAACGCGAAGCAACTGTCCGCCATCGACAGCGGGATGCAGACGCTACAGGGTCAACTCATCGACCTGCAACATCCCGGGCAATGGCGCCGGACGCTGGCAAAAAACACGCTCTATCAAATCGGCAGCGCCGCCACTGGCTGGTTCACTTCGTTCAATGCCGCCACGTTTGCCGCCGAAGCACTGCCGCAGCTATCCGGTGATCTGATCGGGCTGACGCTGGGCAACCAGGTGGCCGACAAAGGCGTCGCGACGTTCGATACGCTGGTAGACAAAATGGCGTTGAATACCCCGATTGTCCCGCAAACCTCCACCTTCAACCGGGATGCCGTTCAGGCTGTCGGGCAACCTGCGCCATTGCTTCCGCCCCGTGACAAATATGACGTACGCAGCCGCGAAGGCCTGCAGCAACTGGCGGTGGACAGCATCAGCAAAGTTGCCGGCGCCTACGTGCCCGGGGTTGGCGAAGCCATGGCCATGGGCAGCATCGCCCAGCAGGCCCAGGAAGCGGAGGAAGGTCTGTCATCGATGAAACTGGGGAAAATCCACGACACCCTGGATGAGCTCGATACGCTGGTTTCGCAACTGTCGGCTGCGAACAACGCAGCCTTCGCCGAACTGGGTATCAGCGAATTTTACGATGAGCGCCACCACACGCGTGACTACCTGTTCGATCTGGCCCTCAACCGTGTCGGTACGACAAAAGCCAGAACCGTACGTCAGGCAGACCTCACACGCCAGACAGGCCGCGCCCGAGAAAGTATCGCAATCGCCCGCGAGTTCCTGAGCATGTACCGGGAAAAAGTCCCCGCCATCCGTGAACGCTACCGTGCCGGTTCCGGGAGCCGACCATGACCCGGACAACAGCGGGCGACCCTTGATCATGAACCGCAACATTCACTGGCGCACCCCACAGCTGACAGTCACTGATGGACGTGGCCTGACGGTGCGTCAGGTCGATTATCTGCGGGCGGATGATAGCCAGCCGCAGCAAACCCTCATCAGTCGGCAACGGCATGACGCGGCCGGACGGCTGATCGAACAGTGGGACCCACGCCTGTTCGACACAGCCACCACCGCCGGTCTGAGCACCGTGTACGGCTTGAGCGGTATGGCGCTGAAAGTCGACAGCGTGGATGCCGGCTGGCGCATCAGCCTGCCCGGTCTGGCGAATGAGCTGCGGCAACGCCACGATCAACGCGGCAACCGGTGGCGTTACGATTACGACCCGATGCTGCGGTTGATTGCCGTTGCCGAAAATGCGCAAGCCGATGTCGAGCGCTACACCTATGCCGACCACAACGCGGCCCCCGAACATAACTTGCGGGGTGAACTGAGTGAGCGCTCGGACCCCGGCGCCACGGTGCTCATCGACAGCTACAGTCTGGGCGGCCAGGCACTCAGCGAAGCCTGCACCCTGGCCGGCGAGCCCACCACGTTCATCACCCGAATGGCGTTCGACGCGCACGGCAACGTCTTGCAGCTCACCGATGCCGGCGGTCATCGACAATGCTCACGCTACGACGTCGCCGGACAGTTGCATCAGGCGTCGCTATGGATTGCCGGAGCGAACGCCGCGCGAACGGTGCTCGACGCAGCCACGTACAACGCTTCCGGTCAACCACTCGAACAACTGGCCGGCAATGGTGTTCGCAGCCGCCGCGTCTACGATCCCGTCGACGGCCGCCTGCTGCACCTGCTGGCAGGTAAAGACCAGGAAAAACCGCTGCAGGATCTGCATTACACCTACGACCCGGTCGGCAATATCTTACGCATCGAAGACCACACCCTGGGCACCGTGTATTTCGCCAATCAGCGCGTCGATGGCAATCGCCACTTCGTCTACGACTCGTTGTATCGGCTGATCGAAAGTCGCGGCTTCGAAGGCCAGATCCCGCAACAGTCGCCAGGCTTGCCGCAACTGATCGAGCCCATCGACCCCGGACGGCGCTTCAACTACACCGAGCATTATCATTACGATGCGGGCAACAATCTCGTCGAGCTTGTCCACGTGCGCGAGGGCCACAACTTCTGCCAAGAGATGAAGATCGACCCGAACAGCAATCGGGGGCTGCGCTGGAAAACCGCTGACCCCGACCCGGTGTTCAGCGATCACTTCGACCACCATGGCAACCAGTTGAAACTGCAGCCCGGCGCCCTGCCTCTGGAGTGGAACAGTTACGATCAACTGGCCCGTGCCACCCTGCTGCAACACGCCAATGGCTTGCCCGACGACGAAGAAATCTACCGCTACAGCCAGGGTGAGCGCGTCTACAAATGCGCGCTGAGCCACACGCCGTCGATCACCCATCGCCGCGAGGTACGTTACCTGCCGGGCCTGGAAATTCACACCCGCAGCGATGGTCAGCAGCTGCATGTCATCGCCCTGCCGGGGGCGCGTTGCCTGCACTGGCTCAGCGGTCGACCGGCAGCCATCGAGGACGATCAGATGCGTTACAGCCTCGACGACCACCTCGGCTCCTGCGCGCTGGAACTGGATCGCCATGCGGGCGTCATCAGCCTGGAGCACTATTACGCGTTTGGCGGCACAGCCTGGTGGGCTGCCCGTTCGGCGCTGGAAGCGAGCTATAAAACCCTGCGCTATTCGGGACGGGAAATGGACGGTAGTGGCCTCTACTACTATGGCGCCCGCTACTATGCACCCTGGTTGCAACGCTGGATCAGCGCCGATCCGGCGGGAGATATCGACGGGCTGAATCTCTATGCCTTTGTCGCCAACAACCCGGTCGGTTACATCGACACCGATGGCCAGGGGCTGGATGACTTTCTGGCTATCGAAACCCCCGATCAGCGCGATCAGAGGAAAGCGCAGAGCGCCGAGAGAAGGCAGCGCACCCGGGGCAAGGAGAACCTGTCACAACAGGTCGGACGTCACCTGAACATTCTGGCACTGTCGCTGCGCCGGGGTCTGGATGCCCAGCAGCAGGTACTCAATCAGCGCTCGCCAGCGCAATTAACAGGTGCCGCCCTGCGCCGCACCGGTGTGCATCTGACAGGACAAATAGTGTCCTACGGTGGCGGCATTCTGGTCGGCATTGGCGCACAGGCGTTGGCCGCCGTCGCTCCCGGCGCGGGTAATGTCGTAGGGGTCGCGATGGGCATTGGCGCGAAGAAACTGATCAGTGGATTGTGGGATTACGCCGCCGAGCGCACGGGCGCCAGTGCCTCGATCAAATTCAAGGCCAGCCGCCTGTCCAAGGAAAAAATTGTCGAGAAAGCCGAATATAAAACCATGGCACCGATCGAGTACCTGCAGCAAAAGTACGCAAAAATGATCCCCGATACGCAGAAGGGAGCGCTCAAGGCCTCCAAGGAAGCGACGTCCACCCTGATCAGTGTCGGTGCCAAGGAAATACTGCCGCAAGCCGCCGCCGAAATCAGCGCCACAGCGAGCGTATTTTTGGGTGCAGTTGAAATAGTTCATGAATTCGCCGGAGCCAGCCAAGAGCTCAGCGCTGAAAAATCTGCCGAGGGCATCGCCAATGTGAGTGGGCTGATCGATTATTTGTCCGCCAACATGCTCGACATCGAAAACGCCTTCGAAGCCGGTGGCTTCACGGCAATAAATACCTATGGGCTATTGAGCCGAAACGAAGGCGATACACCGCAAAATCTATGGCATGCCACGGCGGCCGTGATCAACGAGCTGGAATACACGCGAACTATGCTGCGTTCCAGATCCAGCCAATTCACATCTGTCTGACCTGCGCGCGCACAAATGAGAACGACGGACGAGCACATGCTATCGTGCCCGCCCGTCCCCTTATCCATTAGCCCAGCATGCTGCCGACTTCCCGTATCCTGCGTCTGTCGTTGTACACCCTGCTGATCATTGCCGGTGCGGCCATTGCCGCGACCCTTGCCATCCGCCACGCCGAACGTCAGGCGCTGGAAGAGGACGCCGCCCGCGCCAGCCAGCAGTTAACGCTGTACGCCAATGCGCTGCACACCCTGATTGACCGCTATCGCGCCCTGCCCGCCGTGCTCGCGCTGGATCCGCAATTGCGTGGGGCGCTCGGCGGGCCGGTGAGTGCCGAGCAACAGGACGCGCTGAATCTGAAACTGGAGAAGATCAACGGCGCGGCGCAGTCATCGACCCTCGAACTGCTCGATCACACCGGCCTCGCGGTGGCCGCCAGCAACTGGCGCCTGCCCAGCAGCTACGTCGGCCACAACTACGGTTTTCGCCCGTACTTCAGCCAGACCCGCACTCAGGGCAGCGGGCGGTTTTACGCGGTGGGCGTGACCAGCGGCATCCCCGGGTACTTCCTGTCCAGCGCGGTGCTGGGCGACAACAATGAGTTCCTCGGCGCGATGGTGGTCAAGCTGGAATTCCCGGAGCTTGAGCGCGAGTGGAGCCAGGGCAGCGACACGCTGCTGGTCAGCGATGCGCGCGGGATCATCTTCATCGCCAACCAGCCAGGCTGGCGCTATCGCTCTCTGCGGCCGCTGGACAGCCGCGACATGGCTGAGATCAAGCGCACCCGGCAGTACGACAAACAATCACTGCTGCCGTTGACGCATCTGTCCTTGCGCCACTTCGACGACAACAGCGACCTGCGGCGGGTCGAAGGCCCGGACGGAACGGCGGACTACCTGTGGGAATCGCTGCCGCTGACCACCGAAGGCTGGACCCTGCACTTGCTGCGCCGCCCGCAAGTGGCCTTCGAAGATTTGCGCAATGCCGGGCTGGCCGCTGCGGGTGTGTGGCTGGCGTTGGTGTTTCTGCTGCTGTTCCTCAACCAGCGCTGGCGCCTGTCGAAAGTCCGTCAGCGCAACCGCGAAGAACTCGAACAGCTGGTCGAAGAACGCACCCGCGATCTGCGCACCGCACAGGATGGGCTGGTGCAATCGGCCAAGCTTGCCGCACTGGGGCAGATGTCCGCCGCACTCGCCCACGAAATCAATCAACCGCTGACCGCACAACGCATGCAGCTGGCGACCCTGCGCTTGCTGCTCGAACATGGCCGCGTCGATGATGCGTACAAGGCGCTCAAACCGGTGGACGACATGCTCACGCGCATGGCGTCGCTCACCGGCCACCTGAAAACCTTCGCCCGCAAGAGCCCCAGCGGCCTGCGCGAACGACTGGATCTGGCGACCGTGGTTGATCAATCGCTGCAACTGCTCGACGCCCGCCTGCGTGACGAACAGGTCAGTCTGGTGCTGCACCTGACGCGTCCGGCCTGGGTGCGGGGTGACGCGATCCGCCTCGAGCAGGTGCTGATCAACCTGCTGCGCAATGCCCTCGATGCGATGCAGGGCAAACCGTGCAAGCGTCTGGAAATCCGCCTGGAGGCCGACGAGCAACTGTGGCGCCTGAGCGTGATCGACAACGGCGGCGGGATTGCCGAACAGCACTTGAACCAGGTGTTCGACCCGTTTTTCACCACCAAACCGGTGGGTGACGGCCTGGGCCTGGGGCTGGCGGTATCCTTTGCCATCGTGCATGAATCCGGCGGGCGGCTGAGTGCCGAAAATGGCGAGTCCGGCGCCATATTCACCTTGACCCTGCCGATCGATCTGGAGGCACACATCTGATGCTCAACTCAGTGATGGTGGTCGATGACGAGAGCAGCATTCGCAGCGCCGTCGAGCAATGGCTGAGCCTGTCGGGGTTCGCGGTGCAGCTGTTCAGCCGCGCCGAAGATTGCCTCGCCGCGCTACCGGCGCACTTTCCCGGGGTGATCCTCAGCGATGTGCGCATGCCCGGGCTCAGTGGTCTGCAGTTGCTGGCCGAAGTGCAGAAACGTGATGCCGATCTGCCGGTGATTCTACTGACCGGTCACGGCGATGTGCCGATGGCGGTCGAAGCCATGCGCGACGGCGCCTACGACTTTCTGGAAAAACCGTTCAGCCCGGAAACCCTGCTCGGCAGCCTGCGCCGGGCGCTCGACAAGCGTCGGCTGGTCCTGGAGAACCGTGCCCTGCACGAGCAGGCCGACCACCGCGCCAGACTCGATGCGACGCTGCTCGGCGTGTCGCGTGGCATGCAGACCTTGCGCCGGCAAGTGCTGGATCTGGCGGCGCTGCCGGTCAACGTGTTGATCCGTGGCGAAACCGGCAGCGGCAAGGAATTGATCGCGCGTTGCCTGCATGATTTCGGCCCGCGCGCCGACAAGCCCTTCGTGGCGCTGAACTGCGCGGCGATCCCCGAGCAGTTGTTCGAAGCGGAATTGTTCGGCCATGAAAGCGGCGCGTTCACCGGGGCCTCCGGCAAGCGCATCGGCAAGCTGGAATACGCCGACGGCGGCACGCTGTTTCTCGATGAGATCGAAAGCATGCCGCTGGCCCAGCAAGTGAAACTGCTGCGGGTGTTGCAGGAGCAGAAGCTGGAGCGGCTGGGGTCGAACCAGAGCATTCACGTCGATCTGCGGATCGTCGCCGCGACCAAGCCTGATCTGCTGGACGAGGCCCGGGCTGGACGTTTTCGCGAAGACCTGGCGTATCGCCTGAACGTCGCCGAACTGCGTCTGCCGCCGCTGCGCGATCGGCGCGAAGACATTCCGCTGCTGTTCGAATCGTTCGCCTTCAGCGCCGCCCAGCGTCTGGGCCGCACTTTCCCGCCGTTGAGCGGGGCGCAATTGAGTCACCTGCTCAGCCACGACTGGCCGGGCAACGTGCGGGAACTGGCGAACGTCGCCGAGCGGCAGGTACTGGGCCTCGATGAACCGGTGCAAGGCATCGACCCCGGCCAGTCACTGGCCGCGCAGCAGGAAGCGTTTGAAGCGCAATGCCTGCGCGCGGCGCTGACCCGGCACAAGGGTGATGTGAAAGCAGTGCTTGAAGAACTGCAGCTGCCGCGCCGGACCTTCAATGAAAAGCTGCAGCGGCATGGGTTGAGCCGGGAGATGTTTGTTCCGGGCAGCTGAGTTCTGCAGTGTTTGATCGGGCCTCTTCGCGGGCAAGCCCGCGAAGAGGCCGGCACAGGCAACATTGATCCATCAGCAGCCTGAATGAGCAATTTTCCGCTCACCACAATCCATCCATAAGCGGATTTCCGCTCATTAAATCCCGCTACCCCCCTCTAAACCGCCCCTCTCCCCGTTGGCACAGCTCCTGCTATAGCCCCGGCAGGCTGCGTTTTTACGCGCTCCACAAAAACAATTAAACGAAGGATCCTTCAATGGATAACTCCAACGCCCTGCCCCTTGGGTCGGCTGCCGCGCCCGCCAAACAAAGAACCACCGCCAGCCGGATCAAATCGATCTTCAGCGGCTCGGTCGGCAACATGGTCGAGTGGTACGACTGGTACGTCTACGCCGCCTTCTCGCTGTACTTCGCCAAGACCTTCTTCCCCGCCGGTTCCACCACCGCGCAACTGATGAACACCGCCGCGATCTTCGCCGTGGGCTTCCTGATGCGTCCGATCGGTGGCTGGCTGATGGGCCTGTACGCCGACAAGGTCGGTCGCAAGAAAGCCTTGATGGCTTCGGTCTACCTGATGTGCTTCGGCTCATTGCTGATCGCCCTCAGCCCGAACTACGAAACCATCGGCATCGGCGCGCCGATCCTGCTGGTCTTTGCCCGACTGCTGCAAGGCCTGTCGGTCGGCGGCGAATACGGCACTTCGGCCACCTACCTGTCGGAGATGGCGACCAAGGAACGTCGCGGTTTCTTCTCCAGCTTCCAGTACGTGACCCTGATCTCCGGCCAGCTCATCGCGCTGGGCGTGCTGATCGTGCTGCAGAACATGCTGACCACCGAACAGCTGTACGCGTGGGGCTGGCGTATTCCGTTCGCCATCGGCGCACTGTGCGCGATCGTTGCGCTGTACCTGCGTCGCGGCATGGAAGAAACCGAGTCGTTCACCAAGAAAGAGAAGTCCAAGGAAAGCGCGATGCGCACCTTGATGCGTCACCCGAAAGAACTGCTGACCGTGGTCGGCCTGACCATGGGCGGTACGCTGGCGTTCTACACCTACACCACCTACATGCAGAAATACCTGGTGAACACCGTCGGCATGAGCATCTCCGACTCGACCACCATTTCTGCTGCCACACTGTTCCTGTTCATGTGCCTGCAACCGATCATCGGTGGCCTGTCGGACAAGATCGGTCGTCGTCCGATCCTGATCGCCTTCGGCGTGCTCGGTACGATCTTCACCGTGCCGATCCTGATGACCCTGCACACCATCCAGACCTGGTGGGGCGCGTTCTTCCTGATCATGGCGGCACTGATCATCGTCAGCGGCTACACCTCGATCAACGCCGTGGTGAAAGCCGAACTGTTCCCGACCGAAATCCGCGCGCTGGGCGTCGGCCTGCCGTACGCGCTGACCGTGTCGATCTTCGGCGGTACCGCCGAATACATCGCGCTGTGGTTCAAGAGCATCGGCATGGAGACCGGTTACTACTGGTACGTGACTGCGTGCATCGCGGTGTCGCTGCTGGTGTACATCACCATGAAAGACACGCAGAAACACTCGCGGATCGTGACTGACTGATCGGGCTTTCACAGCCACTGCAACGGTGGCTGTAGGGGCCCCTTCGCGAGCAAGCCCGCTCCCACACTGGAATGCACTCCTCTGTGGGAGCGGGCTTGCTCGCGAGGGGCGCACCCTGGTTCCAGATCAATCAGGACAACTCGGCAGCACCCGCTTGCCAATCGCAAGTATGAAAAATCCCTCACCTTCGGTTAACACCGATTAATCGCTGATTAATGCTGCCCCCTCATTCTGCAATCACCTGATCGATGACCTGCGCGACGCTCGCTCCGACGACGAAAGCGATTTCAACGCGCCGCCCTTAATATCAAGTTAATCGATTGTTTTTAGCATTAATTTGCGATTTTCAATCAATTTATTTGGCGTAGCATTAAACCCATGCAAGACACACCCACCAACGAATCTGGAGTAAAGAACATGAAAACCAAACTGATCCTCGCCCTGACCCTGTCCGTACTGGCCGCCAACACCTTCGCTGCCGATGGCTCGGACAAAACCAAATCCTCCGACTTTATTACCGGCGGTTCCGCCGTCATCGAAACCGGCCACTCGGGCACTTACGCCGCAGATGGTTTTGATAAAACCAACATCGGCAAAACCGTCGCAGCTGACGGCTTCGACAAGACCGGTACTGCTGCAGCCATCAGCTAAGTATGAGCAGTTCTTCCACAGCCCGGCTTCGGCCGGGCTTAGTCATTTCTGAAGCATCACATATTCTCAAATCACCCAAATCCCCTGTAGGAGCTGCCGAAGGCTGCGATCTTTTGATCTTGATCTTAAAAAACAAAATCAAAAGATCGCAGCCTTCGGCAGCTCCTACAGGGGGATCAGCGCTTGACTGGAAATACGTGGAGCGTCCTTGCACTATGGCCGCATCCGAAACGCAGCCTCAGGAATTCATTCACCATGTCCGATGACATCCACTACTACGAACCCGCCAATGGCCACGGCCTGCCCCACGATCCGTTCAACGCCATCGTCGGCCCGCGCCCCATCGGCTGGATTTCTTCGCAGGATGCCCACGGCCAGCTGAATCTGGCGCCCTACAGCTTCTTCAACGCGTTCAATTACATTCCGCCGATCATTGGTTTTTCCAGTGTCGGGCGCAAAGACAGCCTGAATAACATCGAGCAGACCGGTGAGTTCGCCTGGAACCTCGCCACCCGGCCGCTGGCCGAGCAGATGAACCAGAGCTGCGCGATGGTCGCGCCTGAGGTCAACGAGTTTGAATTGGCCGGGCTGACGCCGGTGGCGTCGAAGGTGATTGCGGTGCCACGGGTAGCCGAAAGCCCGGTGTCCTTCGAATGCAAGGTCACACAGATCATTCAGTTGCAGCGCGCCGATGGCGAAACCGTGCCGAGCTGGCTGATTCTCGGCGAAGTGGTCGCCGTGCATATCGCCAAGTGGCTGTTGAAGGACGGGATCTACGACACCGCCGCGGCAGAACCGATTCTGCGCGGCGGCGGGCCGGCGGACTATTTCCAGTTGGGGCCTGAAGCCCTGTTCAAGATGTGGCGCCCGGGTGCGGGCAAGTAAGCGCAGTTACCAGATCAGCTCGGCGTCATCGGTGACACCCTTGAGGCGGTCCAGCTCCTGGGTCGCCGCGTCATCGGCAGCGATGGCGCCGGGAAACACCTGATCACCCAGCAGTTTGTGGAAGCGTGGCGCACCGCCATCGACCAGGGCCTTGACCGCGATTGCCGCGTGATAACCCTTGTTGCCGCCCAACTCGACGGGGACGACTGCGGAGACTGCTTCGAAGTGTTCAAACTCTTTACGTGCCATGGCACACATCCTGGCTCAGACGAATAAGCCGGACATTAAACCCTCAACCGGCGAGTTTGTGTATCGGTGCCGGACATTGTCCGAGCGCCTGCGCCGCTGACACCTCTTTGAAGGTGTGGAAATCCAGGCTGTTGACCACCAGATCCTGGACCAACTCGGCAAAGATCTGCATCGACGGGCTGTTGAAATACGCGGTCATCGCCTGTTGATGGCTCCAGAAACCGGAGACCAGCCACAGCTCCGGATCGCATTGCGAATGCTGCAGGGCAAAGCTCAGGCAACCGGGGGCGGCGCGCGACGGTTCGATCAAGGCACTGAGGCGCACACCGAGTTCAGCGGAGCGTCCGGCGCGCGCTCGAACGAAGGCCATATGACTGACGGGAATCTGCTTGGACATGTTCAACCCTCCCAGGGAGTCGCGTGGCAGCCGGGGGACGGGCTGCGACAGGATCCAAGGTTAAGGGCCGCGCACAAGGCGCCGTTAGTCGATTCCTGCCGCTGCGTTGCACAATCCTGCGAGACTGCACAAAAGTCCGGCAACCACCACTAAAACCCTGTCACACCCCTGTCATACGCGTTTTGTGTAGGAGCTGCCGCAGGCTGCGATCTTTTGACTTTCGCTTTTAAAATCAAAAGATCGCAGCCTGCGGCAGCTCCTACAGGGGTATTCGCCGCAGGGGGTAAGGTGGCGGTCGCGGGCTGATGGCCGACGCGCAAAACCAGCCCATGCAGAATCAGGCAAGCATTTGACAGGATGTGTCTACCGCTCGCGCTTGCACAAACTTATGCTCTGCCCCATTCCAGATCCCTTGCCGAGGATGCCGTGCATGACGTCATTCGATCGTTTCCAAGCCCCGCCCGATGCCGACATGGAAAAACAGCGCGCAGAACTCGCGGCGATCATCCGTCGCAACACCACCGACGATGGCAGTTATGCGACCGCCATCGGCTCGCTGTTCATGTCGCGCCACACCCAATCCCACGACTTCGCCCCGGTACTCGCGCAACCGGCGCTGTGCATCATGGCTCAGGGTCGGAAAGAGGTGCGGCTGGCGGATGAGTACTTCAATTACGATCCGCTGAATTACCTGGTGGTCTCGGTCTCGATGCCGCTCAGCGGACGGGTGGTGAATGTCTCGCCGGAGGAGCCGATCCTCGCTGTGCGCCTGGACATCGACCCGGCGGAAATCACCGCACTGATCGCCGACGCCGGCCCGATGGGTGTGCCGACCCGGCCCACGGGACGCGGTCTGTATGTCGAGCAGATCGACAGCGCGATGCTCGACGCGGTGCTGCGGCTGGCGCGCCTGCTCGACGCGCCGAAAGACATCGCCATGCTCGCGCCGCTGATTCGCCGGGAGATTCTCTATCGCCTGCTGCGCAGTCCGCAGGGTCATCGCTTGTATGAAATCGCGATTGCCAACAGCCAGAGCCACCGCATCAGCCAGGCGATCAAATGGCTCAACGGCAACTTCGAGCAGCCGCTGCGCATCGATGATCTGGCGAAGGAAGTGAACCTCAGCGTCTCGACCTTGCATCACCGTTTCAAGGCAATGACGGCGATGAGTCCGTTGCAGTACCAGAAGCAGCTGCGCCTGCAAGAGGCGCGACGCCTGATGCTGGCTGAAGGGCTGGAAGCTTCGGCCGCGGGGTATCGAGTCGGGTATGAAAGTCCGTCGCAGTTCAGCCGCGAGTACAGCCGCTTGTTTGGCGCGCCGCCGTTGCGGGATCTGGCGCGGTTGCGGCAGTCGGTCTGATCCGGAATCTGCTCTGCTGCCGCTGACGCTTTCGCGAGCAAGCCCGCTCCCACAGTGGACTAGTGTTGATCACACATCCAATGTGGGAGCGAGCTTGCTCGCGAAGAGGCCGGAATGCTCAGCAAAAAATCCGGATCAGATCGCCAAGACCCGACACGCCGTTCAGAGCGCCCGGATCACGTGCTTGATCTCCTGAAACGCAGACAACCCCCAAGGCCCCAACTCGCGGCCGATGCTGCTCTGCTTGTAGCCACCCCAGGCGGTCTGCGGAAAGATAACCTGCGGCGCATTGATCCACACCAGCCCGGCCTGCAACGCATTCGCCACCCGATCTGCCGCAGCCGCATCGCGAGTCACCACACTGGCGACCAGCCCGAACTGGCTGTCGTTGGCCAATGCAATCGCCTCGGCTTCGCTGCTGAAACTGCGCACGCAGAGCACCGGGCCAAAGATCTCTTCACACCACAACGCACTGTCGAGGGGCACCTCGGTGAACACCGTCGGCTGCAGGAAATACCCGCGTGGCAGATCCGCCGGACGATTGCCGCCGCAGATCAATTTCGCCCCGGCGCTCAAGCCGCGATCGATGTGGCCGAGCACGCGCTGGTACTGCGCCTGATTGACCAGCGCGCCCATCTCCACTTCAGGATCGAACGGATCGGCCACGCGGATTTTTTCCGCGCGGGCCTGCAATCGGATTAGAAATTCGTCGGCCAGCTCATCGGCGACCAACACCCGACTGGTGGCCGAACACATCTGCCCGGCGTTGAAAAAACCGCCGCCACAGGCCAGCTCCACCGCCAGTTCCAGATCGGCATCGGCCAGCACCAGCAGCGAAGATTTGCCACCCAGTTCCAGGCTCACGCCCTTCACCGTTTCGGCGGCGCGTTGCATCACTTGCACGCCGACCGCGTTGCTGCCAGTAAAGGAGATCTTGGCGATGCGCGGATCCGCCGACAGCGGCGCACCGACCGCCAGACCGGTGCCGCACACAAGGTTGAACACGCCTTGGGGCAGACCGGATTCGGCGATGATCGCCGCCAGTTCCAGCTCCGGCAGCGGCGTGACTTCCGACGGTTTCAACACCACGCAGCAACCGGCAGCCAGCGCCGGCGCGAGTTTCCACGCGGTGGTGACCATCGGGAAATTCCACGGCACGATGAGCCCGACCACACCACACGGCTCACGCCGCAGGCGCGCACTGAAGTCGTCGCTGGGCAGCGGCACGTTGCTGTCCTGTTGCGCATCGAGACCTTCGGCGAGTTCGGCGTAATACTCGAACGTGGCGATCACATCATCGACGTCGATGGACGCTTCGAACTGCGGTTTGCCGTTATTGCTCGACTGCAGCTGCATCAGGTGATCGCGACCGTTGCGCACGCCATTAGCGATGTTGCGCAGGATCGCGCCGCGCTCGGCACCGCTGGTTTTCGACCAGCTCTTGAACGCTTCAGTGGCTGCGCTGACGGCCAGATCAACCGCGCGTTCATCGCCGCCATTGACCGTGGTCAGCAGCGCTTCGGTGGCCGGGTTGATCACCCGCAGATGCTCGCGACCGGCGGACCATTGGCCGTTGATGTACAGGCCATCGAGTGTGGTTGGGAAATTGATCATTTGGCCACCGCCTGCATCCATTGAGTCTGGTCGATTTCAATCAGGGTCGGGCCCTGACGATCAGTGGCGGCACGCAGCGCACCACGCAGCTGTTCAACCGAGCTGATCGCTTCGGCGGCGCAGCCCAGGGCCTTGGCGACGCCGATGAAATCCGGGGTGTAGATATCGACGCCAACTGGCTCGATGGCACGGTTGACCATGTACTTCTTGATCTCTTCGTAGCCCTGGTTATTCCACAACAGGACGATCACCGGCGTGCGCGCTTCGACTGCGCTGGCCAGTTCCGGCAGGGTGAACTGCAAGCCGCCATCACCGATCAGGCACACCACTGGCGGGCGCGCGCCGCCCTTGATGCGGCCGCCGAGCCATGCGCCGATCGCCGCCGGCAAGGCGTAACCGAGGGTGCCGTAACCGGTGGACGAATTGAACCAGCGGCGCGGGTGATCCGGGTTGAACGTGAGGTTGCCGGTGTACACCGGTTGCGTGGAATCGCCGACGAACACCGCATCCGGCAGTTCATCAAGCACAGTGTCGAGAAAGAGGGTCTGGGCCAGGGTCGGCGCATCCCAGCTCGCGGCCAGTTCAGTGCGCAATTGTGCGACGCGAACCTGACCCCAATCGCTGCTGCGTTCGGCGAGTTTTTGCTGTGCCAGCGCACTGAGCAGCGCTTGCGCGGCGTTGCGCGAATCGGCGACCAACGCCACGTGCGGCGGATAGTTGCGCACGGTCTGATCGGCGTCGATGTCGATGCGCAGCAACTTGCCGGGGATCTCGAAACCACCGGCGAAGGTGACGTCGTAATCGGTCTCCGCCAGCTCGGTGCCGATCGCCAGCACCACGTCGGCATCGGCCACCAGTGCACGGGTCGCGACCAGCGTTTGCGTCGAGCCGATCAGCAGCGGGTGGTTCGACGGCAACATGCCTTTGGCGTTGATGGTCAGTGCTACGGGAGCATCGAGGCGCTCGGCCAGTCGGGTCAGCTCGGGTGCGGCGTCGATGGCACCGCCGCCAGCGAGAATCAGCGGACGCCGGGCGTTGGCCAGCAGTTCAGTCATGCGGCTGACGGCACTCGGTGCTGCACCGGCACGATCGATGTTCACCGGAACACTGCCGAGCAATTCATCGGCCTCTTCGACCAGCACGTCCAACGGAATTTCGATGTGCACCGGACGCGGGCGCCCGGCCTGGAACAGGGCGAAGGCACGCGCCAGTACGCCCGGCAATTCCGCAGCGGACATCAAGGTGTGAGAGAACGCAGCGACACCGCCGACCAGCGCACTCTGGTTCGGCAACTCGTGGAGCTTGCCGCGACCGCCGCCCAACTGGCTGCGGGTCTGCACGCTGGAGATCACCAGCATCGGGATCGAGTCGGCGTAGGCCTGGCCCATCGCGGTGGTGATGTTGGTCATGCCCGGGCCGGTGATGATGAAGCACACACCCGGTTTGCCGCTGGTGCGCGCATAGCCGTCAGCCATGAAACCGGCACCCTGTTCATGCCGTGGAGTGACGTGGTTGATGCGCGAACGGGCCAGGCCGCGATACAGCTCAACGGTGTGCACCCCGGGAATGCCGAACACCTGCTCGACCCCGTAACCTTCGAGTAACTTGACCAGTACTTCGCCACACGTCGCCATGCCGATTGCCCTTCTTGTTGTTCAATACGCCGTGCCAGTGTGGGAGCGAGCTTGCTCGCGAAAGCGGTGTATCAGCCACATTGATGCTGAATAGAAAACCGTATTCGCGAGCAAGCTCGCTCCCACATCGATCCGGGTGGAATGGGCTCATTGAACGGGCGGCGAGTAGCGGCAACAATCGATTAAAAGTCATACTAGCCATGTCCTCACGTCATACCTCGGATCCCCATGAAACGACTGCCTCCCCTGCCCGCCCTGCACACGTTTCTGATCACTGCGCAGTGCTGCAACTTCACCCGGGCGGCCGAGCAGTTGCACATCACCCAGGGCGCGGTGAGCCGGCAGATCGCCGGGCTGGAGGATCATCTCGGTTATGAGTTGTTCATTCGTCTGGCCCGAGGCCTTGAGCTGACCGCTGAAGGGCGTGAGTGGCTGCCACGGGTGGAGAAGATCTTTGGCCTGATCAGCGAAGCGACCGAGCAGATCGGTCTCAAGCGGCAAACTCTGCAACTCAAGGCGCCGAGCTGCGTGATGCGCTGGCTGGTGCCGCGCCTGCTGCAGTGGCAAAAGGAACGCCCGGATGTGCCGGTCAAACTGACCACCACACTGGCCCACGGCGTGGACTTTCAGCGTGAGCCATTCGATGCCGCGGTGATCTACGGCACGCCACCGGACAATTCGTCGACCGCCCTGCATCTGTTCGATGAACAACTGACGCCAGTCTGTTCGCCAGCGCTATTGAAGGGCCCACCGGCGCTGAGCGAACCGGCCGATCTGCAACAGCATCTGCTGCTGCATCCCACCCACGATATCCAGGACTGGACCGTATGGCTGACAGCCGCCGGGTTGCAATTGAGCAATGTCGACACGGGGCAGCATTTCGAGACGCTGGATCAGGCGATGTCGATGGCCTCCCACGGGACGGGTGTGGCGATTGGCGACTGGTCGCTGATCGGCGATGACCTGCGCGCCGGGCGGCTGGTGATGCCGTTTGAGTTGAAGGTGAAGACGGGGTTGGGGTACTACGTGGTGATGCCGCAGGGTGGGGAAGCATCGCCGCAGTTGGAGGAGTTGATGATCTGGCTGGTGGAACAGGCGCATACCCGCTGAAACAAACTAATACCCCTGTGGGAGCGGGCTTGCTCGCGAAGGCGGAGTGTCAGTCACTTCAAATGTCGCTGACACACCGCCTTCGCGAGCAAGCCCGCTCCCACATTTGTTCCGCGTCGTTGCTTAGTAGCCGACCGTAAACCGCTGACGCGAATGCTTCGGCGTTTCCACTTCGTCGATCAGCGCGATCGCGTAATCGGCGAAGGTGATCCAGCTACGACCTTCGGTACTCATCAGCAAGTGATCCTTGCCGACGCGGAAGGTGCCGGTGCGCTCACCTTCGACAAACTCTGCCGATGGCGAGAGGAAGGTCCAGTCCAGATCCTGCTCCTGACGCAACGCATCGAGAAACGCCGCCCCCGCACTGGCCTCGGTTTTGTATTCGGCGGGGAAACCCGCGCTGTCGATCACTCGGGTGTCGTCCGGCAGCAACAGCGAACCGGCCCCCCCGACCACCAGCAGACGCTTCACGCCCGCCTGTTTCACCGGGCCGACCACGGCACTGGCCGGTACGGTGGCGAAATGCGCGGCGCTGATCACCACGTCGTGACCGGCGACGGCGGCTTGCAGCGCCGCCGAATCCAGCACATCGACATTCTTGCTGACCACACCGGCACGGTTACCGATCTTCGAGGTATCGCGGGCGATGGCGGTGACGCTATGGCCGCGACGCAGGGCTTCTTCCAGCAGTTGGCTACCGGCACGGCCGGTGGCACCAATGATTGCGATCTTGCTCATGACATTCTCCAGTTGGCTTGAGAGTTTCAACGACGGCATAAATCTAATCTTGAAGCGGTATTCCCTGTGGCGAGGGAGCTTGCTCCCGCTGGAGGGCGAAGCACTCCCCCGCCCGTTTCAGATACAACGCATTGGCAGGTTTTACGCCTGCTGCGCAGGCGGGCGGGAGCAAGCTCCCTCGCCACAAAAGTCCTCTCGACCTCTGTTTCAGATCAATCGGGTTACCACTTCATCTCGCCCTTGGCGACTTTGGCGCTCAGCTCCAGCGAGCTTTCTTCGCCGAGTTTCGGGTAGCGTTTTTGCATGGCCTTGATCAGTGCGGCGGAATCTTTGGCCTTGGCGGTTTCATCGTCGAAAGCCTTAATGTAGTCGGCGGTGAATTTCACGCTGGCCAGCGAGCGGCTGCTCTCGCCCAGATAGTGACCCGGCACCACGGTTTTCGGCTTCAGGGTTTCGATCGAGTGCAGGGTTTGCAGCCAGTCGGCGTGGGATTGCGCGGTCTGGGTATCAGCCATCCACACATGAATGTTCTCGGCGACCACGACGCCACCGACCACAGCCTTGAGCGACGGAATCCACACGAAACTGCGATCCGGTTGTTTGCCTTCAAGTCCCACCACCTGCAACTTCTGCCCTTCGAGCATCAGGCTGTCGCCCTTGAGCACGCCCGGCACGATGGTTTTGGCTGGCACGTCGGCGCCCATTTTCGGGCCCCAGAAGGCGAGTTTGCCGTCGACGGTCTGCTTGATGTGATCGACGGTCGGCTGCGAGGCCAGCACGGTGGCGTCGGGGAAAGCCTGAGTCAGGGTGTCGAGGCCGAAGTAGTAATCCGGGTCACCGTGGCTGATGTAGATGGTGGTCAGGTGCTTGCCGCTGGCGCGGATCTTTTCCACCACCTGCTCGGCCTGGGCCTTGCCGAATTGCGCGTCGACCAGGATCGCGTCTTTCTCGCCGCTGACCAGCACCGAAGTCACCGGGAAAATCGCGTTGGTGCCCGGGTTGTAGACATCCAGGGTCAGGTTGGCGGCAGCGGCGTGGGCCGCGAAACCGAGGGTGGCGGTGGCCAGCAAAACGCGCTTGAGGGTAGTGAAGCCGATCATCTGTTGCTCCGTGGTCCGAATGCCGTGTTTGGCGATGGGACAGAGCTTAGTTGCCTGACTCGGTACAAAAAATGCGATGCTTGGACATAGTTTGTTTCTGAAAGCGGGCAAATCATGGATCGTCTTCAAGCAATGCGGGTGTTTGTCACGGTGGTGGATCTGGGCAGCCAGTCGGCGGCCGCCGATCATCTGGACCTGTCACGGCCGGTGGTGTCGCGCTATCTGGCGGAGCTGGAAGACTGGATCGGCGCGCGCCTGATGCACCGCACCACGCGCAAGTTGAGCCTGACCGCCGCCGGCAGTGAAATCCTGCCGCGCTGTCGGCAGATGCTCGAACTCTCGACGGATATGCAGGCAGCAGTCAGTGAACCGCACGATGCACCGCGAGGATTGCTGCGTATCAGCGTCAGCACCTCGTTCGGCCAGGCGCAACTGGCCGATGCGATGGCGGCGTACGTCAAACGTTACCCCGGGGTCAGCATCGATCTGCAGATGCTCGACCGCACGGTGAACCTGGTGGATGAGCGCATCGACCTGGCGATCCGCACCAGCAATGACCTGGACCCGAACCTGATCGCCCGACGCCTGACCGTGTGCCGCTCAGTGGTCTGCGCCGCACCGGCTTATCTGCGCGATAACCCGCCACCGCAGCGGGTCGAGGACCTGGGCCGACACAACTGCCTCACGCACTCGTATTTCGGCAAGAGCCTGTGGCATTTCGAGGAGGATGGCGAACCGGTGTCGGTGCCGGTACAGGGTAACATCAGCGCCAATGAAGCCAGCACCCTGTTGCGGGCGACGCTGGCCGGCGCGGGGGTGGCGATGCTGCCGACCTATCAGGCCGGGGTTCACGTGCATACCGGTGAACTGGTACGTCTGCTGCCGGATGCCGAGCCACGGCAGATGAACATCTACGCGGTGTATGCGTCACGCAAGCACATGCCGGCAGCGCTGCGCAGCATGCTGGATTTTCTCGTCGAACGATTCCCGGAAAATCCCAAATGGGATATAGGCCTGTAAATCCGGTATTCCTGTGGGAGCGGTGGCTGGCAACTCTGTACCGCTGACCTATGCTGAAAGTAATACCGCAGGGTATGCGTTCAGAGGTCAACGCCATGAACATCAGAACAAGAAGGTACTTCGCGATTTTCATCACCTGCGCCGCTACGCTGGCGCTGTACGGCACCGCGGCCTGGCGGGTCGAGCAACTGCGACAACTGCCCCGCGAGTTCGCGAGTTGCAATTTCGAGCGCTGCATTCCGCATAACGCGACGCTTAATGCACTGCGCTGATTGACCTGAGCTGCAGTGCGATCCTGTGGGAGGGGGCTTGCTCCCGAATGCGATGTGTCATTCAGCATTGATGCAAACTGATAGACCGCTTTCGGGAGCAAGCCCCCTCCCACAGGAGACCGCAGCGTTTACCAGATCACTGCTCGGCCTTCAGCCGGTCGCGGAAGGCCTTTGGCGATATCCCCACCCGGCGCCGGAACAGGCGCGTGAAGTTGGTCGGATCGGAAAACCCCAACAACTCCGACATCTCGTAAATGGTCATGCTGGTGTAGGTCAGCAAACGTTTGGCTTCCAGCAACTGGCGTTCGTGCATGATCTGCAGCGCCGGCTGCCCTGCCAGTTCCCGGCAGGTGCCGTTGAGGTGCGACACCGAAATCCCCAGGCGATGGGCGAGGTCTTCGACCTTCACATGCTGGCGGTAAGTCTCCTCCACCAATTGAATGAACCCGTTGAGGTATTCGCGCTGGCGTTGCGGTCGCTGGCTGGCGTTATGGCGCACGATCGCCTGTCGGCTGACCCAGACCATGATCACGCTCACCAGCGAATGCATGAGCATTTCCCGCGCTGGCTGATGGCCGTTGTACTCGGCCTGCAACGCTGAAAACAGACTGTTCAGGTACTCCGCATCCTTGCCCGCCGGATAGTGCTCGGCCTGGGCCAGTGCGTGCACCGAATTGCCCAGTTGCGCCTGCAAGTGATTGATCAACGGATTGGCGAGGGTGACGACGAATCCTTCGACGTCCTCGGAAAAGCGGAAGCCATGCACCGACAACGGTGGCAGGACTTGAATGGCGGGTTCGTTGAGCTGCGTGCGTTGACCTTCGATTTCAAGCTCTGCCTGACCTTTGAAGACGAAGAGCAACTGGCACAAATCGGCGTGGCGGTGGGGTTTGATTTCCCATTGATGTTCGCGGCTGCGTTTGGAAATGGTTTCACAGTGCAGCAAGTCAGGGGTCGGCCAGTCCAGGCTTTCACCGTAGAGCTTGAACACCGGAATCGAAGGCAGGTCAGGCTTGTTCATCACTTCAATCCAGGCCTCGAGGTTGCGGGCGATAATCGCACCGATTGGCAGAATGTACAGGTATCGGCTCAGTTTTCACCTTCAATTGACAGACCCGCAAGGGAAAAATGCAAGCACTCGATCCATAAAAATCATTCACCGGCTCCCGTCGCGTGAAGCTTGCGAGTCATAAAAACAATGAAAACGCTGAAAACCCAAGTCGCCATCATCGGCGCCGGTCCGTCCGGATTGCTCCTCGGTCAGTTGTTGCACAACGCTGGTATCGACACCCTGATTGTCGAACGCCAGACACCCGATTACGTGCTCGGGCGAATTCGCGCCGGGGTGCTTGAACAGGGCATGGTAGAGCTGTTGCGTCAGGCCGGCGTGGGTGCGCGCATGGATGCCGAAGGGTTGGTACACACCGGCTTCGATCTGGCATTGGATGGACGTCTGGCACACATCGATCTGCAGGGTTTGACCGGCGGAAAAACCGTGATGGTTTACGGCCAGACCGAAGTCACTCGCGACCTGATGGCCGCTCGTCGGGAGGCCGGGGCGCTGTCGTTTTATGAAGTGAGCGATGTCGTTCCTCACGGCATGAAAAGCGACGAGGCCTTTGTCACTTTCGAAAAGGACGGTGAAACCTGGCGCGTCGACTGCGATTACATCGCCGGTTGCGATGGTTTTCACGGCGTGGCCCGGCAGTCGATTCCCGAAGACTGCCTGAAGATTTTCGAGCGAGTCTATCCGTTCGGCTGGCTGGGGATTCTCGCCGACACCCCGCCGGTGCACGATGAGCTGGTGTACGCCCGTCACGAACGCGGCTTCGCCCTGTGCAGCATGCGCTCGGCCACTCGCACCCGTTACTACCTGCAAGTGCCGGCCGAGGAAAATGTCGCCGCCTGGTCCGATCAGCGCTTTTGGGATGAACTCAAAAGCCGCTTGCCCACGGCGCTTGCCGAGAAACTGGTGACCGGCCCGTCGATTGAAAAAAGTATCGCGCCGCTGCGCAGTTTTGTCGTCGAGCCGATGCAGTACGGGCGGATGTTTCTGCTTGGCGATGCCGCGCATATCGTCCCGCCCACTGGCGCCAAGGGCCTGAATCTGGCGGCCAGTGACGTCAGCACTTTGTTCAATATCCTGCTGAAGGTTTACCGCGAAGGACGCACGGACTTGTTGGAGAAATACTCGGAAATCTGCCTGCGCCGGGTATGGAAAGCCGAACGCTTTTCCTGGTGGATGACCTCGATGCTGCATCGCTTCGACGAACACGATGATTTCAGTCAGCGCATCAGCGCCTCGGAACTGGACTACTTTGTCAGTTCAGAAGCGGGGCGAAAAACCATTGCAGAAAATTACGTCGGACTTCCTTATGAGGCTATCGAATAGCTTCCTACCGACTTACACTGGCGAGCATTCCCGCTCGCCTGACGATCCGCGGGACTCTCACTGCCCGCAGGTTTCGCCCGTGACCAATCTTCACCAGCCTGAAACACCCAAACCGGCCATTCGCAGCGTGCTGGTCGCGCTGATGCTGGCGATCTTTCTCGGCGCGCTGGATCAGACCATCGTCGCCGTCTCGATGCCCGCCATCTCCGCACAATTCAAGGATGTCAGCCTGCTGGCCTGGGTAATTTCCGGGTACATGGTGGCGATGACTGTGGCCGTGCCGATCTACGGCAAGCTCGGCGACCTGTACGGGCGGCGCAAACTGATGCTGTTCGGCATGGGCCTGTTCACCCTCGCCTCGCTGTTCTGCGGTATGGCGCAAAGCATGGAACAACTGGTGCTGGCGCGGATTCTCCAGGGCATCGGCGCCGGCGGGATGATTTCGGTCAGTCAGGCGATCATCGGCGACATCGTCCCGCCCCGCGAACGCGGCCGTTATCAGGGTTACTTCAGCAGCATGTACGCGGTCGCCAGCGTCGCCGGGCCGGTGCTCGGTGGCTACATGACCGAATACCTGTCGTGGCGCTGGGTGTTCCTGATCAACCTGCCGCTGGGGCTCGGCGCCTGGTGGGTTGCCAATCGCAACCTGCGCGGGCTGCCGATTCCGCAGCGCAAGCCGATCATCGACTACCTCGGCACGCTGCTGATGATCATCGGTTTGACCGCCCTGCTGCTGGGCATCACTCAGGTCGGTCAGGGCCATTCGTGGCGCAGCAGCGAAGTGCTCGGCTTGTTTGCCTGTGCAGTGCTGATACTGGCGGTGTTCGTCTGGCATGAACGCCGGGCGCGGGAGCCGCTGCTGCCGATGCACCTGTTCACCAACCGCAATGCGTTGCTGTGCTGGTGCACGATTTTCTTCACCAGTTTCCAGGCGATCTCGCTGATCGTGTTGATGCCGTTGCGCTTCCAGAGCGTCACCGGCGCCGGGGCCGATGCGGCGGCGTTGCACTTGCTGCCGCTGGCGATGGGGCTGCCGATTGGCGCTTATTTCGCCGGACGCCGCACCTCGGTCACCGGCCGTTACAAACCACAGATTCTGACTGGCGCGCTGCTGATGCCGATCTCGATTCTCGGCATGGCGTTCAGCCCACCGGACGCGACGCTGGTCAGCAGCCTGTTCATGCTGCTCAGCGGGATTGCCGGCGGCATGCAGTTCCCGACCTCACTGGTCGGCACGCAGAACTCGGTGGATCAGCGCGACATCGGCGTCGCCACCAGCACCACCAACCTGTTCCGCTCGCTGGGCGGCGCGGTGGGCGTGGCGTTGATGTCGGCGCTGTTGCTGGCCTTTTTGCAGGACTCGAGTTTTGCCCATCTGGCGAGCAACGCGCTGATCAGCGAGGGGCATTCGGGCAATGTGCTGCTCGACGGTTTGAACGCCGCCCCGGGTGAGGCACAGCACGCCTTGCGCGCCGAGCTTTCGGTGACGTTCCGGCATTTGCTGTGGGTGAGTACGGCGGTGTCGCTGTTGGGGCTGGCGGCGGCAATTGCGATGCCGAACAAGTTGCTGCGCGGGCGGGAGCACGGCGCCAAATAGGCACAGATGCCATGAAACCTGTGGGAGCGAGCCTGCTCGCGAAAGCGGTGTGTCATTCAACTGTGATGTCAGCTGACACTATGCCTTCGCGAGCAGGCTCGCTCCCACAGGGGGGCAAAGGTATTTTCAGGGGCTGTAGTAACCCACCGCCACCAGAAAATGCCCGACCTTCTTCAGGTAGGCATGCTTGTCCTCGACCTTGCCGGTCACCGGGTTTTTCCAGCGGTATTCGTATTCGCCGTCATCCTGCTTGGCGATCAGCGCCAGAATCGGCTCGCCCACCGGTTTGCCTTCCGGGTCGTTGATCTTGCTGAAATCGGTATTGATCAGGCGCAGGTTAGTGCCGTGGGCAACGTAGCGTTGAGTGTTCAAATCAACGACGAACACATACAAGTCATCCTGCAGATAACCGCCCTTGAGCGAGTTGATGGCCGTCAGGGTGCCCTTCTCGTTTTTCCCCAGATCGGTTGCAGCCTTGTCGAGGAGTGCCTTGGCCTGCTCGGCTGAAGCACGCGGCAGGTAATAACCGACCGCCAGAATGCGCTGACCGATGCGCTGGTAATACACATGTTTGCGCTCGACCTTGCCGTCCGCCCAGTTCTGCCAGCGGTATTCGGCCTGTTGAATGCCGTTGCCTTCCGGCACCAGCAAGGCGTCCTTGAAGGCTTTCTGCAAATCCGGCGCAAGCACCTCGCTGACGTCACGGCCGATCAAGGCTGAGGATGGGCCACCACTGGCGAGCATCACGCCTTTGGTATCGACCACGAACACGTAGCGATCCTTGTCGACGAACTCGCCCTGACGGCTGAACGCGGCGAAGGCCTTGTCGCCATTGTCGTGGTAATAGGCCAGGGCCTTTTCCAGCAGCGCAATGGCGGCCTTGCTGTCATCCTTTTGCGCGGTGGCAGCGTTGACCTGCGCTACCCCCACCAAAAGCATCACACCGAGCCACGCCACTTTATGCAAAAAACCCATAACGCATCCCTCGTTCTTGTTGGTGTTTCAAGAGCGTAGACGGCTTGGGGTAGGAAGGCGGTCGAAGATGAATCCAGAAGTTGCGGTATCCCCTGTGGCGAGGGAGCTTGCTCCCGCTCGGCTGCGAAGCAGTCGCAAAACCTGCAAATGCGCTCTACCTGAACGAAAGCAGGGGAGCGCTTCGCACTCCAGCGGGAGCAAGCTCCCTCGCCACAAAGGTTCCTGACTCCGGCCCTATGGCCGGGCATTGATCTGCTGCTGCAGGTTCTGGATCTGCGCCTGCAGGGTGTTGATGTTGCGGGTCATCTGGCCGCGGAATGCGTCGAACTCGGCGGTATTGCCGCCACCCTGCGCAGCGGCCGGGCGGTTGTCCTGTTCACTCTTGAGGACGATGATTTCCTGCTCCAGACGCTCGATCGCCGCGCTCGGGTTGCCTTGCTTCTTCAGCGCGGCAATGTCGGCACTCAGGCTCTTGAGCTGCGCATCGAACTTGCCGGTGTCGACCGGGGCGCTTTTCAGGGTTGCCAGTTCCGCACTCAGGGCTTTGACCTGAGCCTGCAACTGGGTATTGGCGTTCTGTTGTTCGGTGGTCTGCGCGGTCATCTGCGCCAGACGCTTGTCCAGATCGCTGGTCTGACCGACCACGCCTTGCTGCTGTTTACTCTGATCCAGCAACTGGGTTTCCAGCTGTTTGATCTGCTGCTTCAAGGCTTCGCTGTCGCTGTTGACGTTGCTCTGACTGGCGACGACCTTGCCGGAAATATCCTGCAGGCGTCCCGCCGCTTCCTCGCTGATGCGCGCAAAGCTTTCCTGGGTGGCCACCAGTTGCTGCTCCATCAGCGAAATCTGCTGGAAGCTCCACCAGGCCAGACCGATGAAAGCAAAGAACAGCGCGCCAACCAGCGCCCACAACGGCCCGGTGCTCGCGGCCTTGACCTTGACTACCGGCGGCGTGCGCGAATGCACGGAAGTGCGGGCGGTCGGCGGAATGTCATCGTCGTCAAAGGTGTCGGCCCGCAGGCTCGGTACATCGTCGAAATCGTCGTTGGCATCGTTACGCATGGACATTGAGGCAACCTTTGTGGAACGCGGTGATGGCTGAATGCAGCGAAGTATAACCGTCGCAGCCGCAGGGATTGACCCTCAAGCGGCGGCGCGGTTCATTGCCGGCCGGGCGACTTGTATCAACGGATGTCCTGGGCTTTCCACCAGCCACAGAACTCGTCGAGGGCCGACCACAGGCTGACTTTCGGATCGTAGTCCAGATAATGCCGGGCGCGACTGATGTCGAGGGTGAAATTTTTCTTCATGACCTGCATGCCCAGCCGCGACAGGGTCGGCTCCGGGCGTCCCGGCCAGAGTTTGCACACGCCTTCGTTGAGCGCCGCAACGCTGTAGGCCAGACCGTACGAGCGGTATTTGGTGACCTGCGGCACTTCCATTTTGCGCATCACATAATTGACCACATCCCACAACGGCACCGGCGCGCCATTGCTGATGTTGTAGGCCTTACCCAACGCGGAACCGGCCGCCAGCAGACTGCTGAGCAGCGCTTCGTTGAGGTTCTGCACGCTGGTGAAATCGACCTTGTTCAGGCCGTCACCGATGATCGCCAGACGCCCCTTGCGCTGCATGTTCAGCAGGCGCGGGAAGATGCTCATGTCGCCGGCACCGGTGACGAAACGCGGGCGCAGGGCGATGGTTTCGAGGCCGAACTCCTGGGCGCCGAAGACCTTTTGCTCGGCCAGATATTTGGTCGCCGCGTAGTGATGCTTGAAGCGCTTGGGCACTTGCTCTTCGGTCAGGCCGAGGTGATCGCGGCCATCGAAGTAGATCGACGGCGACGACAGATGCACCAGCCGCCGCACGCGCTGCTTGAGGCAGGCTTCGACGACGTTTTCGGTAACCTGCACGTTGCCCTGATGAAAGTCCTGATAACGCCCCCACAAGCCGACGGCACCGGCACAGTGCACCACCGCTTCGACGTCGGCGCAGAGTTCGCGCACCAGATCCGCATCGGTGAGATCGCCCGGGACGAACTCGGCGCCACGGCGCACCAGATGCTCGACGCTCTCGGCCCGGCGACCGTTGACCCGCACGTCCAGGCCCTGCTCCAGGGCGAAACGCGCAAAGCGTCCGCCAATGAAGCCGCTTGCGCCGGTGACCAGAATTTTCATGTAACGCTCCGATGTCTTTCGTTTACCTGATACGTCTGTCTTGACGCTGACCGTCAGCCCAAGGGCACCAGCCATCGTGGTGAAGAACGTAGCAATTGTTCGGTCAGCAAGCCCAGCAACTGACCGCCATTGCGCCAATGATGCCAGTACAACGGCACATCGATCGGTTTATCTGGCAACAGTTCGCGCAAAGTCCCGCGTTGCAACTGCTCGCGCACTTGCAGTTCCGGCACCAGTCCCCAACCGAACCCGGCTTCGGTCAGACGCACAAAACCTTCGGATGACGGGCACAAGTGGTGCTCGAAACCACCGTCGACACCGAGCGATGCGAGGTAACGATGCTGGAGGAAATCGTCCGGCCCGAACACCAGCGCCGGGGTACGCGGCAACTGTTCGGCACGCACGCCATCGGGAAAATGCCGCTCGATGAACGCCGGACTGGCCAGCGCCCGATAGCGCATCGCCCCGAGCAACACACTGCGCGCACCGGCCACCGGGCGTTCGCTGGCACAGACACACGCCGCGACTTCTCCGGCACGCATGCGCTTGAGGCCGACGGTCTGATCTTCCACCACCAGATCCAGCAATAAATGCTGCTCGGCGCAGAAATCGCCCACGGCTTCGGCCCACCAGGTGGCGAGGCTGTCGGCGTTGAGGGCGATGCGCAAACGCTCCGGCACGCCCTCTTCGTCAAGCGCCGGCACCAGGGTCTGCAAGTCACGCTCAAGCAGGCGCACCTGCTGCACATGGTTGAGCAGCCGCCGGCCAATCTCGGTCGGCGACGGCGGTGTGCCGCGCACCAGCACCGGTTGGCCGACCCGCGCTTCCAGCAGTTTGATCCGCTGGGAAATCGCCGATTGCGACAAGCCCAGCACCTGTGCGGCGCGTTCGAATCCGGCCTGCTCGACCACAGCGGCCAGCGCGGAAAGCAATTTATAGTCGAACATCAGTTTTCCTAATGAGCGATCAGCACTATTGGTTTTTCTTATACAGCTTTCGACCGGAGAATAGCCAGCAAGCACTCTTTATCAAGGAACACTGCAATGGCTGGCGAAACCTCACTCACGACGTTGCTGCGCAGCATGAGCCCGCAGCTCAATGCCGGTGAATACGTGTTCTGCACCCTGCGTGACGCTCAGTTGCCCAACGGTCTGGAGATTGTCGGCAGCTTTCGTGAACAGGAAGGCCTGACCGTGATCCTCGAACGCTCTCAGGCGGAACACGCCGGGTTCAGTTTCGATTATGTCGCGGCGTGGATCACCCTCAACGTGCATTCGGCATTGGAAGCGGTCGGCCTCACCGCTGCGTTCGCCACAGCACTGGGCAAGGCCGGGATCAGTTGCAACGTGATCGCCGGTTACTACCACGACCATTTGTTTGTCGGACAGGCCGACGCCAAACGCGCCATGCACGTACTGCGCGATCTCGCAGCCAACGCGGAGTAATCGTTATGTGGCAAAGCTATGTGAACGGCCTGCTGGTGGCGTTCGGGTTGATCATGGCGATCGGCACGCAGAATGCTTTTGTATTGGCCCAGAGCCTGCGGCGCGAACATCACCTGCCGGTGGCGGCGTTGTGTGTGGCGTGCGATGCGCTGCTGGTGGCGGCCGGGGTTTTCGGCCTGGCCACGGTGTTGGCGCAGAACCCGACATTGCTCGCAGTGGCGCGCTGGGGCGGCGCCGTCTTTCTGATCTGGTACGGCAGCCAGGCGCTGCGCCGGGCGTTCTCGAAACAGAGTCTGGATCAGGGCGAAAACCACACCGTACGCTCGTTGCGCGCGGTGATGCTCAGCGCGCTGGCAGTGACGTTGCTCAATCCGCACGTTTATCTGGACACGGTGTTGCTGATCGGCTCGCTCGGTGCGCAGCAGTCGGTGCCGGGGGCTTATGTCGTGGGCGCGGCGAGTGCGTCGCTGCTGTGGTTTTTCACTCTTGCACTGGGTGCCGCATGGCTTGCACCGTGGCTGGCGCGGCCGAGTACCTGGCGGATTCTCGATCTGGTGGTGGCGTTGATGATGTTTACAGTCGCAGGGCAATTGATATTGGCGCAGTGATTTATTCCAAACAGCTCTGGAACCTCTATCCCACACAGTTGTTGCGTGGTTAAGCCTTGACCCCGGTGCTATGATCCGAACCCTGCGCCGCAAAGAGTAAAAACTCGTCGGTGCATTTCTGGCCGCCCGTGATCGGCCTTGCGCTCACCGCAACAGACCTGATTAGGAGAATCATCATGGCTTTCGAATTGCCGCCGCTGCCTTACGCACACGATGCCCTGCAGCCGCACATTTCCAAGGAAACCCTGGAATTTCACCACGACAAGCACCATAACACCTATGTCGTGAACCTGAACAACCTGGTGCCAGGCACCGAGTTCGAAGGCAAGACCCTGGAAGAGATCGTCAAGACTTCCTCGGGCGGCATCTTCAACAACGCCGCTCAGGTCTGGAACCACACTTTCTACTGGAACTGCCTGGCGCCAAACGCCGGCGGTCAACCAACCGGCGCACTGGCTGAAGCCATCAACGCGGCTTTCGGTTCGTTCGACAAGTTCAAGGAAGAGTTCAGCAAAACCTCGATCGGCACCTTCGGTTCCGGCTGGGGCTGGCTGGTGAAGAAGGCTGACGGTTCCCTGGCTCTGGCCAGCACCATCGGCGCCGGCAACCCGCTGACCAGCGGCGACACCCCGCTGCTGACCTGCGACGTCTGGGAACACGCTTACTACATCGACTACCGCAACCTGCGTCCGAAGTACGTTGAAGCGTTCTGGAACCTGGTCAACTGGAAGTTCGTTGCTGAGCAGTTCGAAGGCAAAACCTTCACCGCTTAAGCTGCGCGCCAGATAAAAAACCCGGCTATGGCCGGGTTTTTTTATGCCCGAAAAAAGCCGCACCGCATCGAATCCCACTCAGGCCGTTTTCCCACAACGAAAGCAGCCTTCGACCTCTTGCCGCCGCGCCGTAGCGGGCTACCATCAAATCAGTGAAAATTTGTTCCGCACCGCTCAAGTTGAGGGCCGAAACTACCGACACAGTACAAATAGAGCTGAGACTCCAGACAGCAGCATTTCGGCCAAGGCCACGGGCAAATGTTCCGGGGCTTGATTGTCCCTTTGACTGCCAACACGGGATTGCCAATACTCATGGCAACTTGACGCTACCCGCACGGAACAAGGAATAACCCTTTGAAGCTGGAACTCAAGAACAGCTTGTCGGTGAAGTTGCTCCGGGTCGTGCTCCTTTCGGCATTGATCGTCGGCGTGGTCTTGAGCTGCGCCCAGATCGTTTTCGATGCCTATAAAACCCGCCAGGCGGTGGCCGGCGATGCGCAGCGCATCCTCGACATGTTCCGTGATCCCTCGACTCAGGCCGTGTACAGCCTGGACCGGGAAATGGGCATGCAGGTGATCGAAGGCCTGTTCCAGGACGACGCCGTGCGCCAGGCCTCCATCGGCCATCCCAACGAAGCGATGCTCGCGCAAAAATCCCGCGAGTTGCAGCACTCCAACAGCCGTTGGCTGACCGATCTGATCCTCGGTCAGGAACGCACCTTCACCACCCAACTGGTTGGCCGCGGCCCGTACAGCGAGTATTACGGCGACCTGAGCATCACCCTCGACACCGCCACCTATGGCGAGAGTTTCATCGTCAGTTCGGTGATCATTTTCATTTCCGGCGTGTTGCGCGCCCTGGCCATGGGCCTGGTGCTGTATCTGGTCTATCACTGGCTGCTGACCAAGCCGCTGTCGCGGATCATCGAGCACCTGACCGAAATCAATCCCGATCGCCCCAGCGAGCACAAGATTCCGCAGATCAAGGGCAACGAGAAGAACGAACTCGGCATCTGGATCAACACCGCCAACCAGTTGCTTGAATCCATCGAACGCAACACGCACCTGCGCCACGAAGCGGAAAACAGCCTGCTGCGCATGGCCCAGTACGACTTCCTCACCGGTCTGCCGAACCGCCAGCAATTGCAGCAGCAACTGGACAAGATTCTCGTCGACGCCGGCAAGCTGCAACGCCGGGTCGCGGTGTTGTGCGTGGGCCTGGACGATTTCAAAGGGATCAACGAGCAGTTCAGCTACCAGACCGGCGACCAGTTGCTGCTGGCGCTGGCCGACCGCCTGCGCGGCCATAGCGGTCGCCTGGGTGCCCTCGCCCGTCTGGGTGGCGACCAGTTTGCGCTGGTGCAGGCCGATATCGAACAACCTTACGAAGCGGCAGAGCTGGCGCAAAGCATCCTCGATGATCTGGAAGCGGCGTTTGCCCTCGACCATCAGGAAATCCGCCTGCGCGCAACCATCGGCATCACCCTGTTCCCCGAGGACGGCGACAGCACCGAGAAGCTGTTGCAGAAGGCCGAGCAGACCATGACGCTGGCCAAGACCCGTTCGCGCAACCGTTATCAGTTCTACATCGCCAGTGTCGACAGCGAGATGCGTCGCCGTCGCGAACTGGAAAAAGACCTGCGTGACGCGCTGATTCGCGATCAGTTCTACCTCGTCTATCAACCGCAGATCAGCTATCGCGATCACCGCGTGGTCGGGGTTGAAGCGCTGATTCGCTGGCAGCACCCGGAGCACGGTCTGGTGCCGCCGGACCTGTTCATCCCGCTGGCCGAGCAGAACGGCACGATCATTGCCATCGGCGAATGGGTGCTGGATCAGGCCTGCAAGCAATTGCGCGAATGGCACGATCAGGGCTTCGTCGATCTGCGCATGGCGGTCAACCTGTCCACCGTGCAACTGCACCACGCCGAGTTGCCGCGAGTGGTCAACAACCTGCTGCAGATCTACCGTTTGCCGCCGCGCAGCCTGGAGCTGGAAGTCACCGAAACCGGCCTGATGGAAGACATCAGCACCGCCGCCCAACATCTGCTCAGCCTGCGTCGTTCCGGGGCGCTGATCGCCATCGACGACTTCGGCACCGGCTACTCATCACTGAGTTATCTGAAAAGCCTGCCGCTGGACAAGATCAAGATCGACAAGAGCTTCGTTCAGGATCTGCTGGATGACGACGATGATGCGACCATCGTTCGCGCGATCATTCAACTGGGCAAGAGCCTGGGCATGCAGGTGATCGCCGAAGGCGTGGAAACTGCCGAGCAGGAGTCCTACATCATCTCTGAAGGCTGTCACGAAGGTCAGGGTTACCACTACAGCAAACCGCTGCCTGCCCGGGAACTGACTGCCTACCTCAAGCAAGCCCAACGCAGCAACGCGGCTATTTTATAAAGTCAAAAGATCGCAGCTTGCGGCAGCTCCTACAGGGATCGCATTCCCCTGCAGGAGCTGTCGAGTGAAACGAGGCTGCGATCTTTTGATCTGCGCCATCACACAGGCGTAAACAAGAAATATTTCCAGCCACAGCCCTTTACACATAATGCGAAAGATTTGCATTATGTCGCAGCTTTGCGCACCCCCGCGCCCTGTCCATTCAATTACCGAAGCAGGATGTTCGCCATGATTCGTATGCCTCTGGCTACCGCCAGTCTGCTGGCCATCGCTATTTCCCTCGCCGGTTGCGGCGAAGGCAAAGACAAGGCTGCCGCTGCGGCCACGCCGACTCCAGCCGCCAGCACCGCTGCCGCTGCTCCTGCCGCAGCCGGGAAAGTCGACGAAGCCGCCGCCAAGGCTGTGGTCGCGCACTACGCCGACATGGTCTTCGCCGTCTACAGCGATGCCGAATCCACCGCGAAAACCCTGCAGACCGCCGTAGACGCCTTCCTCGCCAAGCCGAATGCCGAGACGCTGAAAGCCGCCCGTGAAGCGTGGATCGCCGCACGCGTACCTTACCTGCAGAGCGAAGTATTCCGCTTCGGCAACACCATCATCGACGACTGGGAAGGTCAGGTGAACGCCTGGCCGCTGGACGAAGGCCTGATCGACTACGTCGACAAATCCTACGAGCACGCACTGGGTAACCCGGGTGCCAACGCCAATATCATCGCCAACACTGAAGTCCAGGTCGGCGAAGACAAGGTCGATGTCAAAGACATCACCCCGGAAAAACTCGCCAGCCTGAACGAGCTGGGCGGTTCCGAAGCCAACGTCGCCACCGGCTACCACGCCATCGAATTCCTGCTCTGGGGCCAGGACTTGAACGGCACCGGCCCGGGCGCCGGCAACCGTCCTGCTTCCGACTACCTGGAAGGCGCGGGCGCCACCGGCGGTCACAACGATCGTCGTCGTGCGTACCTCAAAGCGGTGACCCAACTGCTGGTCAGCGATCTGGAAGAAATGGTCGGTAACTGGAAGCCGAACGTGGCTGACAACTACCGCGCCACCCTGGAAGCCGAGCCTGCCGAAACCGGCCTGCGCAAAATGCTGTTCGGCATGGGCAGCCTGTCGCTGGGTGAACTGGCGGGCGAGCGCATGAAGGTATCCCTGGAAGCCAACTCCCCGGAAGACGAACAGGATTGCTTCAGCGACAACACCCACAACTCGCACTTCTACGATGCCAAAGGCATTCGTAACGTGTACCTGGGCGAATACACCCGCACCGACGGCACCAAGATGACCGGCGCCAGCCTGTCGTCGCTGGTGGCCAAGGCCGACCCGGCTGCCGACAACGCGCTGAAAGCCGATCTGGCCGCTACCGAAGCCAAGATCCAGGTCATGGTCGATCACGCCAACAAGGGTGAGCACTACGACCAGTTGATCGCTGCCGGCAATACCGCTGGCAACCAGATCGTGCGTGACGCCATCGCTGCGCTGGTCAAGCAGACCGGTTCGATCGAAGCGGCTGCCGGCAAGCTGGGCATCAGCGACCTGAACCCGGACAACGCTGATCACGAGTTCTGATCACGCGCGCTCGACTGAAAAAGGCGACCTCCGGGTCGCCTTTTTCATGCCTGCCATGCACAAAACCCTGTGGGAGCGGGGGTGGGGGGGGGGAGGGGGGGGGGGGGGGGG